>JBIQHP010000094.1:3773-8214 GCA_044508495.1 Clavibacter sp.
GGCTTCAGCCCTTGAACCGCGGGAACGCGCTGCGCCCCGCGTACACCGCGGCCTCGGCGAGCTCCTCCTCGATGCGCAGGAGCTGGTTGTACTTGGCCACCCGCTCGCTGCGCGCCGGGGCGCCGGTCTTGATCTGCCCGCAGTCGGTCGCCACCGCGAGGTCGGCGATCGTCGTGTCCTCGGTCTCGCCCGAGCGGTGCGACATGACCGCCGTGTAGCCGCTGCGCTGGGCGAGGGCCACGGCATCCAGCGTCTCGGTGAGCGTGCCGATCTGGTTGACCTTGACGAGGATCGAGTTCGCCGCGCCCTTCTCGATGCCGGTCGCCAGCCGCTTCGGGTTCGTGACGAAGAGGTCGTCGCCGACGATCTGCACCTTGCCGCCGAGCGCGGAGGTGAGCTCGGCCCAGCCCGCCCAGTCGTCCTCGGCGAGCGGGTCCTCGATCGTGACGAGCGGGTAGGACTTGACGAGCTCGGTGTAGTAGTCGAGCAGGTGCTTCGCGGTGACCTTCTTGCCCTCGAAGGCGTATTTACCGCCCTCGAAGAACTCGGTCGCGGCGACGTCGAGGCCGAGCGCGATGTCCTTGCCGGGCGTGAACCCGGCCTTCGTGATCGCCTCGACGAGCAGGTCGAGGGCGGCGCGGTTGCTCTTGAGATCGGGCGCGAAGCCGCCCTCGTCGCCGAGTCCGGTGCTGAGCTTCTTGGAGTGCAGGAGGCCCTTGAGCGCGTGGTAGGTCTCCGCGCCCCAGCGCAGCGCCTCGCTGAAGCTCGAGGCGCCGATCGGCAGGATCATGAACTCCTGGATGTCGACGTTCGTGTCGGCGTGCGCGCCGCCGTTGATGACGTTGAGCATCGGCACCGGGAGGGTGTGGGCGTTCGGCCCGCCGAGGTAGCGGAAGAGCGGAAGGTCGGCGGAGTCGGCGGCGGCCTTGGCGACCGCGAGCGAGACCCCGAGGATCGCGTTCGCGCCGAGCTTCTTCTTGTTGTCGGTGCCGTCGAGCTCGATCATGGCGGCGTCGACGAGCCGCTGGTCGGCGGCGTCGTAGCCCTCGAGCGCGGGGCCGAGCACGTCGACGACGGCGGCGACCGCCTTGAGCACGCCCTTGCCGCCGTAGCGCTTCTTGTCTCCGTCGCGCAGCTCGTAGGCCTCGAAGGCGCCGGTGGAAGCGCCGGAGGGGACGGCCGCGCGCGAGACGGTGTCATCATCCAGCAGTACCTCGACCTCGACGGTCGGGTTCCCCCGGGAGTCCAGGATCTCGCGAGCGCCGACTGCCTCGATCAATGCCACGGGGTTCTCCTTCGTATCGCTTCGATGTCCGCGACAAGCCTACTCGCCGCGAAATGCGGGCCGCGTCTCCTCCGCTGGTCGAGTAGCCGCCGCAGGCGGCGCATCGAAACCCGGCACCGTCTGAGCTGGTTTCGATACGCGCGCGAGCGCGCTACTCAACCAACGTCGAGGGTGCAAGATCCTTGAAAGCGAGGTCGGCCGCGGTGGCGGCGTCGCCGACGTGCGCGAACTGCCGGTAGCCGGATGCCGCGAGCGAGTCGAGCAGAGCCTTCACGTTCCGCGGCGCCCGCTCGAGCCGCACGCGCCGGCCCT
Organism: Clavibacter sp.; assembly: GCA_044508495.1. Lineage (GTDB taxonomy): Bacteria > Actinomycetota > Actinomycetes > Actinomycetales > Microbacteriaceae > Terrimesophilobacter. Next base: position 5,371 of record JBIQHP010000094.1, read on the forward strand.
GCGCGATGAGCTCGGCCTTGAGCGCGACGAGCCGCGCGGGGTCGGCGTCGGCGTCGTGGAGCAGCACCACGGCATCCGCGAACTCGCCGTAGGCGATGTCGATGAGGTCGACGATGCGCTCGAATCCGATCGAGAACCCGGTCGCCGGGACCTCGGTGCCCAGGAACCGCCCGATCATGCCGTCGTAGCGCCCGCCGCCGCCGAGAGAGTACCCGGCCGAGGGGTGCACGGCCTCGAAGATCGCGCCCGTGTAGTAGCCCATGCCGCGCACGAGGAAGGGGTCGAAGACGAGCGGGAGCCCGCTCGCCGAGTCGGCCACGCCCGAGCCGGCAGCCCGGGCCCCCGCGCCAAGAGCCCCGGCAACATGCTCGCCGAGCGCCACGAGGTCGGCGACGGCCGGCGAGTCGAAGCCGTCGGGCAGCGCCTTGCGGATCTGCCGCTCGCCGTAGGGGTTGAACTCCATGGTCTGCGGGCGCCCGAGAAACGCGCTCAGGGCGGCCACGGCATCCGGGGTCGACCCGTTCGATTCGAGTTCGGCGATCACGCCGTCCGGCCCGACCTTGTCGAGCTTGTCGAGGGTCACGAGCACCGAGGCGTGCTCGGTGGCCGGGAAGCCGAGGTGGTCGAGCAGGCCGGTGAGGATGCGGCGGTCGTTGACGCGCATCACGACGCCGTCGAGCCCGAGAGCATCGAAGGTCGCGAGCGAGGCGACGACGAGCTCGGCCTCGGCGAGGCCCGTCGCGTCGCCGATGACGTCGATGTCGCACTGCACGAACTGGCGGTATCGCCCTTTCTGCGGGCGCTCGGCCCGCCACACCGAGCCGATCTGGATCGACCGGAAGACGCTCGGCAGCGCCGCGCGGTGGGTCGCGTAGAAGCGGGTGAGCGGCACGGTCAGGTCGAAGCGCAGGCCCAGATCGGCGAGGTCGAGGGGGTCGGTCGCGGCCTTGAGGTCCTCGATGGTCAGGCCGCGCTTGAGGATGCCGAAGGCGAGCTTCTCGTTGTCGCCGCCGAGGCCGGCGTGCAGGCGGGCGCTGTCCTCGACGACCGGCGTCTCGATCTCGTCGAAGCCGTGGGCACGATAGGTGTCCCGGATGACGGAGAGCACGCGTTCGCGCCGCGCCTTCTCCTCGGGGAGGAAGTCGCGCATCCCGCGAGGGGGGTTGACCTGGGTCGCCATCCCTCGATTCTGGCACCTCGCGCGAGGGCGGATGCTCAGGCGGGCTGCGCGGCGAGCGCCTCGACGCGCTCGCGATGATGCTGCACGAGCCGCTCGAAGGCGGCGGTCGAGCGGGCTTCGTCGTTGTTGACGACGAGGTCGTACTGCAGGCCGTAGAACGCGTCGACCATGATGCGCGCCTCGATCTCCGCGTCATCCGGGCTCAGGCCGAACGACTCGAGAGCGTCGCGCCCGACGCGCAGCCAGGTCGCGTAGAGGGCGCGACTGAAATTGTGGGTATCGGGGTCGAGCGCCTCGAGCATGCTCGCCTCGAACTCGAGTCGCTGCAGCTGGCGGTTGCGCGGGTCGAGCGTCCAGCGCCAGGAGAGGGCGAGGTTGTCGTAGTAGGCGTCGAGGGTTCCGGGGCTCTCGATGAGGCGATCCTCGATGTCCGCCTGGCGGGCGGAGATGGCGGCGACGATGTCGCTCACGAGCTCCGCACGCGTGCCGAACTGGTAGACGAGCGTGAAGGTGCTCACCCCGAGGGCGGTCGCGACCGTGCGAAAACTGAGGCTCGCGAGCGGCTTGTCGAGCAGGTGATCGAGGATCTGGGCGAGCAACTCCGGCTTGCGACCAGGATCCGGTTTGCGGCTCATATCTTTAACATAACGGATGTTTGCGCTAACGAGTGTTATGAATTACACTTTTCACGTTGCGCCGCCGCCCCGTCGATGAGGATCCGGGGGGATATGAGACGGGCGAGTGCAGCAGATCCCCACGGAGAAGGTTCTGGATCAGGACTTCTCTGCCCAGGTCCAGGGCTCGGTGACGTGCCGCTGGCCCCTGTCCGACCGTGTTGCCTGCGTGCGAGTAGTGCCGCGGATCGGACCAGGCGCCCACACCATTCGGGTTGGTGTGGGCGCCGCTCTCCTTCAAGGTCGCTAGAGCGCTCCGCCCGCCGCGCCCGGAGCATCCGCGTCGAGGCCGCCGTCGCCCACGCTCTCGCGCACGAGGTAGTTCTCGACGTCGAAGAGGTTCTCGGCGCGGTTCATGATCGTGAGCAGCGTCGACATCGAGGCGACCTCCTCGACCTGCTCCTTGAGGAACCAGAGCATGAACTGCTCGCCGAGCGCGTCGGTCTCGGCGCGGGCGGCCTGGAAGAGCGCCTCGATCTGCTGGGTGACGCGCTTCTCCTGCTCGAGGGCGAGGGCGATGGGCGCGCGCTCGTCGGCGAAGTCGTTGATGACCGGGTCGATGCCGGGGATCGTGATGCCGAGATCGCGGTCGAGCCGGTACTGCACGAGCATCATGGCGTGGTTGCGCTCCTCGAGCGACTGCCGGTAGAAGTGCTTGGCCAGCTGCGGCAGGTCGCGGTTGTCGAACCACACCGCGATCGCGATGTACTGCTGGCTCGCGGCGAACTCGTTGCCGATCTGGGTGGTGAGAAGCTCGTCGAAACTCGTCATGCGACGACGGTACGCGCGTGCGCCGACAGTTTCCAGACAGGCAAGGCTTGCCTGAGTGCGGATGCCGGGGTTCGGTTCAGCGGGATGCGCGCAGTTCCTCGAGAAGCGCATCGGCGTCGTGTGTTCGGCGCAGGAGCAGGACCGGAGGCAGGTCGACATCCGCATGCCAGCTTCGCATCCGCTCGCGCTTGCCCCGCCAGGATCGGAAGTGCCACCAGA
>JBIQHP010000095.1:0-8112 GCA_044508495.1 Clavibacter sp.
GACGGCGCGGGAGACGACGGCCACCGGGCGCCGGCTCAAGACGCTCAGCCTCCTGCTCGGCCTGGTCTTCTCCGGCGCCGCGTTCCTCGCCTGGTCGCAGCCGTGGTTCGTGGCGACGCTCGGCGGCGCCTCGGCCTCGCATCCGCCCCTCTCCGCGGCCGGCGACGTGGCCGCGCCCGCGGTCGCCGCGCTCGCCCTGGCCGGGCTCGCGGGTATGGGCGCCCTGGCGATCTCGGGGCCGGTGTTCCGCGTCATCCTGGCGTTCCTCCAGGTGCTCGTGGGGGGCTGCATCGCCCTGTCCTCGGTGCTGGCCCTGCTCGCTCCGGTCGCGGCTGTCGAGCCGCTCGTGACGGCGGCCACGGGGATCGAGGGCCACGAGGCGGTCGCCGCGCTCGTCGCGACGGTGCCGGCGACGGCGTGGCCGTGGGTCGCGCTCGTGGCGGGCGTGCTCCTCGCTCTGCTCGGTGTCGTGATCGCCCTGACCGGCCGCGCCTGGCCCGGCTCGTCGCGCAAGTACCAGGCTGTGCGCTTCGAGGCCGTGCGCTTCGAGCCCGTGGATGCGATCGCGGACACGGACCGCGCGGTCTCCGACTGGGACGCGCTGAGCGGCGGCGCCGACCCGACCTCGGGCGAGCCCGGCTCCCGCTAGACTGGGTGCATTCTTTCGGCCGCGAGAACCACAGGAGTGACATGAGCAGCGAAGACATCTCGGACCCCGGCCACGGGCATTCCCCTGCGGCGTGGGTCGCCGTCGTCCTCATGCTCGTCGGGTTCACGCTCGGCACCTTCGCGTTCTGGTTCGAGTCGCTGTGGATGTTCTGGATCGCCGCCGGTCTCGTCCTCCTCGGGCCCGTCGTGGGCTGGATCCTCGCGAAGCTCGGCTACGGCGTCGCCGGCCCGCGATACCAGCCGAAGAGCTCGCACTAGGCGCGTGCTCACCGAACTCATCGCGGGGGCCGTCGCCGACGCCTCCGCGCGTCGTGCCGTGCGCGGCCAGGCGGAGGTCGAGCGCGCTGCACTCGATCGTGCGCCGGCGCTCGACGTCCTGAGCGCCCTGGCGCCGGGCGAGCGCGTCAAGATCATCGCCGAGGTCAAGCGTGCGAGTCCCTCCCGCGGCGCCCTTGCGGACATCCCGGATGCCGCCTCCCTCGCCGCGGACTACGAGGCGGGCGGAGCGAGCGCGATCAGCGTGCTGACCGAGGGCCGCCGGTTCGGCGGCTCGCTCGAGGATCTCGAGGCGGTACGCGCACGGGTGAGCCTGCCGGTGCTCCGCAAGGACTTCATCGTGCTGCCGTATCAGGTGCTCGAGGCGCGAGCCGCCGGCGCCGACCTCGTGCTGCTCATGGCCTCGGCCCTCGACCAGGCGGAGCTCGTCGAGCTCTACGCGCTCACGACCCAGCTCGGCATGACCGCTCTCGTCGAGGCCCATGACGCGGAGGAGGTCGCCCGTGCCGTCGACCTCGGGGCGGCCGTCATCGGGATCAACGCCCGCGACCTCTCCACCTTCGAGCTCGACCCGGAGATCTTCCCGCGGCTTGTCGGCAGCATCCCGGCGGGGACCATCAGGGTCGCCGAGTCCGCCGTGAGGACCGCGGAGGATGTCGCACGCTATCGTGCCGCCGGAGCGGACGTCGTCCTCGTCGGCGAAGCGCTCGTGACCGGGGATCCGATCGGGACCCTTGCGGCGTTCCTGGCGGGCGAGGGCGTGGAGGCCGGATGAGCCTGCGCGAGGAGAGCGGACCGTACTTCGGCGAGTACGGCGGCCGGTTCGTGCCCGAGTCGCTCGTCGAGGCGCTCGACGAGCTCACGGTCGCCTATGCGGCGGCCAAGGCCGACCCGGCCTTCCGCGCCGAGCTCGATCGTCTGAATGCGACCTACACCGGACGGCCGTCGATCGTCACCGAAGTCCCGCGCTTCGCGGAGCACGCCGGGGGAGCCCGTGTCATCCTCAAGCGCGAGGACCTCAACCACACCGGCTCGCACAAGATCAACAACGTGCTCGGGCAGGCCCTGCTCACGAAGCGGATCGGGAAGAGCCGGGTCATCGCCGAGACCGGCGCAGGACAGCACGGGGTCGCGACGGCGACCGCGGCGGCGCTCCTCGGCATGGAGTGCATCGTGTACATGGGCGAGCTCGACACCGAGCGCCAGGCGCTCAACGTCGCGAGGATGCGGCTGCTCGGCGCCGAGGTCGTCCCCGTGACGGCGGGCTCGCGAACCCTCAAGGACGCCATCAACGAGGCCATGCGCGACTGGGTCACGAACGTCGCGACCACGAACTACGTCTTCGGCACGGTCGCCGGCCCGCATCCCTTCCCCGCCATGGTGCGCGACTTCCAGAAGGTCATCGGCGAGGAGGCGCGCGCCCAGGTGCTCGAGCTGACCGGCCGGCTCCCGGATGCCGTGGCCGCCTGCGTGGGCGGCGGCTCGAACGCGATCGGCATCTTCGACGCCTTCCTCGACGACACCTCGGTCGCGCTCTACGGCTTCGAGGCCGCGGGAGACGGTGCCGACACCCCCCGGCACGCCGCGACGATCACCAAGGGCCGCCCTGGCGTGCTCCACGGCGCCCGCAGCTACCTCCTCCAGGACGAGGACGGCCAGACGATCGAGTCGCACTCCATCTCGGCGGGACTCGACTACCCCGGGGTCGGGCCCGAGCACGCCTGGCTCGCCGATCTCGGCCGGGCGAAATATCTGCCGATCACGGATGCCGCGGCCATGGACGCGTTGCGGCTCCTCTCTCGCACCGAGGGCATCATCCCCGCGATCGAGTCGGCGCATGCCCTCGCCGGCACTCTCGACCTCGGTCGCGAGCTGGGGCCGGAGGCGACGATCCTCGTGAGCCTGAGCGGCCGCGGCGACAAGGACATGGAGACCGCCGCCGCATGGTTCGACATCCTGGACCGTTCGTGAGCGCGGCGAGCCGCGTCGCGGCGGCGATCGACGCGCGGAGGGCGGCGGGCTCCGGCGCCCTCATCGGCTATCTCCCGGTCGGCTTCCCCGACCTCGCGACGAGCATCGAGGCCGCCGTCGCGATCGCCGAGAACGGCGTCGACGTCATCGAGCTCGGGCTCCCGTACTCCGACCCGGTCATGGACGGCCCGGTCATCCAGAAGGCGACGCAGACGGCCCTCGCGGGAGGGTTCCGGCTCGCCCACGCCTTCGACGCGGTGAGCGCGATCACTGCCAGGACAGCGGTTCCCGTCGTGCTCATGACCTACTGGAACCCCGTGCTGCAGTACGGCGTCGACCGGTTCGCCGACGACCTCGTGGCCGCAGGCGGAGCCGGACTCATCACGCCCGACCTCATCCCCGACGACGCGGAGGCCTGGCTCGGCGCCTCGGAGCGCACCGGGCTCGACCGGATCTTCCTCGCCGCGCCCTCCTCGACCGAGGAACGCCTCCGGATGATCTCCCGCCAGTCCCGCGGATTCGTCTACGCCGTCTCGACCATGGGGATCACCGGCGTCCGTGCGGAGGTCGACAGCGCGGCCCGCGCCCTCGTCGCACGTCTGAGGGCCGCAGGAGCCGAGCGCGCCTGCGTCGGTCTCGGGATCTCGAGCGCCGACCAGGTGCGCGAGGTGCTCGGCTACGCGGACGGCGCGATCGTCGGCTCGGCCCTCGTGAGCGCACTCGGCGGCGGCGGGGTTCCCGGGCTCGCCCGCACGGCATCCGCGCTGGCGCACGGTACTAGGCTGAACTAGCGTTTTCACCGCCCCCCACGAAAGGCCGCACAGGAACGTGTCCGCGTCACTGCTTCCGATGAGCATCCCCAGTCCCGACTACGCGTGGCAGGTGTGGCGGATCCCGATCGGCGAGTGGTTCTCCTGGCTCGGGCTGCCCGCCGACTACCAGCTCAACATCCACGCCTACGCCCTGTGCATCCTCGCCGGCATCATCGCCGCGACGATCCTCACCGGGTACCGTCTCCGGCAGCGCGGCGCGGATGCCGGGCTCGTGCTCGACATCGCCCTGTGGGCCGTGCCCTTCGGCATCATCGGCGGCCGGATCTTCCACGTCGTGACGCACCCCGACGACTACTTCGGCCCCGGCAAGGACCTGCTCAAGACGCTCTACATCTGGGAAGGCGGCATGGCGATCTTCGGAGCGCTCCTGCTCGGCGCGGTGGGCGTCTACATCGGATGCCGGCTCTCGGGCGTGCGGTTCTGGAGCTTCGCCGACGCCCTCGCCCCGAGCCTCCTGCTCGCGCAGGCCTTCGGCCGGCTCGGCAACTACTTCAACCACGAGCTCTACGGGCTCCCGACCGACCTCCCGTGGGGGCTCGAGATCGAGGCGACGAACCCGGCGTTCCCGGCGGGACTCCCCGCGGGCACCCTGTTCCATCCGACCTTCCTCTACGAGATCGTCTGGAACCTCCTCGGCGTCGGGGTGCTGCTCTTCCTCGAGCGGAAGTGGCGCCTGGAGAAGGCGACGATCCCCTTCGTCGACGTGGACGTCAGGATGCCGAGGCCGGGCGCCTACCGCCTGCAATGGGGCAAGCTCCTCGGCCTCTATCTCATCTGGTACGGCGTGGGCCGTAGCTTCTTCGAGTCGATCCGCATCGATCCGAGCGAGATCTTCTTCGGGATCCGCACGAACGTCTGGGCGGCGTTCGGCGCCATCCTCGTCGGGCTCGTCATCATCGTCGTGCAGTCGCGCCGGCATCCGGGGATCGAGCCGAGCCCCTACGCGCCGGGTCGCGAGTGGTCGCCGGATGCTGTTGTACACTCTGAAGACGTTTACTCGGACTCAGATTTCGAAGGCAATGACGGCTCGATCTCACCAGAACCCTCCAGGTCCGCAGAGACGAAGGGCACCAAGGCTGCCATAAGCGGCCGAGCCAAGTCGTAGCTCCAGCGCACCCATCCACGGCCCCCGGCCGGCGCGAGCGTTCACGGGCCAGAGTCGTCCCTCGATCATCCGTGAGGACACCGCCATGGTCCCGAAGCCACCGCACGCGCGCTTCAGCGCGGCGCCCGCGCGCGCCGGGCTGTACGACCCCTCCTTCGACAAGGACGCCTGCGGCCTCGCCATGGTCGCGACGCTGCGGGGGACGGCGGGGCACGACATCATCGACCTCGCGCTCACGGCGCTGCGGAACATGGAGCACCGCGGCGCGATCGGCTCCGACGCCGGCACGGGCGACGGCGCCGGCATCATGACCCAGGTCCCGGACGCCTTCCTGCGGGCCGTCACGGACCTCGAGCTTCCCACCCCCGGGCACTACCTCGTCGGCGCGGCGTTCCTGCCCGTCGACGCGGCCGAGCGCGAGGAGGTCAAGCGGCAGCTCGCCGAGCTCGCCGGCTCCGAGCGGCTGGAGCTCCTCGGCTGGCGCACGGTGCCGGTGCGCGAGGAGCAGTTGGGCGCCCTGGCCCGCGAGGCCATGCCGCACATCGAGCAGGTGTTCCTGAGCGGTTCAGGCCCCGCGGAGGGGAGCCCCTCGGGGCTGGCGCTCGATCGCCTGGCGTTCCGGTTCCGCAAGCGCGCCGAGCGCGAGCTCGAGGTCTACTTCCCCTCGCTCTCCTGCCGCACCCTCGTCTACAAGGGCATGGTCACCACGCTCCAGCTCGAGCCGTTCTACCCCGATCTCTCGGACGAGCGCTTCGCCTCCCGGCTCGCGCTCGTGCACTCCCGCTACTCGACCAACACCTTCCCGTCCTGGCCGCTCGCCCAGCCCTTCCGGATGCTCGCCCACAACGGCGAGATCAACACGGTGCAGGGCAACCGCAACTGGATGCGCGCCCGCCAGTCGCAGCTCGCCTCCGAGCTGCTCGGCGACATCCGGCCGCTCCTGCCGATCGTGACCCCCGGAGCGAGCGACTCGGCCTCCTTCGACGAGGTGCTCGAACTGCTCACCCTCACCGGGCGCTCCCTGCCGCACGCCGTCATGATGATGATCCCCGAGGCCTACGAGAACCAGCCCGATCTCGCCGAGGCGCGCCGCGCCTTCTACGAGTACCACTCGGTGCTCATGGAGCCCTGGGACGGCCCGGCGGCGATGGTCTTCACCGACGGGACGCTCGTCGGCGCGACGCTCGACCGCAACGGGCTGCGCCCCGGCCGCTTCCTCGTGACGGAGGACGGCCTCGTCGTGCTCGCGAGCGAGATCGGCGTGCTCGAGTTCGAGCCGAGCCGGGTCGTCCGCAAGGGGCGGCTGCGCCCGGGGAAGATGTTCCTCGTCGACACCGAGGCGGGCAGGATCATCGAGGACGACGAGATCAAGGACTCGCTCGCCGCGCAGAAGCCCTGGGGGCAGTGGCTCGAGAAGGGCCGCATCAACCTCAGGGACCTTCCCGAGCGCGAGCACATCGTCCACACGCCTGCCTCGGTCACCCGCCGCCAGCGCACCTTCGGCTACACCGAGGAGGAGGTCAGGGTCCTCGTGGCGCCCATGGCGAGCACGGGGGCAGAGCCGATCGGGGCCATGGGGACCGATGCGCCCATCGCGGTGCTCTCCGACCGGCCGAGGTTGCTCTTCGACTACTTCACCCAGCAGTTCGCGCAGGTCACGAACCCGCCGCTCGACAGCATCCGCGAGGAGGTCGTGACCTCGATGAAGCTCGCGCTCGGCCCGGAGCTCAACCTCCTCGACGCGACGCCGGAGCACGCGTACCAGATCGTGCTCGACTTCCCGGTCATCGACAACGACGAGCTCGCGAAGATCCAGCACATCGACGCGTCCCCCGGCAGCCGGACCACGACGACCATCCGCGGGCTGTACCGCTTCGACGAGGGGCCGAGCGCCCTCGCCGACCGGCTCGCCGCGATGTGCGACGAGGTCGACGACGCGATCGAGCACGGGGCGAAGTATCTCGTGCTCTCCGATCGCGACTCGAACAAGGACCTCGCGCCGATCCCGTCCCTGCTCATGCTCTCGACGATCCACCACCACCTCATCCGCCGGGAGAACCGGCTCAAGGTCGGCATCATCGTCGAGGCCGGCGACGTGCGGGAGGTGCACCATATCGCCCTCCTCGTCAGCTACGGCGCCTCCGCGATCAACCCCTACCTCGCCATGGAGACGGCCGAGGAGCTCGTCCGCAGCGGTGTGCTCACGGATGTCACCGCCGAGAAGGCGGTCGCGAACATCATCAAGGCGCTCGGCAAGGGGGTGCTCAAGACCATGTCGAAGATGGGGATCTCGGTCGTCTCCTCCTATGCGGGCGCCCAGGCCTTCGAGGCGATCGGGCTCGATCAGGCCTTCGTCGACGAGTACTTCACCGGCACGACGAGCCGGCTGGGGGGCGTCGGGCTCGACGTGATCGCCGCGGAGAACCTCTCCCGGCATCGCAGTGCCTACCCGGACGAGGCCGCGAGCACGGCGCACGAGCGTCTCGCGACGGGCGGCGAGTACCAGTGGCGCCGCGGCGGCCCCCCGCACCTCTTCAACCCGGAGACGGTCTTCCGGTTGCAGCACTCGACCCGTACCCGCCGCTATGACCTCTTCCGCGAGTACACGAGACTCGTCGACGACCAGGCGAACAGCCTCATGACGCTGCGCGGGCTGTTCGGACTGCGGGAGGGCATGCGACCTCCCGTGCCGATCGCCGAGGTCGAGCCGGTCTCCTCGATCGTGAAGCGGTTCTCCACGGGCGCCATGAGCTACGGCTCGATCAGCGAGGAGGCGCACACGACGCTCGCGATCGCCATGAACCGGCTCGGCGCGCGCAGCAACACCGGTGAGGGCGGGGAGACGGTCGAACGCCTGCTCGACCCCGAGCGGCGCAGCGCCATCAAGCAGGTGGCCTCGGCGCGGTTCGGTGTCACGAGCCTCTACCTCACGAACGCCACGGACATCCAGATCAAGATGGCGCAGGGCGCCAAGCCGGGGGAGGGCGGGCAGCTGCCGCCGTCGAAGGTCTACCCCTGGATCGCGCGCACCCGCCACGCGACGGCCGGCGTGGGGCTCATCAGCCCTCCGCCGCACCACGACATCTACTCGATCGAGGACCTCAAGCAGCTTATCTTCGACCTCAAGCGCGCCAACCCGGATGCCCGCATCCACGTCAAGCTCGTGAGCCAGTCGGGGATCGGCGCCGTCGCGGCGGGGGTCGCCAAGGCCCTCGCGGATGTCGTGCTCGTCTCCGGCCACGACGGCGGCACGGGCGC
>JBIQHP010000096.1:0-4499 GCA_044508495.1 Clavibacter sp.
ACGACATCCTTGCCGAGCCGCTGCATCGCCATCTGCGCGAGGGAGACGCTGTCCCGGGCGGGCGGCTCGTTCTCGATGAGGGCGTTCGCGGCGTCGATGCGGAACTTGGGCTTGCTCGTGCGCGCCGGCGCCCCGCGCCGCAGCCAGGCCAGCTCCTTACGCAGGAGGTTCTGGCGCTTCGACTCGCTCGCCGCCGCCATCCGGTCGCGCTCGACACGCTGCAGCACGTAGGCCGCGTAGCCGCCCTCGAAGGGCTCGATGAGCCGGTCGTGCACCTCCCAGGTCGCGGTGCAGATCTCGTCGAGGAACCAGCGGTCGTGGGTCACGGTCACGAGCGCGCCGGAGTTCTGCGGCCAGCGTCCTTTGAGGTGCTTCGCGAGCCAGGCGATGCCCTCGACGTCGAGGTGGTTGGTCGGCTCGTCGAGGAAGATGACGTCCCAGTCCCCGATGAGCAGCGCCGCGAGAGCGACGCGACGCCGTTGCCCGCCGGAGAGGTCGTCGACCCGGGCCTCCCAGGGGATGTCGGCGATGAGCCCGGCGATGACGTCGCGCACCCTCGGATCGCCCGCCCAGACGTGCTCGTCGATGTCCCCGATGACGACCTCGTGCACGCTGCGCTCGCTGTGCAGCTCGTCGGCCTGGTCGAGCATCCCGAGACGGATGCCACCCCGGCGCGTGACGCGGCCGGCATGCGGTTCGAGGCGGCCGGCGAGCAGCCGCAGGAGGCTGGACTTGCCGTCGCCGTTGCGCCCCACGACGCCGATGCGGTCGCCGTCGTTCAGCCCGACGGTGACGGAGTCGAAGATGACGCGCGTGGGGTACTCGAGGTGCAGCGCCTCGGCGCCGAGAAGGTGGGCCATCGCCTCCAAGGCTACCGGGGCCGCGCTCTTCTGCGGCCCCTTCGTTGACTCGGGCCATTCTGCGGGTTCCGCACCAGTAGAACCCGCAGAATGGCCCGAGTCAACGAAGGGCGAGGGCGAAACCGACCCTGTCGACGAGCGTGTGCGGCCATCGCAGATGGTCGCGGGTCACCCGGATGTGCCGCCAGCCGGCATCCTGGAACCGCTCGCGTCGTTCGATGTCGTCCTGGAACGTCTGCCGATCGACGCGATGGACATCGCCCTCATAGTCGAGTGCGACCCGTTGCACGACGTAGGCGAGATCGGGCGTGCCGACGAAGTACCCGTCGCGATCGAGCACCTCGTAGCCGATCACCGGCTCGGGGAGCCCGCCCCGGATGAGGGCGAGCCGCATGCGGGTCTCCGCGGGCGAGTCGGTGCCGCTCCGCACGCAGGTCGCGGCGGCGCGCAGCTTCTTCACGCCACGCACCCTGCGCAGCCGGGCGGCGGTCTCGAGCAGTTCCTCGAGCGTCGTGAAGGGCGACTTCCGGCGGACCAGGCCGTCGCCGACGACGACCAGTTCGTCGACCGAGAGGAGCGGAGCGAGCTGGACCCAGACCCTGAGCGGCATCGGCACGGCGAAGCCTGCCACCGTGGTGACGGCAAAGCTGCCGCCGGTCAGCCGGTGTCCGATGATCCCGGCGCCTTGCGGGGCGTGGTCCGGTGTGAGAGCCGCGACGTCGAGGAGCCGGCGCGTCTCGAGGCGCCACGGCAGCGGCATCCGGAACAGCCGTGCAGCGCTGACGTGGCTGAAGACGACCGGGCGCCCCTCGCGGCGCTCGAAGGATGCGCAGTCCCGCACGAGCTCGTCGAATCGGCGCTGCGCCTTCTCGTCGTCGGTGTCCGGGTCCGCGAGCGGCGTCGACGATCGCCGCCGGACTCCGTGGAACGGCGTCTCCAGGTCGGATGCCCGCAGGCGCGAGGCCGGCACCCCCAGCTCTCTCGCCTCGCCGACCGCGAAGGGCGCGTCGAGCAGCGCATCCGGAAGGGGAGCGCGCCTGGACATGCCGGGATTCTGCACCCTCAGGCGACCTCGCCGCGGAAACCGTCCACAGCCTTGCCCGCACCCTTCGTCGACTCGGGTCAAATTGCGGGTCTACGGCTCCCAGCACCCGCAATTTGACCCGAGTCAAGAAGGTGTCGGGGGGGAGGACGCTACTCCCCGAGGATGCGGGCGCCGTGCACAGGCCCGGTCGCCCGCACGACCGTGTGACGGCCGGCCGAGAGCGCGATCTGCAGCTCGAGCGCGGCATCGAGGTCCGCGGCGAGGAACGCGATCGTCGGGCCGGAGCCCGAGACGATCCCGGCGAGCGCGCCGTTCTCCTCCCCGAGCTCGATGACCTCGGCGAGCCGCGGCTCGAGGTGCAGGGCCGGAGCCTGCAGGTCGTTGTGGAGGCTCTCCGCGAGCATGTGCGGATCGCCCGCCCGCAGCGCCTGCAACACGTTCGCGTCGACGCGCGGCTGCGCCTCGGCGGGGAAGATGTCGAGCGCGTGACGCTCCCGATGCCGGTCGAGCTCCCGGTAGACCTCGGGCGTGCTCAGGCCGAAGTCGGCGAGCGCGAGCACCCACTGGAACTGCCCCTTGGCGAGCGCGGGGCTCAACTGGTCGCCGCGGCCGGTGCCGATCGCGGTGCCGCCCAGGAAGGCGAAGGGCACATCCGCCCCGAGCGTCGCCGCCAGTTCGAGGAGCTCCTCGCGGGCGAGGTCGGTTCCCCACAGGGCGTCGCAGGCGAGAAGGGTCGCCGCGGCATCCGCCGACCCACCCCCCATGCCGCCCGCGACCGGTACGTTCTTCTCGATCTCGAGGTGCACCCCGCGCCGGTAGCCGGTCGTGCGGGCGAGGAGCGTCGCCGCCCGGATCGCGAGATTGGAGCCGTCGGTCTCGAGCTCGGAGAGGTCGACGGCCCCGGTGAACTCGACCGAGAAGTCCGGGGCGTCGGTGGCCCGCACGTCCTCGTAGAGCGACACAGCCTGGTAGGCGGTCGCGATCTCGTGGTAGCCGTCGTCGCCGAGCGAGCCGACCCCGAGGAACACGTTGATCTTCCCCGGTGCCCTCGCGTGCACCACCCTGCCCGCCTCGGTGGTCATTGTCCTAACCTAGTCGCACGACATGCCCGTGCTTCACAGGACGAGGCGGCAACGCTAGCCGGCGCGGGCGATCGCGAGGAAGTCGTCGATCGAGAGCTGCTCCCCGCGCGCGGTCGGGTCGACACCCGCGCGCTCGAGCCTCTCGGATGCGCCGACCCCCAGGAGCCCGGCGAGCGCCTGGCGCAGCATCTTGCGACGCTGGCCGAACGCCGCGTCGACGATCGGGAAGGTGGCCACGCGCTCCGCCTCGGTGCCGAGCGGTGTCGTGCGGCGCTCGAATCCGACGAGGATCGAGTCGACGTTGGGCACCGGCCAGAACACCTGACGGCTCACCTGGCCTGCGGCACGCCACTGCCCGTACCAGGCGGCCTTCGCGCTCGGGCTCCCGTAGACCTTCGATCCTGGCGGGGCGGCGAGGCGCTGCCCGACCTCGGCCTGCACCATGACGAGGCCCCGGCGCAGCGACGGGAAGTGCTCGAGCAGGTGCAGGATGACCGGCACCGAGATGTTGTACGGCAGGTTGGCGACGAGGGCCCCCGGTTCACCCGGAAGCTCGGCGATCGTCATCGCGTCGGCTGTGACGACGGCGAGCGGGGAGCCGGGCCGCAGCAGTTCGACCGTCTTCGGCAACTGCCCCGCGAGCCGGCGGTCGATCTCGACGGCGACCACGGAGGCGCCGGCCGCGAGGAGGCCGAGCGTGAGCGAGCCGAGGCCGGGGCCGATCTCGAGGACCGTGTCGGCATCCGTGACCCCCGCGGTCGCGACGATGCGCCGGACCGTGTTGGCGTCGACGACGAAGTTCTGGCCGAGCCTCTTGGTCGGCTGAAGGTCGAGCAGCTCGGCGAGGTCGCGGATCTCCGCCGGCCCCAGGTATCCGTCCGTCGCCCCCATCGGTCAGAGCGGGCGATCGACGGGCTCGGCGTCCCAGGAGCCGTAGACGAGCTCGGTGTTCGAGGAGATCTGGGCCGCGAGCATGGTGACGTCGGTGCCGAGGTGGTCGGCCATCGCGCGCAGGGTGTGCGGGATGAGGTACGGGGAGTTCGGCCGCCCGCGGAAGGGGGTCGGCGTGAGGAAGGGCGCATCCGTCTCGACGAGGATGCGGTCGCGCGGGATGGCCGCGAGCGCCTCGCGCAGGTTGCCGGCGTTCTTGAAGGTCACGGTGCCGGCGAAGGAGAGGTACCAGCCGTGGTCGGCGCACAGCCTCGCCATGTCGGCGTCGCCGGAGAAGCAGTGGAACACCGTGCGGTCGGGGGCTCCCACCCGCAGCAGGGTCGCGACGACCTCCTCGTGCGCGTCACGGTCGTGGATCTGCATCGCGAGGTCGTGCTTCTTCGCGATCGCGATGTGCGCCTCGAAGGAGCGGAACTGCGCGTGCCGGCCGCTCTCGTCGGTGCGGAAGAAGTCGAGCCCGGTCTCGCCGATGGCCCTCACGCGCGGCCGGGCGGCGAGCGTATCGATCTCGGCGAGGGCGGCATCCAGCGTTCCGGCGGCCTCGTAGTTCGGCGCCTCATT
>JBIQHP010000096.1:4599-8091 GCA_044508495.1 Clavibacter sp.
GGCATGACCGGCGCGAGCAGCACCGCGAGCGCGCGCAGCCCCTCGGCCACGGTGTAGAGCACGGTGCCCAGCCGCTCGCGGTCGGCATCCGCCTTCGCGAGCACCCAGGGCTCCTGCACCGTGATGTAGCCGTTGAGGTCGTCGACGACCGTCCAGATCGCCTCGATGGCCTCGTCGATCGCGAGCCGGTCGATGGCGGCGTCCGCATCCTTCGCCGCCGCCGCGACCGCGCGCTGGATGGCGAGATCCTCGTCGGTGTACCCGCTCGGCGCCGGCACGAGCCCGTCGAAGTACTTGCCGATCATGGCGATCGCGCGCGAGGCGAGGTTGCCGAAGCCGTTGGCGAGCTCGGAGTGGTAGCGGGCGGAGAGGTCCTCCCAGCTGAACGAGCCGTCCTGCCCGAAGTCGATCGCGCTCAGGAAGTAGAAGCGGAAGGCGTCCGAGCCGAAGGTGTCGGTGATCTCGTTCGGCGCGATGCCGGTGAGCTTCGACTTGGACATCTTCTCGCCCCCGACGAGCAGCCAGCCGTGGCCGAAGACCTGCCGAGGCACTTCGACACCTGCGGCCATGAGCATGGCCGGCCAGATGACGGCGTGGAATCGAGCGATGTCCTTGCCGACGAGCTGCACGGCCGGCCAGCGGCGGTCGAACTCGACCTGGTCGGTGCCGTAGCCGATCGCGGTCACGTAGTTGAGCAGCGCCTCGAACCACACATAGACCACGTGGTCGTGATCCCAGGGGATCTTGATGCCCCAGTCGAAGCTCGAGCGGGAGATCGACAGGTCGCGCAGCCCCTGCCTCACGAACTGCACGATCTCGTTGCGCACGCTCTCCGGCTGCACGAAGTCGGGCCGGTCGGCGTACAGGTCGAGCAGCCTCTGCTCGAAGTCGCTCATGCGGAAGAAGTAGTTGGTCTCCTTGAGGATCTCGACCGGCTTCGAATGGATGGCGCACACGAACTGGCCCTCGTACTCGCCCGCGCCCGGCACGAGCTCGCTCGGCTGCTTGTACTCCTCGCAGCCCACGCAATAGTGCCCCTCGAACTCGCCCGAGTAGATGTAGCCGTCGTCGTAGAGCTTCTGCAGGAAGAGGGTGACCCCGTGCTCGTGCCGCGCATCCGTCGTGCGGATGAAGTCGTCGTTGGCGATGTCGATCGTCTCGAGCAGCGGCTTCCACGCCGACTCGACGAGCTCGTCGACCCAGGCCTGCGGCGTGCTGTCGTTCGCGACGGCCGTGCGCAGGATCTTCTCGCCGTGCTCGTCGGTGCCGGTGAGCAGCCAGGTGTCGTCGCCGGCCTGGCGGTGCCAGCGCGCGAGCACGTCGGCGGCGACCTCGGTGTAGGCGTGGCCGATGTGCGGCACGTCGTTCACGTAGAAGATCGGCGTCGCGATGTAGAAGGAGCGGTCCGCGGCCATGCGCACCATCCTATTCCGGGCGCTGCGGCTGTTACCGTCGGTCGAGCGCGCCCTGGTAGAGGTCGCGACGGCCGAGCCCGGTCGCCTCGGCGACCTCGGCGGCGGCGTCCTTGAGGCTTGCGCCCGCGGCGACGAGCGCCCGCACCTGGTCGATGCCCCCCTCGAGGGAGGCCGAGGCCGGCTCGGCCCCGGCCACGACGACGCAGATCTCGCCCCTGACCCCGGATGCCGCCCAGGCGGCGAGCTCGGACGCGGTGCCCCTGCGGACCTCCTCGTGCAGCTTGGTGAGCTCGCGCGCGACGACGACCCGGCGGTCCGCGCCCAGGGCGGTAGCGAGGTCGGCGAGGGACTCGGCGAGCCGGTTCGGCGACTCGAAGAAGACCATCGTGCGCTCCTCGCGCGCGAGCGCGGAGAAATACGGGACGCGGCCTTTGCGCGGGACGAAGCCCTCGAAGGCGAAACGGTCGGTGGGGAGCCCCGAGACGGCGAGCGCCGTGAGCACCGCGCTCGGCCCCGGGATCGCGGTGACCGTGACCCCCGCCTCGGCCGCCGCGGCGACGAGGGGGAAGCCGGGATCGCTGATGGCCGGCATGCCAGCATCCGTCAGCACGAGGACATCCGTCTCGCGCGCGAGCTCGACGACCTCGGCGGCCCTCTCGACCTCGTTGTGCTCGTGGAGGGCCAGGAGCCGGGGACGGTTCGCGACGCCGAGCGCGCGCAGGAGATGCACGGTCGTCCTGGTGTCCTCCGCGGCGATGACCTCGGCGTTCTCGAGCGCCTCGACGAGCCGCCGCGACGCATCGCCGAGGTTGCCGATGGGCGTCGCCGCGAGGATGATCACGCCCCATCTTCGCACCGAACGAAGACGCATCCCTTGGCTAACATGGCGGGGTGACCGGTGATCGCGATTTCGACGAGGTCGTCGCGGCCGCGACGGTCTCGATGCGCGGTCCCGCCGAGCCGCGGGGCTCGCGCCTCGACGAGTGGTGGGGGCGGATGCTGGCGACACCAGCGCGGCGGCTCGCCTGGGCCTGGGGCGGCCCGCTCGCGGTCACTGCGCTCGCCGCGGTCCTGCGGCTCTGGAACCTCGGCCATCCGCACTCCCTCGTGTTCGACGAGACTTATTACGTCAAGGACGCCTGGACCCTGCTGCACCTCGGCTACGAGTCCCAGTGGCCGGCCGAGGCCAACGCATCCTTCAACGCGGGCGCCGTCGACGGCTACCTCGACGCCGGCTCCTACGTCGTCCACCCGCCGCTCGGCAAGTGGGTCATCGCCCTCGGGCTCGCGATCTTCGGCGCCCAGGACGCCGTCAGCTGGCGCATCGGCACGGCCGTGGTCGGCATTCTGCTCGTCGTGCTCGTCATGGTCGTCGCGAAGGGCCTGTTCCGCTCGACCCTGCTCGCGACGATCGCCGGCGGCCTCCTCGCGATCGACGGCAATGCGATCGTCATGTCGCGCGTCGCGCTGCTCGACGGCATTCTCACGCTCTTCGTGCTGCTCGGCTTCGGGGCGGTCCTTCTCGATCGCGGGCACAGCGCGCGACGCCTCGCGCGATGGGTCTCCCGACGCGAGGAGCACGGCCGCACGATCGACTGGGGACCGGC
This sequence comes from Clavibacter sp., assembly GCA_044508495.1. Classification (GTDB taxonomy): domain Bacteria; phylum Actinomycetota; class Actinomycetes; order Actinomycetales; family Microbacteriaceae; genus Terrimesophilobacter. The sequence goes on from JBIQHP010000096.1 coordinate 7,622, forward strand.
GCTCTGGTGGCGGCCCTGGCTCCTGGCCGCGGGGCTCGCCTTCGGGCTGGCCTCGGCCGTCAAGTGGAACGGCCTCTACTACCTCGCTGCGTTCGCCCTCTACACGCTCGTCGTCGACGCGCTCGCGCGGCGGCGGGCCGGCGTGACCTTCTTCGGGAGCGGGGTCGTGCTCAAGCAGGCCCCGGCGACCTTCCTGCTCATGGTTCCGATCGCCCTCGCGGCCTACCTCGTGACCTGGACCGGCTGGTTCGCGACCGACGGCGGCTATTACCGGCACTGGGCCGAGCAGGCGGGCAACGCCTGGCGGGGCGCTCTCGCCTGGGTCCCCCTCGACCTCCAGAGCTTCTGGCACTACCAGGCGAGTGCCTACGCCTACCACGTCGGCGAGCACCAGCCCCACGGCTATCAGGCGAACCCGCTCACCTGGCTGCTCATGGTGCGCCCGACGGCGATGTACTACCTCGGCACCG
>JBIQHP010000097.1:0-1414 GCA_044508495.1 Clavibacter sp.
CGTCGATGTAGCCGCGACCCGCATTGCAGTCGAGGTCTTCAGCGTACCGTCACGAGCACGGTCGGAGCGGCCCCGCCGATCCTCGGAGGCTCGTCGCTGCGCGCGTAGTGGTCGACCATGGAGGCGATCACGTCGTGCCGCTGCTGGTCGCGGCTGCGCGGGTCGGCCTCGCGATCGATCTCCGCCTGCTCTTCGGCCGTGCGGAACTCGGTCGTGGCGCGAGGTGACATGAACGCGTCGAAGACGCGGTTGAGCTTCGCGGCGACCTCCGGCATGAAGGCGTAGCGACCGCGCACGAGACCGTCGCTCAGAACGCCGGCCTCGAACCCGCGGCCCTTCCAGGCGCGCCGCTCGACCGGCTCCATGCCGTCCGGATCGAGATACGCCTGCCAGACCATCGCCTGCTGGCGGACCTCGTCGGCGGTGCACGCCGTCGGCACGAGCGAGCTCGTGCCGATCGCTGCGGCGACGAGCTCTTCCTCCGCCGCCTTGATGCCGGCGATGCTGCCGTGCCGGAGCGCCGGGCCGATGCCGGCGATGATCGCCGCCGCCGCATCCGTGCCGAGGAGACCCGACTCGAGCGCATCCGCGACGACAGGGAACTGGGCCGGGAAGGAGTGCGACGGCCCGCAGGCACGAGTCTCCTTGCCGAGCTTGATGCGCCGGCTGGCGGTGCTGCCCGAGACCCGGGTGATGCGTTCGATGAGCTCGACCGCGTTGCGGCAGCCCTTCCTCGCAGCAAGCCCGTCGGACGGGTGCACCACACCGCGGGACCGGTCGGCGATCTCGCCGGCCGCCTCGATGCGCAGCGCGTCGACGTAGCGCCCGAGATGCTCGATCGCCGCCGTCGTGTCGAGCAGGGTGTCATCCCCGAGTGCATAGAGCCGGTGCGGTGGGACCGCCTCGGCGAGCCGGAGCGCGAAGCTCCTGAGCGCATCCGCCAGCGTCGATTCAACGGCGGACGTCACCGGCGAATCGAGGATGGCGGTAGGGAAGCTCATAAGAAGATTCTACCAAGGAGGAAGGACATAGTTGCTATGATTAGGCGAATCTGTGGATAAGTTCTCTAGTAGATATCTACTAAATCTATTGCGGGAAACTCGCGAAGGCCGCCCGGAAACCACATTGGCAACCGATAGCTAACTATCGATAATCGATACACATATGACGATCCTCGTCCTTCGCGTCGCCCTCGTCCTCTTCGTGCTCGTCATGCGCGGCCTGCTGCTCACGGCGACGACGCTCGACGCGATCTGCCGGGCGCTCGACTGCCAGCCGGGCGACCTGCTGCGCTGGGTTCCCAACGATGACGGCGCGGATGCTGGCTAGGCTGCCCCTGTGACAGCGAAGGATGTCGGCCGCGGCGCCGAAAAGCGCGGCGGCGACAAGAAGGCAGTCTTCGTCAACGGCATCC
>JBIQHP010000097.1:1514-4189 GCA_044508495.1 Clavibacter sp.
ACGGCATCCGGCTCACGAGGACGAGACCCGAGGGGCCGAATGGGAACGGCTGGCGCAGGATGCTCGCCCCATCTCCGACTTCCCGGTGATCGCCGTCGACACCGACGCGACGGTGGATGTCGGAGCGCTGTGCCGGGAGATCAGCGCGATCCTGGGCTGACGACCTCGAAGTGCTCGACGACCGGCATGGGCTCGTAGAAGTGATGCAGGAGCGCGCGCCACCGCTGGTATGCCTCGGACTCCCGGAACCCGACCATGTGGGCCTCGATGCTCTCCCACTCGACGAGCAGGAGGTAGCTGCTCGGAGACTCGACCGACCGCGACAGCGACACACTGCGGCATCCCTCCGCCGCCGCGATGATGCCCCGGGCCTCGGCGAAGGCCAGCTCGAAGTCGTCTTCTCTCCCGGGGGCCACGGACAGCAGCGCGTGTTCAGTCACCATGCAGTTAGTGTGGCACTCGTCGACCTGGTCCCCGCAATCCCGTCCATCTTGGCTAGTCTTCGGAGGTGGCAGCCATCGACCTCAACAGCGACCTCGGCGAGGGGGTGGGCGACGACGCGGCGATCTTCGGCCTCGTCACGAGCGCGAACGTCGCGTGCGGCGGTCACGCGGGCGACGAGGATTCGATGCGGGCCTGCGTCGCGCTCGCGATCGAGCACGGGGTGAGCCTCGGGGCGCATCCGTCATATCCCGACCGGGAGGGATTCGGCCGCCGAGACCAGGAGCTCGACGCCGGCGAGCTGCGCGACGAGATCCTCCGCCAGGTCGAGGCGCTCGCCGCGATCGCGACCTCCGCCGGCACGCGCCCGTGCTACGTCAAGCCGCACGGCGCCCTCTACAACCGCATCGTCCTCGACCCCGTGCAGGCGGATGCCGTGGCCCTCGCCTCCCGCGACGCCGGCCTCCCGCTCCTCGGCCTCGCCGACAGCGCGATCCACTCCGCGGCCGACCGTCACGGCGTCGGGTTCTTCCGCGAAGCCTTCGCCGACCGCGCCTACCTGCCCGACGGCACGCTCGCGCCCCGTTCGATCGAAGGCTCCGTCATCGCCGACCCCCTCGTGGCGGCCGACCGTGCGGTCCGGATGGCGGTCGACGGCACCGTGGTCGCTCTCGACGGCACCGTGCTCCGCGTCGAGCTCGACTCGCTCTGCGTGCACGGCGACACGCCCGACGCCGTAGCGATGGCCGCCGCCGTGCGGGACCGGCTTGCGGCGGCCGGGGTTGGGCTGCGGGCGTTCGCATGAGCGAGCTTCGATGAACATCCTGCCCTTCGGCGATCGCGCGATCCTCGCCGAGTTCGACGACCTCGAGCAGACCACGGGAGCCTTCCGCGCGCTCGACGCAGCCCGGCCGTCCGGCGTGCTCGAGCTCGTGCCCGCGGCGCGCACCGTGCTCGTGCGCATCGATCCTGCCCGGCTCTCCCTGCGCGGCGCCGAGGACTGGGCGCGAAGCGTGCCCGCGGGTGCCAGAGTCGCGGAGACCGCCCCGCTCGTCACGATCCCGGTCTGCTACGACGGCCCCGACCTCGCCACGACGGCCGAATTGCTCGGCATGACTTCGGCCGAGCTCGTGTCCCGGCACTCGCTCGCCGAGTGGCGCTGCGCCTTCATCGGCTTCGCCCCGGGGTTCGCCTACCTCGCGGGCGATGGCCCTGCGGGCATCGACCTGGCGGTGCCCCGCCGCGCGACCTCGCGCGAGTCCGTGCCCGCCGGCTCAGTAGGTCTCGCGGGGGAGTTCACTGGCATCTATCCGCGCTCGTCGCCCGGCGGCTGGCAGCTCATCGGCACGACCGACGCCGTGCTCTGGGACGTCGAACGCGAGCCGCCATCCCTCCTCGCACCCGGCACGATCGTCCGCTTCGAGGTGGTCGAGCAGTGACCCGTCTCAAGGTGATCCGGACCGGACCGCTCACACTCGTGCAGGATCGGGGCCGTCCGGGCCTCGGATTCCTTGGAATGGGTTCGGCCGGGGCCATGGACCGCGCGGCGCTGGCCCTCGCCAACCGGCTCGTCGGCAACGACGCGGATGCCGCCGGCCTCGAGATCCTGCTCGGCGGCGCTGAGTTCCAGACGGACGACCCGCTGTGGTTCGCGGTCGCGGGGGCCCGGGGCGCGGTCACGGCAGGCGACCGCTTGGTCGAGCCGAACACCGCCACTCTGCTGGGCGCGGGGGAGCGGATCGTGTTCCCCGCGGCCGAGCACGGCATCCGCTACTACCTCGCCGTGCGCGGTGGTGTCGACGTCCCATCCGTGCTGGGCTCCCGCTCGCGCGACACTCTCGCCGCCCTCGGTCCGGAGCCGCTCGCCGAGGACGCGGTCCTCCCGATCGGCCCTGAGCCGGCGACGCCGATCCCGCCCGTGGACGTCGTCCCCGTCGACCTGCCGCCCGAGGGCACGGTCACCCTCGAGGTGCGGCCCGGGCCGCGCCGCGAGTGGTTCGCCGAGGAGTCCTGGCGCGCGCTCCTGCACGACGGGTGGCGGGTGTCGCCGCGCTCCGACCGCTCGGGCGTGCGGCTCGAGGGGCCTGTCCTCGTGAGAACGGATGCGCGCGAACTGCCGAGCGAGGGCATGGTGGCCGGCGCCATCCAGGTCTCTCCGGATGGCGCGCCCACGATCCTCGCCGTCGACCACCCTGTCACCGGAGGCTACCCCGTCATCGCCGTCGTGACGGATG
>JBIQHP010000097.1:4289-7836 GCA_044508495.1 Clavibacter sp.
CTAGAGCTCCCCGAGCAGCGCGATCGGGTTCTCGATGCAGCGGGCGATGAAGCCGATGAACTCGGAGGGCACGTCGCCATCGCACACCCGGTGGTCGAAGACCATCGAGAGGAACACGACCTTGCGCACCGCGAGCTGCCCGTCGACGACCCAGGGCCGGTCCATGATGCGGCCGATCCCGAGCATCGCGACCTCGGGCTGGTTGATGATCGGCGCCGAGCCGTCGACCCCGAAGCCGCCGTAGTTGTTGAGCGTGAAGGTGCCGCCGCGCAGCTGCTCGTTCGGGAAGTTGCCGGCCTTCGCCGTCTCGACGAGCCCGGCGATCGCGTCGTGCAGCCCCGCCGTCGTCATCGATCCGGCGCCGTGCACGACCGGGACCATGAGCCCGCGCGCAGTCTGCGCCGCGATTCCGAGGTTGATCTCGGCGTGCTGCACGATCTCGCCGGCCGCCGTGTCGACGCTCGAGTTGAGGATCGGATGGCGTTTCAGCCCCGCGACCACGAACCGGGCGATGAGCGCATTGAGGCTCCAGCGCTCGCCGGTCGAGCGCTGGAGCTGCTCCTTCGCCTCGACGAGCGCCGTGGCGTCGACGTCGAGCCAGATCGTCGCCTCGGGCACCTCGCGGCGGGAGGCGCTCATGCGTTCCGCGACGACCTTGCGCAGGCCGGTGAGAGGGATGCGGAGGTCGCCCTCGGCGGCTCGGACGGGCGCTGCCGAGGCGACGGCACCCGGGCCAGCACCGTCTGCGATGCGCCGCTCGACGTCCGCGCGGAGCACCAGCCCGTCCGGACCGCTGCCGGCGAGGCTGTGCGCCTCGAAGCCGTGATCGCGCGCGAGGCGGCGAACGAGGGGCGAGACCACGGGGGAGATCCCGATGGGGACGACGGATGCCGGCGCGGCATCCGCGCGCTTGACGGGCGACGGGCTCGGCGCCGTCGCGGCCATGCCGGTCGCGGCAGCGCCGGTGGGCGCGGCCGAAGCCTTCGTGCCGAACCGCCCGGTCGGCACGGCCCGCGCGCTGCGGGTGCGTTCCTTCGTGCCGTAGCCGATGAGCACAGCGCCGGAGGCGCCGGAGTCGGCCTCTGCGGCGACCGCCGCGGCCGGATCCCCGCGCAACGCGGTGCCGGGCACGGTGTCGGGTCCGGCCGCGTCATCCGCATCCGTCCCGCCCCCGATCGTCAGCAGGGGCTCCCCGGCATGCACCGTCGCGCCCACCGCGGCGTGCAGGGTCTCGACGATCCCGGCGAAGGGGCTCGGCAGCTCGACGACCGACTTGGCCGACTCGACCTCGACGACCGGCTGGTCGATCGCGACGGTGTCGCCCGGCGCGACGAGCCAGGTGACGATCTCCGCTTCGGTCAGGCCCTCGCCGAGGTCGGGGAGGATGAACGGCCGGCTCGCCGCAGAACCCGCCATCACTCCCACTCCCAGGTGCTGAGCGCGTGCAGGATGCGCTCGGGCGTCGGCAGGTAGAACTCCTCGAGCTTGGGCGCCGCGAACGGGATGTCGAAGCCGGTCACCCGCAGGATGGGCGCGGCGAGGTGGTAGAACTCGCGCTCGGTCACGCGCGCCGCGACCTCGGCGCCGTAGCCCCCGAACTGCGCCGCCTCGTGGAGCACGGCGGCGCGATGCGTCTTGCGCACCGAGGCGCCGACCGTCGCATCGTCGAAGGGGGAGAGGCTGCGCAGGTCGACGACCTCGACCGAGAGGCCCTCCTGCTCGGCCAGCTCCGCGGTCTCCATGGCCGTCGCGACGGTCGGGCCGTAGGCCACGAGCGTGACATCCGTTCCCTCGCGCACGACGACCGCCCGGTTCATGGGAGCGGTCGTGACGGGGAGGGCGACCTCCGCCTTCGACCAGTAGCGGCTCTTGGGCTCGAGGAAGATCACCGGGTCGTCGGAGCGGATCGCCTCGCGCAGCATCGAGTAGGCGTCCGCGGGGTTCGAGGGCGTCACGACGGTGAGGCCGGGCGTGTGCGTCCAGTAGGCCTCGGAGGAGTCGGAGTGGTGCTCGACGCCGCCGATGCCGCCCGAGGTGGGGATGCGGATGACGATGGGCAGACTGACACGGCCGCGCGTGCGGTTGCGCATCTTCGCGACGTGGGAGACGATCTGCTCGAAGGCCGGGTAGCTGAAGGCGTCGAACTGCATCTCGACGACCGGCCGCAGCCCGTACATGGCCATGCCGATCGCCGTGCCGACGATGCCGGACTCGGCGAGCGGCGAGTCCCAGACGCGGTCCTCCCCGAACTGCTTCTGCAGCCCGTCGGTCACGCGGAAGACGCCGCCGAGCGGCCCGACGTCCTCGCCGTAGACGACGACGTTCTCGTCCTCGGCGATGGCGTCGCGCAGCGCCGCGTTGAGGGCGCCCGCCATCGTGAGCGACGCGGTGCCGGATGCGGCGGTGCCGGATGCGGCGGTGCCGGATGCGGCGGTGCCGGATGCCCTGGCCATCACTCCTCCCCTCGGGCGAGTTCCTCGGCGAGGAACGCGCGCTGCTCGGCGAGCGCGGCCCGCGGCGTGCCGTACACGTGCTCGAAGAGCTCGAGCGGGTCGACGACCGCCTCGGCGCTCATGGCGTCGCGGGTGGCGGCGGCGAGCTCCTCGGCCTCGGCGGCGATCGCCTCGCGGTCGGCATCGGTCAGGGCGTCCTCCGAGACGAGGTAGCGCTCGAGGCGCTCGATGGGATCGCGGCCCTTCCAGGCGGCGACATCCTCCGTGCCGCGGTAGCGGCTCGGGTCGTCCGAGTTGGTGTGCGCCTCGATGCGATAGGTGAGGCACTCGACGATCGTCGGCCCTCCACCGCCCCGTGCCCGCTGGAGGGCAGCGGAGACGGTGGCGTAGACCGCCGCGGCGTCGTTGCCGTCGACGTAGTAGCCGGGGATCCCGTAGCCGACCGCGCGGTCGGCGAGCGTGCGCGCTCTCGTCTGCTTCGCGAGCGGCACGCTGATCGCGAACTGGTTGTTCTGCACGATGAAGACCGTCGGCGCCTGCCAGACGCCGGCGAAGTTGAAGGCCTCGTGGGTGTCGCCCTCGCTGCTCGCCCCGTCGCCCAGGAAGGTCACGGTCGCGATCGCCTCGCCCTTGAGCTTCGCCGCGGTCGCGAAGCCGACGGCGTGCAGGGCCTGGGTGGCGAGCGGCGTCGCCTGGGTCGAGGTGCGGTGCGCCTTCGGGTCGTAGCCGGAGTGCCAGTCGCCGCGGAACCCGGCGAGCACTTCGGCCGGCGGCACGCCGCGCGTCATGACCGCGATCGAGTCGCGATAGGTCGGGAAGAGCCAGTCGGTCTCCCGCATCGCGACGACCGTGCCCATCTCGCAGGCCTCCTGGCCGAGCGCGGAGGGGTAGGTCGCGAGCCGGCCCTGCCGGGTGAGCGCCGAGACCTGGGTGTCCCAGCGGCGCGCGACGACCATGCGGCGGTAGAGCAGCTTCAGGGTCTCCAGCTCGGGCAGCTCGACGCCGCGGCGCTGCTTGACGGGCACCGCGCGGCCGGTGTCGCCGATGAGGCGGAACGGCCGGCCATCCGGAAGCACCGCGGGCGCGCGTGTCTC
>JBIQHP010000098.1:0-7547 GCA_044508495.1 Clavibacter sp.
GGGACAGCGTCTCCCTCGCGCAGATGGCGATGCAGCGGCTCGGCAAGGATGTCGTGGACCTCGAGAACGTCTCCGTGTCCTTCGACGACGCCGAGATCCTCCACGACGTGACCTGGCGCGTCGCGCCGGGAGAGCGCACCGGCATCCTCGGGATTAACGGCGCGGGCAAGTCGACGCTCCTGAACCTCGTCGCCGGTACCCTGCAGCCGACGAGCGGCCGGGTCAAGCGCGGCAAGACCATCAAGGTCGCCCAGCTCACGCAGCAGCTCGCCGAGCTCGCGGAGGTCTGGAACGACCGGGTGAACGACGTCATCTCCCACCAGAAGAGCTCGTACCTCGCCGGCGGCAAGGTGCTCACGCCCGGTCAGCTCCTCGAGCGGGTCGGGTTCCAGAGCGCCCAGCTCAGCACGCCGGTGAAGGATCTCTCCGGCGGGCAGAAGCGACGGCTGCAGCTTCTGCTCATCCTGCTCTCGGAGCCGAACGTGCTCATCCTCGACGAGCCGACCAACGACCTCGACACCGACATGCTGGCCGCGATCGAGGATCTGCTCGACACCTTCCCCGGCACTCTTCTCGTCGTGAGCCATGACCGCTACCTCATCGAGCGGGTCACCGACCAGCAGTACGCGGTCATGGACGGCAGGCTTCGGCACCTGCCGCGCGGGGTCGATCAGTATCTCGAGCTGCGCGCCTCGGTGAGGCCTGGTTTCGATACGCATGCTCCGCACGCTACTCAACCGGCGGTAGTTTCTCCGCTCCCCGAGGAGGGCGGAGCCCGTCTCGAAGAGAGCCGGCCAAAGCCCGCCTTAGGCGGCGCAGACCTCCGCAACGCCCAGAAGGAGTTCGCGGCGGCCGGCCGCAAGCTGGAGAAGCTGGCCGAGCGCATCCGGGACGTGCACGAGCGGATGGCCGCCCACGACCAGTCCGACTACGTAGGCCTCGGCGTGCTCAGCCAGGAGCTCGCGGGCGTCGAGGCCGAGCGCGAGCTGCTGGAGACCCGCTGGCTGGAGCTCGCCGACGTGCTCGGGGAGTAGAGCCGGGCGGAACGACAGCCGCGCTGTGCGGCTCAGTCGCTCGGCAGGGCGGTCAGGAGGGCGAGCTCCTCCCGCACATCCTCGTCGTCCGGGCGTTCCTCCGAGAGCGCCCGCTGGATCGCGAGCGCCTCGGGCATCCGGCCGAGCGAGCGCAGACAGCGCGCATAGGCCCAGCTAGCGAAGAACCTCTGTTCCTCCCCGCCGAACCGGCCGGCGGCATCCCGTGCGCGGGCGAACTCCTCGAGCGCCTCTTCGAGCCGGTTCGCGTCATGCAGGGCCCAGCCGAGGTTGTTGTGGAGGGCGACGGCCCAGCGCCGCGTCCGGTCGTCGTCGGCCCTCTCGAGAGCCGCGAGGCCTTCGCGAGTCCAGTGCTCCGCCCTCTCCGCATCGGCGATGGCGAGCATGTGCAGCGCGTCGACCTCGAGGAAGACGAGGCCCGCAGGTGTCGCGATGTCGAGGGCGCCCGTGAAGAGGGGAGCGGCCTCGGTCGCCGCGCCGGCGCTGTTCCTCAGGCGTCCGCGTTCGAGGAGCATTCGGGTGGCCACCGACGGCGAGTCGAAGTCGATCCGGTCGAGCACGACGTGGGCCTCGTCGAATCGGCCCTGAAGCCCCAAGGCCCTCGCCCGCTGGGTCTCGAGCTCGGCCAGCTCCTGCGGCGTGCGCTCCGGCGACCGAGCCGCGCGCCGCATCCGCTGCTCGCTCGCGGCGGGGTCGTCGAAGTCCCACAGCTCGTCGAGCAGCTCCTGGCTCAAGGGCCCGGCGGCGCTCATGGCTCAGTCGAAGTCCAGGCTGAGCTTGCGCAGCAAGGCGGCGAGCCGGTCGCGGTCGGCCGGGGCGAGCCGCTCGAGCAGCTCGGACTCGGCGACGAGGAGCGTGCTGATGGCCGCGTCAACGCTCGCCTGGCCGGTGGACGTCATGACGACGAGGATGCCGCGGCCGTCGTTCGGGTCGGTGCGGCGCTGCACTAGCCCGCGCTCGACGAGCCGGTCGATGCGATTGGTCATGGTGCCGGAGGAGACGAGGGTCTGCTGGAGGAGCGCCTTGGGGCTCAGCTGGTACGGCGCGCCGGCCCTGCGGAGGGCGGAGAGCACGTCGAACTCCCAGGAGTCGAGCTCCGAGGTCGAGAAGGCCTCGCGCCGGGCTCGGTCGAGGTGCCGGGAGAGGCGGCCTACGCGCGAAAGAACCTGAAGCGGCGCGAAGTCGAGATCGGGCCGCTCGCGGGTCCACGCCTCGACGATCCGGTCGACTTCGTCATGGGCTGGCATTCCCCCATTATCGCGGAGGCCGGGGGTCGGTCTGGCAGACTTGAGTGCGCGCGATCGCGCGATCCGCCTTGGTGTAACGGCAGCACGACAGCCTTTGGAGCTGTGAGGTCCAGGTTCGAATCCTGGGGGCGGAGCCCGGAGTCGAAGGAGAAACCATGACCGACCAGAACCTCGCGGTGATCGTGCTCGCGGCAGGCGAGGGCACCCGGATGCGGTCCTCCATCCCCAAGGTCCTCCACACCCTCGCCGGCGTCCCCCTCGTCGGGCACGTGCTCGCGACGGCGCGCGAGCTGCATCCGGCCCACGTCATCGCGGTCGTGCGCCACGAGCGGGATCTCGTCGCCGCCGCGATCGGCAGCATCCTGCCCGAGGCCGTCATCGTCGACCAGGACGAGATCTCCGGCACTGGGCGCGCCGTCGAGGTCGGCCTCGGCGCGCTGCCCAAGGGGTTCGAGGGCGACGTCGTCGTCGTGAGCGGCGATGTTCCGCTTCTCGACGCCGCTACCCTGGGCCGGCTCCTCGAGGCCCACCGCGCGCACCAGGCCGCGGCGACCCTGCTCTCCGCTGTGCTCGACGACGCGACGGGCTACGGGCGCGTCATCCGCGACGCCGACGGCCTCGTCGACCGCATCGTCGAGCAGAAGGACGCGAACGAGTCCGAGCTCGGGATCACCGAGATCAATTCGGGCAGCTATGTCTTCAGCATCCGACCCCTGCGCGACGAGCTGCCGAGGGTCGGCACCGGCAACGCCCAGGGCGAGAAGTACCTCACGGATGTCGTGGCGCTCATGCGCTCCTCGGGCAAGACCGTCGAGGCGGTCCCGGTGGGTCAGAGCTGGATCGTCGGCGGCGTCAACGACCGCGTGCAGCTCGCCGAGGCGGCCGCCCGGCTCAACGCGCTCATCGTGCGCGGCTGGCAGCTCGCCGGGGTGACCGTGCACGACCCCGCGACGACCTGGATCGATCTCGCCGCGACGATCGCCGAAGACGTCGAGATCCTCCCCGGCACCCAGATCAAGGGCGCGACGAAGATCGAGCGCGGAGCGATCGTCGGCCCCGACACGACCCTCGTCGACTGCGAGATCGGCGAGAACGCGGTCGTCAAGCGCACCGACGCGACGCTCGCGGTCGTCGGCAAGGGGGCATCCGTCGGGCCCTTCGCCTACCTGCGGCCGAACACGATCCTCGGGGAGAACGGCAAGATCGGCACCTTCGTCGAGACGAAGAACTCGACGATCGGCTTCGGCAGCAAGGTTCCGCACCTCAGCTACATCGGCGACACCGAGGTGGGCGTGCAGTCCAACATCGGCGCTGGCACGATCACCGCGAACTACGACGGCGTGAGCAAGCACCGCACGACGGTCGGCTCCCATGTGCGGACGAGCTCCCACAACGTGTTCGTCGCGCCCGTTAGGATTGGTGACGGAGCCTACACCGGTGCGGGTACCGTCGTCCGCAAGGATGTTCCGGCCGGCGCTCTCGCCATCAGTGTGGCTCCCCAACGGAACATGATGGGCTGGGTCGAGGAGAAGCGTGCGGGCACTGCGGCAGCCGAGGCGGCTGCCGCGGCCGGCGAGTCGGGCGACTAGCCAGGACGTCGGCTAGCCGGCAGAGAGCGGGAGACGTGTCCGGCATCAAGATCACCGGCCAGAAGAGACTCGTCATCGTCTCCGGGCGAGGCTACCCGGAGCTCGCCCAGCAGATCGCCGACGAGCTCGGCAGCGAACTGGTGCCGACGGATGCGCGCACCTTCGCCAACGGCGAGATCTACGCGCGGTACGACGAGAGCGTGCGCGGATGCGACGCCTTCGTCATCCAGTCGCACACGACCCCGATCAACGAGTGGCTCATGGAGCAGCTCATCATGGTGGATGCGCTCAAGCGCGCCTCCGCCAAGCGCATCACCGTCGTGGCACCCTTCTATCCCTACGCCCGGCAGGACAAGAAGGGTCGCGGCCGCGAGCCGATCTCGGCGCGTCTCGTCGCGGATCTCTTCAAGGCGGCCGGCGCCGACCGCATCATGAGCGTCGACCTGCACGCCGCGCAGATCCAGGGCTTCTTCGACGGACCGGTCGACCACCTGTTCGCGATGCCGGTGCTGCTCGAGCACTTCAGGACGACCCTCGACACGACCAACCTCACGGTCGTCTCGCCTGACATGGGCCGCGTGCGCGTTGCCGACATCTGGAGCGACAAGCTAGGATCGCCGCTCGCGATCATCCACAAGCGCCGCGACCCGCTCGTGCCCAACAAGGTGACCGTGCACGACATCGTCGGCGACGTGAAAGGCCGCGTCTGCCTCATCGTCGACGACATGATCGACACCGGGCGCACGATCGTCAAGGCCTCCGAGGCGCTCAAGGCCGCCGGCGCGCTGAGCGTCGTCGTCGCGGCGACCCATGCGATCTTCTCCGAGCCGGCGCCGGAGATCCTGCAGTCCGAGTTCATCGACTCGGTCGTCGTGACCGACACCCTTCCGCTGCCCGAGGCGAAGCGGTTCGCCTCGCTCACGGTGCTGTCGATCGCGCCGCTGCTGGCCCGGGCCATCCACGAGGTCTTCGACGACGGCTCGGTCACCTCGATGTTCGACGGGGCCGCGTAACCGCGACTCAGGTCTGCACGCCCCGCGGCAGCTCCACCATCCCCGGCACGAGCCCGAGCGAGACGACGTGGCGGTCCCCCTTGAAGCCGCCGACCGCGTAGCACTCCCAGCCGACGCCGCCCGCGCCGAACAGCTCGAACCTCGCCGAGGAGCCCGCGGCATCCGGAACGGCGTAGGCGACCACGCGCGCGCAGGAATCCGCCGCGGTCGCCGCACTCACCGTCGCGAGGTTGGCGACGATGGGGAGCACCATGGCCGCGACGGCGACGAGCACGACGACGCGGAGGGCGATGCGACGCCGCCGGCTGTAGAGCGGGCCATCGTCGATCTCGTTCTCGGCATCCACGGCCCCATCCTGCCACCCGTAATACCGCTACGATGTCGGAAATCACCGACTCAAGGGAGATGCGGGCATGGGACTCTTCGACGCGGTCAAGAAGGCCTTCGACACGGGCGGGATCAAGGTAGGGCTGGATGCGCCGAAGGACTTCCGATGGTCCGACGCCTCGATCCCGGTGACGGTGACGCTCACCGGCCACAAGGCCGAGCCGCGCACGGTCACCGCCCTCGAGTTCAAGCTCGAGGAGGACGAGGACGACACCCCCGGCACGACAGGCTCCCGCACGCGCGTCACGACCGGCGGGGGAGGCGGACTGAGCTATACGCGCACCGAGACGATCGAACTTCAGCCGTCGCAGGTGGTGACGGTCGAGGTGCAGGTCCCGCTCAAGCCGGACGAGGCGGCCACCAAGGAGGCGGGCTGGGTTGGCAAGGTCGTCGAGGCGATCGTGCTGAACGGCACGATCCGGTTCAACTCGAAGTGGTACAAGCTCTCCGTCTACACGACCGTCGAGGGGGCGGCGGCGTCCAGGGGCACGTCGCAGCGCATCCGCAACGCCGACGCGAAGTTCAGCGCGTCGATCTCGTTCACCTGAGCCGCCCGCGGCATCCGATCAGTGCGTGTCGGCCGCCTCGACCTCACTGCGGTCGCCGGACCACAGCGTGTGGAAGGTGCCCGGCGCATCCACCCTCTTGTAGGTGTGAGCCCCGAAGAAGTCGCGTTGCCCCTGCACGAGGGCGGCCGGAAGCCGGTCGGCGCGCAGCCCGTCGTAGTAGGCGAGCGAGGACGAGAACGCCGGCGACGGGATGCCCGACTGCGCCGCCCCGGCGACGACGCGACGCCAGGCGTCCTGCGCCTTCGCGACGGCCTCGCGGAAGTAGGGTGCGGTCACGAGCGCGACGAGCCCCGGGTCGGCCTCATAGGCCTCGGTGATCCGGTTGAGGAACTGGGCGCGGATGATGCACCCGCCGCGCCAGATCTTCGCGATCTCGCCCTTGCGGATGTCCCAGCCGTACTCCTCGGCGCCTGCGACGATCTCGTCGAAGCCCTGGCTGTAGGCGATGATCTTGGAGGCGTAGAGCGCCTGGCGCACGTCCTCGATGAAGGCGTCGGCATCCGTCACCCGCCACGGCGAGCTCGGCCCGGGCAGGTCGGATGCCGCCTCGCGCTGGGCGGGCTTCGACGAGAGCGAGCGGGCGAAGACGGCCTCCGCGATGCCGGAGACCGGGATGCCGAGGTCGAGCGCGGTCTGGACGGTCCACGCCCCGGTGCCCTTCGCGCCGGCCTGGTCGACGATGACATCGACGAGATGCTTGCCGGTCCTGGCGTCGACCTGGCGCAGCACCTCAGCGGTGATCTCGATGAGGTAGCTCTCGAGCTCGCCCGTGTTCCACTCGGCGAAGACGTCGGCGATCTCGGCCGGGGTCTTACCGGTGCCGCGCCTTATGAGGTCGTAGGCCTCCGCGATGAGCTGCATGTCGGCGTACTCGATGCCGTTGTGGATCATCTTGACGAAGTGGCCGGCGCCGTCGGTTCCGACGTGCGTGACGCACGGCTCGCCCTCGGCGACGGCGGCGATCGACCTGAGGATCGGCCCGAGGGTCCCCCAGGCCTCGGCCGAGCCGCCGGGCATGATCGAGGGGCCGAGCAGCGCGCCCTCCTCGCCGCCCGAGATCCCGGCGCCGACGAAGTTGATCCCGGTCTCGCGCACCGCCTTCTCGCGGCGGATCGTGTCGGTGAAGAGCGCGTTGCCGCCGTCGACGATGATGTCGCCCGGCTCGAACACGGCCGTGAGCTGGTCGATCACGGCATCCGTGCCCGCGCCGGCCTTGACCATGATGATCGCGGTGCGGGGCCGTGAGAGCGAGGCGGCGAACTCCTCGATCGTCTCGCTCGCGACGAAGCCGGCCTCAGGATGCGCGGCAACCAGGTCGCGGGTCTTCTCCGGCGAGCGGTTGTAGACCGCGACGGTGTTGCCTTCACGGCTCGCGAGGTTGCGGGCGAGGTTCGAGCCCATGACCGCGAGGCCGACGACGCCGATGTTTGCTGCTGCGGGCACGGGGATACTCCTTCGATTCGGCCGGTAGTTCAAGGCTATCGCGTGGGCTGAGGGGTCTCATTCGGTAGGGTCGCGAGCATGAAACCCCTCCTTGTCGTCGCGGGCGTGAGCGGCTCCGGCAAGTCCACGGTCGGGGAACTGCTCGCCGAGTCGCTCGGTGTGCCCTTCGCGGATGCCGACGACCTGCATCCGGAGGCGAACGTCCGCAAGATGGCGGCCGGGCATCCGCTCGACGACGAGGATCGCT
>JBIQHP010000099.1:0-7451 GCA_044508495.1 Clavibacter sp.
CCCGCGCGTCGATCCAGTACTGGTGCCACTCCTCGTCGGTGCCGGGCTCGACGAAGAACTCCATCTCCATCTGCTCGAACTCCCGCGTGCGGAAGATGAAGTTGCCGGGCGTGATCTCGTTGCGGAAGCTCTTGCCGACCTGGGCGATGCCGAAGGGCGGCTTCATGCGCGAGGCCCCGAGCACATTGTTGAAGTTGACGAAGATGCCCTGCGCGGTCTCCGGCCGCAGATAGTGCAGGCCGCTCTCCTCCTCGACCGGGCCGAGGTAGGTCTTGAGCATCATCTGGAAGTCGCGCGGCTCGGTCCACTGGCCGCGCGTGCCGCAGTTGGGGCAGACGATGTCGGCGAGGCCGTTCTCGGGCGCCCGGCCCTTCTTCTCCTCGTAGGCCTCCTCGAGGTGGTCGGCGCGGAACCGGCGGTGGCAGTGCAGGCACTCGGTGAGCGGATCGGTGAACGCCCCGACGTGGCCGGATGCGACCCAGACCTGCCTCGGCTGGATGATCGCCGAGTCGAGCCCGACGATGTCCTCGCGCGAGGTGACCATGGCCTTCCACCACTGGCGCTTGATGTTCTCCTTGAGCTCGACGCCGAGCGGGCCGTAGTCCCAGGCCGAGCGCGAGCCGCCGTAGATCTCGCCCGCCTGGAACACGAATCCGCGGCGTTTGGCCAGCGAGATGACGGCATCGAGGGGGGAGGCGGCGGCCACGGTGTACTCCAGGAGGTCAGCCGGGCGCGAGGCGCGCGTCCGGTCGGCGGTGATCCTCCAGTTTAGGGCCGCGGGCGGAGCGGCTAGCGCAGCGCTTTGGCGACCGCCTCGATGTCGCTCTCGTCGTTCCATAGGTGGATGGATGCCCGGAGCCGGCCCGCGCGGCCGGAGACGGTGATGCCCGCCGCGACGAGTTTCGCCATGTCCTTCTGCTCGGCATCCGCCCAGGTCACGATCGGCTGGTGCTGCTGCGGGATATCCAGCGCGTCGCACAGGCGGTCTCCGAGCCCGGCCGTGAAGGACCACACCTCGTTCATGTCGAGCCCCGCGAAGAGGGCGAGCGCGGGCTCGGCGCCGACCCAGGCCGGCCAGGCCGGGGAGACGTCGAAGCGGCGCGCTGATCCTGCGAGCTCCATGGCCGGCCCGTAGCAGGAGCCCCAGACGTCCTCGCCCGCGTACCAGCCCGCCTGGATGGGCGTGAGCACGGCCTGGAATCGCTCGCTCAGCGTCATGAACGCGACGCCGCGCGGCGAGCACAGCCACTTGTAGGCGTGGCACAGCGTCGCGTCGAAGCGGGAGGCATCCGCGGGGTAGACGCCGGCCGCCTGAGTGAGGTCGCAGACCGTGAAGGCGCCATGCCGCGCCGCCGCCTCGACGATGCCGTCAAGGTCGGCGATGCGCCCGGTCGCCGACTGGGCGAGCGAGAACACGACGAGCCAGGTCTTCTCGCCGACGGATGCCGCGAGCTCGTCGAGCGGGACAGCCCGGACGTGGATGCCCTTCCGCTGCAGGAACGGGAACATGATCGAGCTGAAGTCGCCGTCGGCGCACAGGACCTCGGCTCCCTCGGGGACCGCCGCGGCGAACACGCTCGCCATGACGGAGGTCTGCGAACCGGTCGCCACGCGATCCGGGTGCACCCCGACGAGCTTCGCGTAGGAGGCGCGGGTGCTCTCGTGGATGGCGTCGTAGTCCATGGGGTCGCGCTTCCCCGCGGCCCAGAGCTCGATGTCGGCGAGCTGGGCGGCGACGGTCGCCTTCGTCGGCAGGCCGATCGAGGCGACGGCGAGGTAGCCGCGCACGGCGTCGGGGCGGAACTGGGCGATCGCGCTCGTGAGCGCGGGCGAGAGGGTGCGGCTTGTGGCCGCCACCGCAGGAGTCGCTTGTGCAGAGGTCATCCCACCATCCTCCCCCCGCCAGGGCGCGGCGGGCCGGATCTGGATGCTGCTTTCTTGCAACCTTTTCCGCGCTCGCCGCAGATTCTTGCGACTCAGCTCGCCGGAGTGTCCTTCGCTCCCCCGAACCGCCGATTCCGCGCGGCGTAGAGCTCGACCGCGCGCCAGAGGTCCTCACGCGTGAAGTCGGGCCAGAGGGTGTCGAGGAAGACCATCTCGGCGTAGGCGCTCTGCCAGAGCAGGAAGTTGCTCGTGCGCTGCTCGCCCGAGCTCCGCACGAACAGATCGACGTCGGGGAGGTCCGGCTGGTAGAGATGGCGCTGGATGCTGCGCTCGGTGATGCCGGAGGGCTTGAGCCGGCCCGCGGCGACGTCCGCCGCGATCGCGCGCACGGCATCCGTGAGCTCGACCCTCCCGCCGTAGTTGACGCACATCGTGAGGTCGAGAACGGTGTTGCGCTCGGTGAGCGCCTCCGCGAACTGCAGCTCCTTCACGACGGAGCCCCAGAGCCTGGGCTTGCGTCCGGCCCAGCGGATGCGCACCCCCCAGTCGTTGAGCTGGTCTCGCCGGCGGTGCAGCACCTCGCGGTTGAACCCCATGAGGAAGCGGACCTCGTCGGGCGATCGCGCCCAGTTCTCGGTCGAGAAGGCGTAGACGCTCAGGTGCCGGACGCCGAGCTGGATCGCCCCGGCGACGACGTCGAGCAGCGAGGCCTCCCCCGCGCGGTGGCCCTCGATGCGGGTGAGTCCGCGCGCATTGGCCCAGCGGCCGTTGCCGTCCATGACGAGGGCGACATGATTCGGGATCGCGGAGGATGCGATGGCGGGCGGGTAGAGGCCAGTCCAGTCGACGGGCTTGAAGTCGACGGCGTCGCGATGGGTCTTCCCGGTCACGAGCTCGCGCTCCGGTCGACGTGCTGGAGTGACCGCAGGCTGCGCTCCAGATGGAACTGCGCGTAGGCGGCGACGACGCCGCTCGCCTGGCCGCGGGAGCGCTCGTCGGCGGCATCCGCCTGCGCCCAGTCCCCGGAGAGCAGGGCGGCGAGCAGGCCGATCGTCTGAGCGTCGAGCCGCGGAGAGCCTGACGGGGCGACCTCGTCCGCGACCACTCCGCCGAGCTGTACGACGAAGGCCGTGTGCGGCCCGGGCGCCCCGGTCACGGCGCAGTCGGCGAAGCTCGGGGCCCAGCCGGCGATCGAGAGCGACCGCAGCAGATAGGAGTCGAGCGTGAGGCTCGCGCCGTGCTCGCGCCGGGCGAGCGAGCGCAGCGCCCCGACGAGCAGGAGGTACTGCTGCAGGGAGCCGGAGTCGTCGGTGATCTTGTCGGCCGTCTCCACCATGACGTTCGCCGCCGTGTAGCTCGCGTAGTCGCCGGTGATCTCCGCGCCGTAGGAGCCGATCGACTCCGCCTGCGTCACGATGTCGAGGCTGCGGCCCTCGTAGAGCTGCACGTCGGCGACCATGAACGGCTCGAGCCTGGCCCCGAACTTCGAGCCGGTGCGCCGAACCCCCTTCGCGACGGCCCTGATCTTGCCGTGCTGCCTGCTCAGCATCGTGAGGATGCGGTCGGCCTCACCCAGCTTGTGGGTGCGCAGCACGACGGCTTCGTCACGGTAGAGGGGCACCACCCCAGTATCTCCCGCGCTCGGAGGAATCGTGTCAGGCGCGAGAGCCGACCGGGCGGTGCGGAATCGCCGACGCCAGCGCGATGACGATCATGAGGCTCGCACCCAGCAGGGCCACCCAGGCGCCACGGGGCTCGGCGATGGCGAGCCGGGAGCCTCCCACCGCACCCGCGGTGAACACGATCCCGGCGACGAAGGCCGCCGCGACGAGAGCACAGATCGTCCGGCCCCACCACGGCCCGCGCCCGGAGAGCGCATAACCCCCGACGATCGCGAACAGGGCCACTCCGACGGCGCCTCCCCCGAGGCCGGTCGTGAGGAAGGCGAGGAGGGCGCCGGGCTCCAGCATGGGGGCGATCGCGAAGGCCAGAGGAGCCAGGGCGAGCCAGCGCCATCCGGCGATCCCTCCACGGCGGCGAAGATGCTCCGCCCAGCCCAGCAGGGCGCCGGCGACGAGTCCCGGAACGAGGACCGCGCCGAAGGTGCCGAACCAGCCGACGTCGCTCGCGCCTCCGGCGAGCTCGCTCATCCAGGCTCGTAGCGCCGCAGCCCAGGCGACGCCGCATACCGCCCCCATGGCGACGAGCGCGCCTGCGCGAAGGCGAGCAGGCGAGTTCGTGGCCTTCGATTCCATGGGCTTCTCCCTCACGACGGTGTGAAGTGCTCCGAATTATCCCGCAGAGGCGACCGGATGGCCAGCCCCGGTTCCCACCGGATGCACCAGAATGACGGCATGAGTCTCAACCGCACGAGCCCGGCGCGGATGCCGGAACGCGTGAACTCGACCGACCGCGAAGCCCTCGACCGGCTGCTGAGGGAGGCGGCGGTCGGGCACTTCGGCTTCGTCGAGGACGGTCGCCCGGTCGTCATGCCGATCGCGATGGTCCCGGAAGGCGACGACCTCCTTCTCCACGGCTCGACCGGCTCGTGGTGGCTGCGACGGCTCGCGACCGGCATCCCGGTGACGGTCTCGGTCATGGCGGTCGACGGGCTCGTGCTCGCCCGCTCCGCCTTCGAGTCGTCGATGCGCTACCGCAGCGCCGTGCTGTTCGGCTCCTGCGCGCCGCAGGAGGGCGACGACAAGCTCGCCGCGCTCGATCTCGTGACCGCCGGGCTGCTGCCCGGCAGGCTGGGAGAGCTCCGGGCGCACAGTCGCAAGGAGCTCGCCGCGACCCTCGTGCTCAGGATGACCGTCGACGAGTGGACCTTCAAGACCTCGACGCAGTGGCCGGAGGATCCCGAGGAGGACAAGGCGGGCGAGGCCTGGGCCGGGGTCCTGCCGATCCTCACGACCTACGGCGAGCCGTTGCCTGCCCCGGACCTGCGTGAGGGCATCCCGCTCGCCCCCTCGGTCGACCGGCTGCGCGGAACCCCGCGCTACGGCGCCTGAGACTCCGGATCAGACGCTCGCGAGCTCGCGCTCGCCCGAGGGCATCCGCACAGCCCGGTTGACGGCGGAGACGACGGCCTTGAGGCTCGCGGTCGAGATGTCGGCGTCGATCCCGACGCCCCACAGCCGCTTGTCGCCGACCTGGCACTCGACGTAGGCCGCGGCGAGCGCGTCGCCGCCGGCTCCGAGAGCGTGTTCGACGTAGTCGTAGACCTTCACCTCGAGACCCTCATGACCGAGGATGTCGAGGAAGGCGGCGACCGGACCGTTGCCGGTGCCGTTGGCCTCGACCGTGCCCTCGCCGACGCGAAGCTCCGCGAAGAGCGACACTTCACCGGACATGTCGCTCGCCGTGCGCGTCCTGGTGAGCTCGAAGCGTCCCCACTTGTCGTCCGGGACCGTCGACGGAAGGTATTCGTCGGTGAAGATCTCCCAGATCTGGGCGCTCGAGACCTCGCCGCCCTCGGCATCCGTCTTCGCCTGCACGACGCCGCTGAACTCGATCTGCAGCTTGCGCGGCAGGTCGAGCGCGTGGTCGGCCTTGAGCAGGTAGGCCACCCCGCCCTTGCCGGACTGCGAGTTGACCCGGATGACCGCCTCGTAGCTGCGGCCGAGATCCTTGGGGTCGACCGGCAGGTAGGGCACGGCCCAGACGAGGTCGTCGACGGACTTGCCCTGCGCCGCGGCGTCGGCCTCCATGGCCTCGAAGCCCTTCTTGATGGCGTCCTGGTGGGAGCCGCTGAACGCCGTGTAGACGAGATCGCCGGCCCAGGGGCTGCGCTCGTGCACGGGCAGCTGGTTGCAGTACTCGGCGATCCGCTTCGTGTCGTCGAGGTCGCTGAAGTCGATCTGCGGATCGATCCCCTGGGTGAAGAGGTTGATGCCGAGGGCGACGAGGTCGACGTTGCCGGTGCGCTCGCCGTTGCCGAAGAGGCAGCCCTCGATGCGGTCGGCGCCGGCCTGGTAGCCGAGCTCGGCCGCCGCGACCGCCGTGCCGCGGTCGTTGTGCGGGTGCAGGCTCAGGATGACGTTCTCGCGGTGGTTCAGGTGCCGCGACATCCACTCGATCGAGTCGGCGTAGACGTTGGGGGTCGCCATCTCGACGGTCGCCGGGAGGTTGACGATGACCTTGCGCTCGGGGGTCGGCTCGAAGACCTCGAGCACCTGGTTGCACACCTCGAGGGCGAACTCGAGCTCGGTGCCGGTGTAACTCTCCGGCGAGTACTCGTAGTAGACGTCGACGCCGGGGGCGAGCTTCTCGGCCGCCTTGCACAGGCGCGCGCCGTTCACGGCGATGTCGATGATGCCCTGGCGGTCGGTACGGAACACGACGTCGCGCTGCAGGATGCTCGTCGAGTTGTAGAGGTGCACGATCGCCTGCTTCGCGCCGCGGATCGACTCGTAGGTGCGGTCGATGAGCTCCCCACGGGCCTGGGTGAGAACCTGGATGGTCACGTCATCCGGGATCAAATCCTCCTCGATGAGCTTGCGGACGAAGTCGAA
Organism: Clavibacter sp.; assembly: GCA_044508495.1. Lineage (GTDB taxonomy): Bacteria > Actinomycetota > Actinomycetes > Actinomycetales > Microbacteriaceae > Terrimesophilobacter. The sequence goes on from JBIQHP010000099.1 coordinate 6,399, forward strand.
GTCGGTCTGGCTCGCCGAGGGGAAGCCCACCTCGATCTCCTTGTAGCCCATGCGCACGAGCAGGTCGAACATGATCTTCTTGCGCTCGGGGCTCATCGGATCGATGAGTGCCTGGTTGCCGTCGCGGAGGTCGACGGCGCACCAGCGCGGCGCGGTCGTGATCCTCGCGTCGGGCCAGGTGCGGTCGGGCAGGTCGACGGCGAAGGTCTCGTGGTACGGGCGGTACTTGTGAATCGGCATGGCCGATGGCGATTGCGTGTTCTTCATGGTCCTGGTTCTCTCTTCTCGAGTCTGCGGGTCAAGCCATTCGCTGGGAAGGCCACGACGAAACTCCGCGACGAGGGAGGCCTGGACTAGGTCTCGTCGCGGCAGCTAAGAAGGAGCAGACCGAACAACACGGAATCAGGGTAGCACCGCGGTGTTCGGTTCGAGAAACCCGTGCCCACCCCGCCGAATGCTGCTCATTCGGACGACGGCGGTTGCCTCGGCATGACTACTCGACCGGATGGACCGCATTCGAGGGGATGCTGACAGCGCGCGACAGCACTCCGACAGCGGCCCCTGCGCATACTCTCAGCGCGGTCGAACGACCGTCGAGAAAGGTCAGGGAAACCATGAAGGCAATCGAGGCGCATGGCCTCACCAAGAGCTTCGGGAAGACGCAGGCGCTCGCCGGCATCGACCTCGAGGTGGACGAGGGCCGCGTCCTGGGCCTCCTCGGCCCCAACGGCGCGGGCAAGACGACGGCGGTGCGCATCCTCGCGACGCTGCTGCGGCCGGACTCCGGCACCGCGACGGTCGGCGGATTCGACGTCGTCCACGAGGCCAGGAAGGTGCGCAGCACGATCGGCCTGACCGGCCAGTACGCGAGCGTCGACGAGGATCTCACCGGAACCGAGAACCTCGTCATGATCGCCCGGTTGCTCGGACTCTCCGGCCGGGATGCCCGGGCGCGATCGATCGAACTGCTCGCCGAGTTCGACCTCACGGATGCCGCGAAGCGCCTCGTCAAGACCTACTCGGGAGGCATGCGGCGCCGGCTCGACCTCGCGG
>JBIQHP010000100.1:0-7417 GCA_044508495.1 Clavibacter sp.
CGTGTCTCAGTCCCAGTGTGGCCGGTCACCCTCTCAGGCCGGCTACCCGTCGTCGGCTTGGTGAGCCGTTACCTCACCAACTACCTGATAGGCCGCGAGTCCATCCCTCACCGAAATTCTTTCCACCCCCAGGAGATGCCTCCGAGGGTCGTATCCGGTATTAGCCACCGTTTCCGGCGGTTATCCCAGAGAGAGGGGCAGGTTACTCACGTGTTACTCACCCGTTCGCCACTAATCCAGCCAGAGCAAGCTCCGGCTTTCATCGTTCGACTTGCATGTGTTAAGCACGCCGCCAGCGTTCGTCCTGAGCCAGGATCAAACTCTCCGTAAATGTTTGATTGCACGATCGACGAGTCGATCGGCACATCTAGTGCAGCCAGCCGCCCAAGGGCGAGTCGGCTGCAAGTTTGATACTGACAAGAACAAACATCATTGCTGACATTTGTTTGTTGTCTTGATTTTTCCAAAGGAATCTCTTCGACCGACCGAAGTCAGCCGACGAGGTTTTTGGCATTTGACATTGTGCACGCTGTTGAGTTCTCAAGGATCGGGCGCGCCTGAAGCGTGGCCTTCCGGCCGTTTTCAGGGCAACTGCTCTAACCTACCACCAACCGGGCCGCTCCGCGCGCCGCGGGACCCCGATCGCAGAGCGATCCGAGCCGTGCAGCACTGGAGTGATCCAGAGGTGGGTTTTCCATCGTAGTCCGACGCACACCCTGCTTCAAGAGCAGTGAGCCTGCCGGCGAGGAAGTCGTTCCGCTTGAGGCTCTGCAGCGCTACGGCTGCCGGAAACCTTTGGGGTGACAAGGAGAAACTCTATGCCGTCGGCGGATTCCTTGCAAATTCGGGCGTATCCCGGGCGTGTCGCGATCGCGACACGCCCGGTCCGACGATCGAGATGATCGTCGCGCTACTCGACGAAGACGCCGGCGAGGGTCTTCTTGCCACGGCGGAGCACCGCCATGCCGTGGTGGAGCGTCGAGGAGTCGAGCACGGCATCCGCCGAGTCGACAGGCACGTTGTTGAGGTAGACGCCGCCCTGGGAGATCGCGCGACGGGACTCCCCCAGGCTCGCGGTGAGACCGGTGTCGACCAGGAGCTGGGTCACGAAGGCCCCCGTTGCGGCCGCCGTGTTCGGCAGCTCACGGAGGGCCGCCCCCAACGTCGCCTCGTCGAGGTTGGCGAGCTCGCCCTGGCCGAAGAGTGCTGCGGAGGCCGCGATCGCCGCCTGGGTCGCCGCGGTGCCGTGCACGAGCGTCGTGACGTCGAGGGCGAGCCGCTGCTGGGCGGCGCGACGTGCCGGCTCGGCGGCCACGGCATCCGCGAGCTCGCCGATCTCGGCGCAGGTCAGGAAGGTGAAGACCTTGAGCCGGTCGACGACATCTCCGTCGTCGGTGTTCAGCCAGAACTGGTAGAAGGCGTAGGGGCTCGTGAGCGCGGGATCGAGCCATACGGCGTTGCCCTCGCTCTTGCCGAACTTCGTTCCATCGGTGTTCGTGATGAGCGGAGTGCCGATCGCGTGCGCGGCCGCACCCTCGGCCTTGCGGATGAGATCGGTGCCGCTCGTGAGGTTGCCCCACTGGTCGCTCCCACCGGTCTGCAGCACGCAGCCGTAGCTGCGGTAGAGCTCGAGGTAGTCGAGGCCCTGCAGGATCTGGTAGCTGAACTCGGTGTAGCTGATGCCCTCGCTCGAGTTGAGGCGCGCGCTCACGGCGTCCTTCTTGAGCATCGTGCCCACGCGGTAGTGCTTGCCCACGTCGCGCAGGAAGTCGATGGCCGACATCGGCGCCGTCCAGTCGAGGTTGTTGACGAGACGCGCGGCGTTGTCCCCCTCGAAGCTCAGGAACTTCGCCACCTGCTCCTGGAGGTAGCCGACCCACTCGGCGACGGTGTCCTTGGTGTTGAGGGTGCGCTCGGCGGTCGGCTTGGGATCGCCGATGAGCCCGGTCGACCCTCCGACGAGGCCGAGCGGCTTGTGGCCGGCCAACTGGAAGCGCCGCATGAGCAGGAGCTGCACGAGGTTGCCGAGGTGCAGGCTCGGCGCGGTCGGGTCGAAGCCGCAGTAGTAGGTGATGGGCGGGCCGGCGAGAAGCTGCTTGAGCTCCACCGGATCGGTCGAGAGCTGCACGAGCCCGCGCCACTCGATCTCGTCCCAGATGGTCTCGAAGGAGTCGTCGTTGCGCTGGGTCGTGAGGGCTTCGGATGCTGGCACCGGGTCAGGATACCAGTGGCCGGGCCGCCCCTCCGCGGCGCTACCGTGCGGCTCGGCGTCGAGCCGGCGCGGCGGGTAGACCCAGGCCACGAGCACGACGGAGATGATCATGAGCAGCAGCCACGAGCCGAGTTTCGCGATCGAGACGAGCTCCCAGCCGTCCTCCTGGTTCGGATAGCTCCAGGCGCGCGACCAGGTCGCGACGTTCTCGGCGACCCAGATGAAGACGGCGACGAGCGTGAACGCGACGACGAGCGGCATCCGGAGCCTCGCCCGGAAGATGCGGAAGTGCATCATGCACGGGCCGAAGACGAGGACCACGGCGAGCAGGAGCACCCAGCGCGCGTCCCACACGTAGTGGTGCGTGAAGAAGTTCGCATAGATGAGCACGGCCAGGATCGCGGTGATCCACCGTCGCGGGTAACGGTCGAAGCGAAGGTCGAAGAGCCGGTAGACCCGCACCAGGTAGGAGCCGACCGAGGCGTACATGAAGCCGCTGTAGAGCGGGACGCTCAGGAGGTGCAGCACGCCGTCGCCCTCGTAGATCCACGAGCCGACGCTCGTCTTGAAGAGCTCCATCCCGGTTCCGACGAGGTGGAACAGGATGATGACCCGCAGCTCGCGCAGCGTCTCGAGCCGGAAGACGACCATGAGCACCTGGATCGCGACGGCCGCGAGGGTGACGAAGTCATTGCGCGCGAGGGCGGCGCCCTCCGGGTACCACAGCGCGGTCGAGAACAGGACGGCGAGCATGGCCGCGCCGAACACGCAGGCCCAGCCCTGCTTGAGCACGAAGACGGCGAATTCGACGAGCCAGCGGGAGGCGCGGCTGCGCGGAATGCGCTGGAGGATGCGGTGCGCGCGGTCATCGATGAACCGTTCGACCGATGTGCCGTCACCCCGCGCGGGCAGGTCGGGGTCAGTCACGCGGCTACCTTAGCCGATCGAGCTCGCCGCGCCGGGGGGTTCAGAGGCCGGCGGCGTCGGCCCAGCGCAGCACGCGCAGTGCGCGCAGCGAGACCCATCGGCTCGGGAAGCCCTCGTGCTCGGCCTCCATGCCGAACAGGGTGGGGCCCTCGTGGGTGAGCTCGAGCCGCCACAATCCCATCGAGAGCCGCTTCGACCGCAGGAGCTCGATCGCCTCCGCGCAGCGCGGATCGCCCTCGGGACGGGCGAGCCGGAAGTAGTCGAGAGCACGCAGACTGTCGTAGTACCACCGGGTCGGGTACGAGCTCATCGCGAAGCGCGGGTCGATCGGCTCTCCCGTCGACTTGCGTCGCAGGAGCGAGCGCTCGAGGAGCACCTCCTCGCCCTCGTGCCGGGCCGCGGTCGCGGCATCCGAGCCGGGCGACGCCTGCTCCCAGGCCCACAGCCCCTCGAGCGCGCACAGCGTGGAGTGGAAGGATGCCCTGGCCGTTCCGTCCTCGGCCCAGCAGTTCCATCCGCCGTCGGGCAGTTGCGTTCCGAGGAGCGTCTGCGCGATCGACGAGCCGTCCTGGCCGAAGTAGGCGGCGACCGCGAGCGCGACGCCGTTGATGCACGGTTCCGTCTCGCCCTCGAAGTAGGGCTGCGCGGCGTTCTCCCACCGGACGTTCTCGCGCACCCGCGCGATCGCCTCTCGCACGGCCGGGTCGCGAGGGTCCACGCCGAAGTCCATGAGCTGCTGCAGGGAGAAGTGCGTCGCGGTCCAGGCGTCGAAGAAGGGCCGGTCCTCGTCGGCCCAGCCCGGGCGGTAGGTGCCGCCGTCCCATCGGCCGTCTCCCCCCTGCTCGGCGAGAAGACGTGCGCCCCAGCCCTCGCGCGCGACGCGCGCTCGCTCCGTGGCGACCTCGGCCTCGTCCGCGTCGGTCAGGTCTCGCAGCACCTGCCACCGGATCGCGGGGTCGCCGTCGAGCAGATATCGCATCGCATCGTCCATGCCGGGCAGCATAGTCACCGGCACCGACGGGAATCCGCGCACCACGGCTCTCTTCCAACGAGTCAAGCCTTGGACCTTGATACGATCAAATCATGCCTGTATGCTTGATTCAAGGATTCCAAGCTCTGAGGCTTGATCGATTGCCCTGGGGAGGGCCATGTTCGTCATCACCGCCGATCAGGTCGACAGCCGCTCCGGCGCCGACCTCGTCGCCGCCGCGATCGAGGTCATCAACGCCGGACCGGTGCGGCCCGTGCTGAACGCCGCTCGCACCGTCGGCGATGAACTGCAAGTGCTCGTCGGGAGCGGCTCCGACGCGCTCGCGGTCATCCTGCAGCTCGCCCGCACCGGGCGGTGGAGCGTCGGATGCGGCGCGGGCGAGGTGGGCGCTCCGCTCCCCCGCGACATCCGCGAGGCCAGCGGTCCCGCCTTCATCGCAGCACGGCGCGCGGTCGAGCGCGCGAAGAAGCGCCAGACCAGGTTCGCTCTCGAACAGGAGCCGGAGACGGAGTTCGCGGCGGATGCCGAAGCCCTCCTCGACCTGCTCCTCGTGCTGCGATCCCGCAGGAGCCCGGAGGGCTGGGAGCTTCACGACCTCCTCGAGTCCGGCCTCAGCCAGGCCGACGCCGCAGCCCGGCTCGGCGTCACGCCCCAGGCGGTGAGTCTGCGAGCGCGGGCCGCCGAGCTGCGCGCCGAGTCCGCCGCGCGCGGGCCACTCGTGCGCATCCTGGATCGACTCGATAGCGTAGAGGCCACGCAGACGGGAGAGCACGCATGACCATCCTCGACACCGCCGGCGTCGTCGCGATCGCCCAGTGGAGCATCCTCGTCGTGCTGCTCGCCGGCGGCGTCGCCCTCGCGCTCCTGGCGAGCCGCCAGGCGACGGCGGGGAAGCCGGGCCGTCACTGGCTCATCGTTCCGGTCGTCGCGCTCGTCGCCGTCGCCATCGTGCTCGCGGCCGTCGGCGGCGGGGAGTCCGTCCCCGGTCCCGGGTTCCAGGTCGCCGCGATCGTGCTCCTGCTGCTCCTGGGCGTCGTCGGGGGGAGTCCCCTCGTGCTCGTCGTGCTCGAGCTCGCCGGGAGCGGCGCCGTTCCGCTCGGCGAGCACGGCGGCATCCTCGTGAGCGAGGCCGGTGCGCGCACGAAGGAGCGCGAGATCCTGCGCGGCGGCATGACGATCGGCTATCTCGAGCGCCTCGCGATCGTCGGCGCCGCGCTCGCCGGGCAGTACGCCGCCGTCGCGATCGTCGTCGCGGTCAAGGGCCTCGGGCGCTTCTCCGAACTCGAGAACTCCGCGGCACGTGAACGCTTCATCATCGGGACGCTCGTGAGCATCCTGTGGGCGGCGGCGTGCGTCGCCCCCGCCGTCATCGCCTGGGGCTGAGCCCCTCGGAGAGCGCCTGCATCGAACGGGGCGGGTCAGCCTGCGCTGCCGACCCGATCCGCCGCGAGAGCCTCCGCGGCGTCGGGAAGCGAGAACGCGGCGGGGATCCTGGCCAGATCGATCCCCCTCGCCGGGTCCACCCAGATCGTGAAGGCGGAGGCGCTCGTCTCGCCCCACGCGCCGGGACCCACGACGTAGTATCCGTCTCCGCCCGGCTCGCCGGCGGGTAGTTCCGTCGGCCGCAGGAAGAGGACGTATCGCTGGCCGTCATGGAAGTAGGCCGGAGCATCGACACTCGTCTGCTGTCCCGGCTCGCCGACCAGATAGACGGCCAGTTCGCCGTCGGCCGCCCCGGCCAGTGCCGACTCGACGTCGATCGTGTACCGCGTGAACAGGAGCTCGGAGATTCTCACCGACGTGGTGCCCGTGACACGGCCCACGATGAGAAGGGTCGCATCCCCGGCGAGCTGTTCGGCGTCGAGATACCGCGTGACCATCGAGGCCTGCGCCGCGACCGGCTCATCGGAGACGACGGCACTCGTCGCCGGCCCGCTGAAGACCGGCGAGGCCGGCGAGGCGCCGCATCCCGCGAGCATCGCGATGGCCGCCAGGCCCACCGCAGACCGGAGGAGGTGCGCTCTCGCCTTCACGGTCCGCTCCTCGCCTCGACTGCAGGGGCCTTAGCCCCGATACTAGCCCCGTCCGCTCCGACGCTTCGGCACGTGCGCCTTGTAGGGCGAGACCGTGCGGTCGCCCGGGATCCAGAACCGCCAGGGGAATTCGGCAGTCCCGCCCGGCCCAGACACGCCAGTGCGCGGCCCGGTCGCGACCTCGGCCGCTCCACCTCCCAGCTCGAGCCGGATGCGGCTCGCCGCGAGATCGGCTCCGCCGTCGGCGAGCGTGATGCCTGCCGCGACGGTCAGGCGGGCCGGACCGCGCGCGAGGTCGGCATCCGTTTTCGAGGTCTCGCGGCGGGCACGCGCGAGCTCGATCCCCTCGACGACCTCGCCGGCCCGCAGGAGGAGTCCGGATGCCTGGCCCTCCGGACCGCACACGACGTTCGCGCAGGTGTGCATCCCGTAGGTGAAGTAGGTGTACAGGTGACCGGGCTCGCCGAACATGACCGCGTTGCGGCTGGTCTTCCCGCGGAAGGCGTGCGAGCCGGGATCCTTCGCGCCGTGGTAGGCCTCGATCTCGGTGATGCGCAGGGAGACGGTGCCCTCGGGCGAGTCGACGGAGAGGACGGAGCCCAGGAGGAGCGGGGCGACCTCGTAGCTCGGGGGCAGGAGGAGGGAGCGGTCGAGGGTCATGGCGTTGCTGGTTTCGATACGCGCTGCGCGCTACTCAACCAGCGGGCAAGTGCGGCGCTACTCAACCGACGGCACCTCGGAGAGCGCCGCGAGACGGGCGCGGAGCGCGGCGAGCTGCTCGGCGACACGGGCCGGCGCGGTGCCGCCGGCACCGTCGCGGCTCGCGATCGATCCCTCTACCGTGAGCACGCTGCGCACCTCGGGAGTGAGCGACGGTGAGATCGCCCGCAGGTCCCCCTCGCCGACCTCGTGGAGCTCGAGCCCGTTCCCCTCGCAGAAGGCGACGAGCGCCCCGGTCGCCTCGTGCGCCTCGCGGAACGGCATGCCCTGGCGGACGAGCCAGTCCGCGACGTCGGTCGCCAGGGAGAAGCCCTGCGGCGCGAGCTCGGCCATCCGCTCGGTGTCGAAGCACAGCGTCGCGACCATGCCCGCGAAGGCCGGCAGGAGCACCTCGAGGGTCTCGACAGAGTCGAACACCGGCTCCTTGTCCTCCTGCAGGTCGCGGTTGTAGGCGAGCGGGAGTCCCTTGAGCGTGGCGAGGAGCCCGGTCAGGTTGCCGATGAGGCGACCGGCCTTGCCTCTCGCGAGCTCGGC
>JBIQHP010000101.1:0-7347 GCA_044508495.1 Clavibacter sp.
GTGAAACGGTCCTCGGCCTCCTGACCGTCGTCGAGCAGGGGGTCGGGGCCTTGCTTCGCCATGACGGCGGCGACGCCCTCGGAGTCGAGCACCTCGCACACCATCGCGCCCCGAAGGTCGGCCACCGCGTTCTCGGTGAGCAGCCGCAACCGCACCTCGCCGATCGGCTCGGGTGGGAAGCCCTCCGAGCCCTCGCCCTGAGGCTCTCGCAGGGTCTCGGACTCGGCCATGCGCAGGCGGGTACGTCGCGGAGCGCCGATGCTGTGCAGGGAGTCCTCGTGCTCGTCCGCGGTGGCGCTTGGGGCGAGGGCCATTTCCGGCCCTCGCGCGCCCCCAGCGCCGGCGACCGTCTCGGTCGTCGGGCCCACCACCGTGCCCTTCTGGTTGGTCTGGCCCATGCGGCCGTTCGCGGATGCCGTGGTCGCGTCGGCCGTGATGTCGCCCGCGAAGTCCCAGGCGCCGTACATGCCGAGGTGCACGCGGAGCCAGAGGCCGCCCTCGAAGCCGAGGAACATCTGCTTGCCGACGGCCCTCGCCTCCGTCATCACGAGGCCGTCGAGTTCGGCGGCGCCCTCGGCGAAGCGCCCCTGCGGGGAGCTCGCCTCCACCCGGTGGCCGACGAAGTGCCGGGCGAATTGACGCGCGATGCGATGGACGGAGTGACCCTCTGGCACGTCAGTCGACCTGCTTGCCCGCGATCGCCCCGGTGTCCTCGTACTCGGCGAGCTGGGCGATCCTCCTGGCGTGCCGCTCCTCGCCGGAGAACGGGGTCGCGAGGAAGACGTCGATGAACTCGATCGCCTCCTCGACGGTGTGCTGCCGCGCTCCGATCGACACGACGTTCGCGTCGTTGTGCTCGCGTGCGAGCTGCGCGGTCGCGACACTCCAGACGAGGGCCGCACGGGCGCCGCGCACCTTGTTCGCCGCCATCTGCTCGCCGTTGCCCGAGCCTCCGAAGACGATCCCGAGCGCGTCGACCCCCGCCTGCTGGTCGGCGACGACGCCGATCGCGGCGTTGACGCAGAAGGAGGGGTAGTCGTCGAGCGCGTCGTACTCCGCCGGCCCATGATCGACGACCTCGTGACCGCTCGCTCGAAGGTGCCCCTGGAGCGTCCGGCTGAAGTCGAGGCCGGCGTGGTCGGTCGCGATGTGGATGCGCATGGCTCCAGTGTAGGGAGACCGCACGGCATCCGTCGCGGGCTCCGTCACGGCATGAGGTAGCCCACCCGGCCCAGCAATCGCGTCTCGCTGTCGGCATCCGCCGGCACCTCGATCTCGGGTGGGAAGACCCCCATCTCGCGGAAGGCGTCGACCTGGGGGCCGACGTGCTGCCACAGACCCTCGACGAGCTCGGCGGGCAGAGAGTATCCCATCCCCAGGAGCTTGGCGATCGACCAGGCCTGGAACGCCCGGTAGATGGCGGTGTGCACGAGATACTCCCGCACCGGGAAGTCGCCGTAGCTCAGATGCGCGACGGCGTCGAGGTCGGTGCTCGCCTCGACCGCGGCGGTCGCGGCATCGTGCGCGCGGTCGTAGCTCGCGATCGGATCGTCGCCGAGCAGGTCGCCGGCGTAGACGTCCCCGACCTCCTCGATCGTGCGGCCGGCGAGCACGTCGGGAACCCAGGCCTCGTCGTAGGTATGCGAGGCCAGGATGTCGCGCAGGACGGGGTTCTCCTTCCTCGACCACTCCGCGGGCGCGGCGAGCGCGAGCTGGTCGGGCGAGATCCGGTCGATGACGGAGCGCAACGCGGCATCCGACTGCAGGAAGAGCTCTTTCTCGTTCATCCCCGGAAACTAGCGCGAGCGGCTGACAATGCGCCGGATCGGAGAGCCCGCCTCTGGCCTTATCGCGACGGCAGGAGCACACTGGTGGGAGGTCCTTCGTTCGGTTGGGAGGCCAGCGATGACATCAGAGAGGGGCTCGGCCCCCGCACTCGTCCCCGTGCTGTCGGCCGGGCGGCACCGCACGCCGCGCACGGGCGCGTGCTTCATGGAGTTCGCGTCCTACCTCGCGGGCGAGCGATGGAGCGATCACCCGGCGTGCACGCATCCGGCGCTCGCCTTCCTCGCGAGGATGGTCAACGACTGCAGTTCCGATCGAGCGCGGTCCGGGCTCGCCGAGCTCGTTCCCCCGGTCATCGGGCTGAACGGCGACGACCCGCGGATCGAGATCCTCCTCGCCCTGCGGGTCGCGGTGAACGCCCTGCCCATCGCGAGCGAGGAGCGGCAGCGGGCGCTCGCCGTCGGCATGCTGTCGTGCGAGTCGCGGCTCGAGCGGCTGGGGCATCCGGTCGACGGGGAGCTGCGGGCCTCGATCCGCGCCGCGTTCGACAGCGCTCCCCTCGCCGAGCGCTGGGCGCGGGGGTTCGTCGCCGAGCACTCGATCGCCACGCGCGAACGGGCGGTCTCGCGGATGGCCGAGTCGGTCATCCGGGTCGGCGTGCTCGGGATCGCCCAGGCCTGCTCGCCCGGAGCGGATGCCCTGCTCCACGACGTGCTGCGCGACGCGATCGCCGACTGCGAGGCGGTGCTCGCGGAGGCCTCAGTCGAAGACCGGCTCGCGGGTCCTGGAGCGCTTGAGCTCGAAGAAGCCGTCATAGCTCGCCGCCGCCACGACGCCGTCCCACAGCGCGAGCGCCTGCTCGCCCTTCGGCGCGGGTGAGATCACCGGGCCGAAGAACGCGACGCCGTTCACCGCGATGACCGGGGTTCCGACCTCCTGGCCGACCCGATCGATCCCGTCGGAGTGGCTCGCGCGCATCGGCACGTCGTACTCGTCGCTGTCCGCGTGGCGCAGATACTCGGCCGGGAGGCCCAGCTCGGCAAGCGTCGCCGGGATGACCTCGTCGGGGTCCTTCGACCCGCCCGGATGGATGCGCGTGCCGAGCGCGTCGTAGAGCGGCTTGACGGCGGCCTGACCCTCGAGCTCGCGCACGGCCGCGACGAGGCGGGTGTAGCGCAGGGCGCGGGGGAAGAAGGCCCGGTAGCTCTCGGAGACCTCCTTGTCCTCGTTGAGCACGGCGAGGCTCATGACGTGCCAGGTCACGTCGAGGTCCCGGTGCTTCGCGACCTCGTCGACCCACCGGCTCGTCATCCAGGCCCAGGGACAGGAGGGGTCGAACCAGAAGTCGACGGCGGTCGGGGTGGAGGATGATGACATACCTTCACGGTACCCCGGAACCCTTCGTCTCGCAGACGCCGGGCGACCGCGAATACTAGGCTGGGAGACCGACGCGGGGCCGATCGAGTCCTGCGGTCACACCACGATCCTCACGAAGGAGAACCAGTGCCAGGAGACAACCTCACCCGCGTCGAAGCCCAGGAGCGCAAGGCGCTCGTCGAGGTCGAGAGCTACGACGTCGTACTCGACCTGACGACGGGGCCCGAGGTGTTCCGCAGCACGACGACCGTGCGCTTCTCGGCCAAGGCAGGCGCCTCGACCTTCATCGACGCGTTCACCCGCACGGTGCACTCGATCGAGCTCAACGATGCCGCCGTCGACACCGCCGCGGCGGACGGCGTGCGCATCCGGCTCGACGGCCTGGCCGAGGAGAACGTGCTCACGATCGTCGCGGACGCCGAGTACACGAACTCGGGCGAGGGCCTGCACCGCTTCGTCGACCCGGTCGACGGCGAGGTGTACCTCTATTCGCAGTTCGAGGTGCCCGACTCCCGCCGCGTCTTCGCGGTCTTCGAGCAGCCCGACCTCAAGGCGACCTTCCGCTTCACCGTGACCGCGCCGGCTGCCTGGGAGATCGTGAGCAACCAGCCGGCCGAGACTCGCATGACCGACGGAGACGCGGCGACCTGGGTGTTCAAGACCACGCCGCGCATCTCCTCCTACATCACGGCTATCGTGGCCGGTCCCTACGCGAAGGTCGAGAGCGAGCTCACGAGCCGCGACGGCCGCACGATCCCGCTCGGCATCTACTCGCGAAAGTCGCTCAGCCAGTTCCTCGACGCCGACTACATCTTCGACATCACCCGTAAGGGCTTCGCCTATTACGAGGAGAAGTTCGACTACGCCTACCCCTTCGAGAAGTACGACCAGCTCTTCGTCCCCGAGTTCAACGCGGGCGCCATGGAGAACGCCGGCGCGATCACCTTCACCGAGACCTACGTGTTCCGCTCCAAGGTCACGGATGCGATCAAGGAGCGCCGCGTCGTCACGATCCTGCACGAGCTCGCGCACATGTGGTTCGGCGACCTCGTGACCATGAAGTGGTGGAACGACCTGTGGCTCAACGAGTCCTTCGCCGAGTGGGCCTCCACGATCTCCACCGCGAACGCCACGGAGTGGACCGAGGCCTGGACGACCTTCCAGGCGATGGAGAAGAGCTGGGCCTACCGGCAGGACCAGCTGCCGTCGACGCATCCGGTCGTCGCAGAGATCCGCGATCTCGAGGATGTCCAGGTCAACTTCGACGGGATCACCTACGCCAAGGGCGGCTCGGTGCTCAAGCAGCTCGTCGCCTGGGTGGGCGAGGACGAGTTCTTCGCCGGCGTCGCCGCCTACTTCAAGAAGCACGAATGGGGCAACACCGAGCTGAAGGATCTGCTCGCCGAGCTCGAGATCACGAGCGGACGCAAGCTCGCGGAGTGGTCGAAGCTGTGGCTCGAGACGGCGGGCGTCAACACGCTGCGGCCCTCGTTCGAGACCGACGAGGCCGGGAACTTCACGAGCTTCGCCGTGCTGCAGAGCGCCGCCCCCGACTATCCCACCATCCGCCCGCACCGCCTCGCGATCGGCCTCTACGACCTGAAGGGCGGCAAGCTCGTGCGCACGCACCGGGTCGAGCTCGACGTCGATGGCGAGCGCACCGACGTCCCCGAGCTCGTCGGGACGGCCAGACCGGATCTCGTGCTCATCAACGACGACGACCTCGCCTACGCGAAGATCCGGCTCGACGCCGACTCGCTCGCCGTCGCGATCGAGCACCTCAAGGAGATCGAGAACCCGCTCGCCCGCGCCCTCGTCTGGGGCTCGGTGTGGGACTCGACGCGCGACGCCGAGACGCCGGCGAGCGACTATGTGCGGCTCGTGCTCGGCAACATCGCGACCGAGACCGAGAGCACGACGATCCGCACGACGCTCAGCCAGCTGCTGCTCGTCGCCCGCCAGTACGTTGCACCGGCCGACCGTGCGAAGACGATCGAGAAGGTCGGCTCCGACCTGTGGACGCTCGCCCAGCTCGCCGCGCCGGGCTCGGACGCGCAGTTCCAGTTCGTGAAGTTCTTCGCCCAGATCGCGTCGATCGGAGACCACGTGAGCGCCCTGCGCGGGCTGCTCGACGGCACCGTCGTGCTCGGGGGGCTCGAGATCGACACCGACCTCGGATGGGAGCTGCTCGAGGGGCTCGTGCTCAACGGGGCCGCGACACCCGCCGACATCGACGCCGCGCTCGAGAAGGACAACACCGCCAACGGCCAGCAGGCCGCCGCGCGGGCTCGTGCGACCTTCGCCGACGCGAAGACCAAGCTCGCCGCCTTCTCCTCGCTCGTCGACACGGATGAGCTGCCCAACGCGATCGTGCGCAACACGGCACTCGGCTACCAGCACGTCAACGACCCCGCCTCGCTCGAGCCCGTCGTGGCGAAGTACTTCGCCGCCCTGAACGACCTGTGGACGAGCCGCAGCTACCACATCGCCGAGACGCTCATCGTGGGCCTCTACCCGGCTCCGCTCGCGTCACAGGCTCTCGTCGACGCGACGAAGGCCTGGCTCGACGCGAACCCGGAGGTGCCGGCGCTGCGCCGCCTCGTGACCGAGAACCTCGCCGGCGTCGAGCGCGCGCTCGCGGCGCAGGCCGCCGACGTGAGGTAGTCCCGTGGACTGGGCGGCGTTCTGGACGGGGCTCGGCGGGTTCCTCGTCGAGTGGCGGGTGCCGTTCACGATCGTCGCCATCGTCGTCGGGGCCTTCGTGGTGCGGTGGCTGCTGCTCGTCATCCTCCGCCGGTCCGTCGAACGGGTCATCTCGGGCGTCAAGAAGACGCACAACGTCGAGGAGACGCAGGAACTGGCATCCGCCCCCCTGCATGCGGCGCGCATCGTGCAGCGCACCCGCACCCTCGGGACCGTCATCAACAGCGTCCTCACGGTCGTCGTGTTCGGTGCCGCCCTCGTGCTCGTGCTCGACGTGCTCGGCGTGCCGGTGCTCGGCATCCTCGGGGCGGCCGGCGTCGTGGCTGCGGGGCTCGCATTCGGCGCGCAGAACCTCGTCAAAGACATCCTCAACGGCATGTTCATGGTCTTCGAGGATCAGTTCGGCATCGGCGACGTCGTCGACCTCGGCGTCGCCTCGGGGACGGTCGAGTCGGTCGGCGTGCGGGTCACGAGCATCCGGGACGTCAACGGCACGCTGTGGCACGTGCGCAACGGCGAGATCCTGCGCGTCGGCAACAAGTCGCAGGGCTGGGCGCGCGTCATCATCGACTTGCCGGTGCCCTACCACGCCGAGCTCGGCGAGGTGAAGGAGGCGATCCTCGCGACCGCGAAGGGGCTTGCCGCGGAGCCGCAGTGGCGCCGGAAAGTGCTCGAGAATCCCGAGATCTGGGGGGTCGAGTCGGTGACCGCCGAGGCGCTCGTCGTGCGGCTCGTCGTCAAGACGCGGTCCCCCGACCAGTGGGACATCGCGCGCGAGCTGCGGATGCGGCTCAAACTCGCCCTCGACGGACTCGGCATCAAGGTGCCCTCGCTCAACCGGATGATCCTCGACGACAGGCGTTCGGCGTCCGCGAAGCCTGCGACCGCGCAGGAGAAGCCGGCACCGGAGAAGAAGCCGTGACGGATGAGACCTCCGCCGTCGGTCCGAGCCCGGTCACGCTGCGGGTCGGCGAGAACGGCCCCGCCGCGCAGGGCGAGCTCTTCCACCAAATCGGCGGCAGCGAGACCTTCGATCGGCTCGTGCGGCGCTTCTACGAAGGAGTGCAGACCGATCCGGTGCTGTGGCCGATGTACCCGCAGCACGATCTCGAGGGCGCGATCCACCGGTTGAGCTCGTTCCTGCAGCAGTACTGGGGCGGGCCGACGACCTACAGCCAGGAACGCGGGCACCCGAGGCTGCGGATGCGGCACGTGGCCTTCACGGTCAACCCGGATGCTCGCGACCGCTGGCTCGGTCACATGCGCGCGGCCCTCGACTCGCTCGAGCTGCCACCGCTGCAGGATGCCACCTTCTGGGGCTACCTCGACCGGGCCGCGCACTCGCTCGTCAACACCTTCGACGAGTAGCGGGGGCTGGTTTCGATACGCGCCGCTGCGCGTCGCTACTCAACCAGCGGTAGCAGTGATGACCCGATGGACGAGGGGGACGCCGGGACGGTAGGCGAGGTGCACGTAGCTCGG
>JBIQHP010000102.1:0-2962 GCA_044508495.1 Clavibacter sp.
GCCGAGGCGAAGGACTGGAAGGCGGCGCGCAGCATGCCGAGGGTCTCCTCGGTCGTCGTCGCATGCACGCTCACCCGCACGGTCGTGCCGCGGGACGTGACCGTGACACCGTGGTTGTGGAGCGAGGCCACGAGCGCGGTGAACTGATCGGCCGCCGGCTCCAGCACGACGATGCCGGCACGCTCGCGCTCGTCCCGCGCGGAGGCGACGGGGATCGCGAACTCGTCGGCGAGCTCGATGACGCGTGTCGCGTTCACGGAGACGCGCGCGGCGATGGCCGGCACGCCCACCTCGGCGATCTCTTCGAGCGCTGCGGCGAGCCGGGCCTCGGCGATCGGGCTCGGGTTGCTCACCTGGAACGCCTTGGCCCCGCGGGCAGGCTCCGGCACGGAGTCGAGGGGCAGGCCGTCCTCATCCGTCGCGTTGAACCCGGAGAGCACGGCACGGATGCGGTCGGTCGCCCGGTCGCTCATGGCCATGAATCCCGTGCTCCAGCCGGCCCGCACCCACTTCTGCCCACCCGAGACGACGACGTCGGCGGCCTGGTACGGCGCGTCCACGACCGTGAAGCCCTGGATCGCGTCGACGATGAGCAGCCGGTCGCCGATGACCTGGCGGATGCCGTCGAGGTCGGCGACGCGGCCGGTACGGAAGTCGACGAGACTCACGACGACGGCCGTCGTCTGCTTCGTCAGCTGTCTCTTGATGGCTCCGGCGGTGACCCCGCCGTAGTCGGTGTCGAGCCACTTCGGCACGAGTGCGCCCAGGGCGTCGGATGCGCGCACGGCCGCGAAGGGGCTGCTCGGGAACTCCGCGGGCGACAACAGGACGCCTCCGCTGATCCCGAACATCGCGTGCAGGAGCCCCGCGCTCGTGTTCGGCTGGAACACGACCTGGTCGGCGCGGAAGCCGGTGAGGGCGGCGACCGCGGCCCGCACGCGGTCATCCTGCTCCAGGAGGCTGTCGAGGCTTCCGAACCGCGCCTTGCGCAGGAGCTCGACCTGGGCCTGCTCCTCCTCGACGACGGTCCGCGCGAGGGGGCCCACGCGGGCGAAGTCGAGATAGCCGGGCTCCTCGTCGAACCGGAGCACGAAGTCCTCGATCGGCAGCATGGGACCAGTTTCCCATGGAGACCGGGGTAGACCCGATCGTCTGCCTACTGGCCGAACCGTCGCTCGCGACTCGCGTAGTCGCGCACCGCGCGCAGGAAGTCGACCTCGCGCAGGTCCGGCCCGAGCGCCTCGACGAAGTAGAACTCGCTGTGCGCGCTCTGCCAGAGCATGAAGTCGCTCAGCCGCTGCTCGCCCGAGGTGCGGATGACGAGATCCGGGTCGGGCTGGCCCCCCGTGTAGAGGTGCTCGCCGATGAGCTCGGGGGTGAGGATCTCGGCGAGCGCGTCGAGCGACTTGCCCGCCGTCGCATGCTGGTGCACGATGCTGCGCATGGCATCCGCGATCTCGCGCCGGCCGCCGTAGCCGACGGCGAGATTGATGTGCATGCCGGTGTTCTTCGCAGTACGCGCCTCCGCGGCCCGGAGACTCGCCACGAGCGCCTCCGGGAGCCCGTCGCGGGACCCGACGTGCTGCACCCGCCAGTTGCGGAAGTGCGAGAGGTCGTCGGCGAGATCGGCGATGATCTCGAAGAGCTCCTCGAGCTCCTCGTTCGCGCGCCCGGTGAGGTTGTCGGCCGAGAGCAGGTAGAGGGTGGTGACCGTCACTCCGAGGTCGTCGCACCAGATCAGGAACTCGCGGAACTTCGCCGCGCCGGCACGGTGGCCGTGACCCGCCGACTCGAGCAGGTTCTGCCGGGCCCAGCGCCGATTGCCGTCGAGGATCATGGCGATGTGCTTCGGCACCGGGCGGTCGGCGATCTCCCGCCTCAGACGCCTCTGGTACAGCCCGTAGAGGACCCCGCGGCCGAAGGGCACTTCCCGCTTTCGCACACGGCTACGTTAGTCCACTCGAGGCCGGCGATTCCCAGCCTGCCGTTACGGCACACGCCTAAGCTGAGCCCATGACTGCGGATGTGCGCGACGAGACGGCGACGAGCGGGCACGTTCCGAGCGAGGACGGCGTCGAGCTGCCGAACATCCCGCTCCTCGACGACGCCGACGAGCACCAGGACGTCAAGCCGACCTGGCGAGGCTGGATCCACGCCGGCACGTTCCCGGCGGCGATCGCGCTCGGCGTCGTCCTCATCGTGCTCGCCGACGGGGTCGCGGCGAAGGTGAGCTCCGCGGTCTTCATGCTCTGCTCACTGCTGCTCTTCGGGGTCTCCGCCCTGTACCACCGGCTCAACTGGAGCGACCGCACGAAGAAGGTGCTCAAGCGGCTCGACCACGCGAACATCTTCCTGCTCATCGCCGGCTCCTACACACCGATCACGGTGCTCGCCCTCCCTCAGGACAAGGCGGTCCTGCTGCTCTGCCTCGTCTGGGGCGGCGCTCTGCTCGGGATCGGCTTCCGGGTGTTCTGGATCTCGGCCCCGCGCTGGCTGTACGTGCCGCTGTACGTGCTGCTCGGCTGGGCGGCCGTCATGTTCATCGTCGACTTCTTCGCCGCGAATGCCGCCATGATGATCCTCATCATCGTCGGCGGGCTCCTCTACACCGCGGGAGCCGTCGTGTACGGGCTCAAGCGGCCGAACCCGTTCCCCGGGAGGTTCGGGTTCCACGAGATCTTCCACACGCTCACGCTGCTCGCGTTCCTCTGCCACTGGACCGCGATCTTCCTCGTGGCGATCAACCCCCCGCTCGCGGCGTAGCCCCGCCGGCGGGTTCCGCATCCGCATCCTGCCCGGCTTCGAGCTGCTCCCGGATCTCCCCCCGGTAGCGGACCCGGCGCACGCGGCGCACCATGTCCATGATGAGCAGGACGGCGGCTACGGCGACGAGGAAGGTGATGGCGAAGCCGACCCAGGTCGGCGTGACCGAGTCGGGGTCGAAGTCCGGCGGCGGCGTCGC
>JBIQHP010000102.1:3062-7275 GCA_044508495.1 Clavibacter sp.
GGCAAGCAGGGCATGGGTCATGAACGCTCCTCTTCGGCGATTCCGGCGAACAGGTCGTCCTCCGGCAGCTCGGTGTCGACGAGGGAGGAGACGAGCTGGTAGTCCTCCCACGGCCATACCTCGCGCTGCAACTCGTTCGGCCAGAAGAAGAAGTGGCTGTCCGGGGCGACCTGGCTCGCGTGCGCGCGCAGCGCCCGATCCCGGTGGTCGAAGAACGCGCCCACCTCGATGTGGCTCGTCGCGAGGTCGGGGCGCTCGCGCATCCATCGCCGGATGTCGTCGAGCTCGCCGAGGAGCGGAGACTCGGGATCCGTCTCCTGGAGCTTCTCGTACATCGCGGTCGCACGAGGAGTGTTGAAGATGCGGTCGTAGTAGACCTTCTGGATCTGCCAGGCTGGCCCCGCGTGCGGGTAGCGGTCCGCATCCGCCGCCGCCGCCATCGCATACATCGAGAGCTCGTGGGTGCGGATGTGGTCGGGGTGGGGGTAGCCGCCCTGCTCGTCGTAGGTGATCATGACCTGCGGGCGGAACTCGCGGATGATCGCCACGAGCGGCTCGGCGGAGAACTCGAGCGGAACGAGCGCGAAGCAGTTCGCCGCGAGCGGCTCGTCGTTCTCGGGGAGGCCGGAGTCCATGAAGCCGAGCCAGCGGTGGTCGAACCCGATCGCCTCGCGCGCGGCGGCCATCTCCAGGCGGCGAAGGCCCGCCATGTCGCGCTCGGCCATCGCCGTCCGGTCGAGTCCGGGGTTCTGGACGTCGCCGCGCTCACCGCCCGTGCAGCTCACGACGAGCACCTCGGCTCCCGAGTCGACGTAGTGCGCGTAGGTCGCCGCGCCCTTGCTCGACTCGTCGTCCGGATGCGCGTGCACCGCGAGCAGTCTCCTGGGCACGGTCAGCTCCTGTTCGACGATTAGCCTTGGGTTACCAGACTAATCGGCCAGACCCGCGAGGAGAACGATGACCGGCATCACGCCCGACGCGACGAGCGCCGCGCTCGACGCGCGCTACGGGCGTAGCGCGGGCGGCCGGCGGAGGGAGCGCTGGATCGTGATCTCCGCCGCGATCCTCTTCGCGGGCGTGTTCACCGCCTGGGTCTTCTGGGCCGGGCTCGACAACGGCCAGGGAAGTCTCGAGGCACGCAATCTCGGGCACTCCCTCGTCGACGACAAGACGGTGAGCGTGACCTGGGAGGTCTCGGTCACGGCCGGCACCGAAGTCTCCTGCGCCCTCCAGGCGCAGAACGAGGCGCACGGGATCGTGGGCTGGAGGATCGTCGAGCTGCCGGCATCCGAGACCTACACCCGGCGGTTCACCGAGACGGTCCGGACGGCCCAGCGGGCGGTCACCGGCTTGATCTACCGTTGCTGGCTCACGTAGAATCGAGCGAATCGCTACGAGACCGGTCGTCTGGCCGGTCTCATTTGTTTGGCTGGCACGTGCCTGCCGACGACGCGGATTCACCGAAGGAGTGCACCATGGCTGACGCCACTGCCGAGACCTGGCTGACGCAGGAGGCGTTCGACCGCCTGACCGGCGAGCTCGAGCACCTCAGCGGGGAGGGGCGCATCGAGATCGCTCGCAAGATCGAGCTGGCGCGCGAGGAAGGCGACCTCAAGGAGAACGGCGGCTACCACGCGGCCAAGGAGGAGCAGGGCAAGATCGAGGCCCGCATCCGCCAGTTGACCGCCCTGCTGCGCTCCGCGAAGGTCGGCAACCCCCCGGATGACGGCGTCGTCGAGCCGGGCATGGTCGTGACCGCGAAGATCGCCGGGGAGAGGTCCGAGTTCCTCGTCGGCAACCGCGAGATCGCCGGCGACAGCGACCTCGACGTGTACAGCGAGCAGAGCCCGCTCGGCGTGGCGATCATCGGCCACAAGCAGGGCGACTCGGTGACCTACACCGCCCCCAACGGCAAGGAGATCACGGTCGAGCTCCTCAAGGTCAAGACCTACAGCTTCTAGGGCCTCGCCGGTTTCGATACGCGCTTCGTCCGGACGTCGGGACGACGCCCTGCGCTGGCGGCACGCGAAGGCCAGAAATGGCCTTCGCCCCTCTGTGCCGCGCGCTCAACCAGCGGAGCCCTTTCCCGCCGGTCGCGCGGGTCCGTGCTAGAAGTCGACGCGGGGGTCGTAGTCGGCCTCGCGCAGGTGCTCGAGCACGCGCTGCACGTGCTCGGGCCCCCGGGTCTCGAGGCTCAGCTCGAGCTCGACCTCGCCGAGCAGCGCGCCCCTGCCGTGCCGGGTGTGCGACACCTCGATGACGTTCGCGTTGGCATCCGAGATGAGCTCGGCGATGCGCGCGAGCTGGCCGGGACGGTCGGGGAGCTTGACCCGCAGCTTGAGGAACCGGTCGCTCGCGACGAGCCCGAGCGAGATGACGCGCTCCATGACCTGCGGGTCGATGTTGCCGCCGCTCAGGATCGCAACCGTCCGGCCCAGGTCGTGCACCTTGCCCGTGACGATCGCCGCGACCGCGACGGCCCCGGCCGGCTCGACGACGAGCTTCGCGCGCTCGAGCAGGACGAGCAGGGCGCGCGCCGTGTCGTCGTCGCTCACCGTGACGATCTCGTCGACGAGCTCCCGGATGATCGCGAAGTTCAGCTCGCCCGGCCTCGACACCGCGATCCCGTCGGCGATCGTCGGCTTGATCCGCACCTCGACGGGCTCACCGGCCTCGAGGGAGAGCGGGTACGGCGCGGAGTTCTCGGCCTGGACGCCGACGACCCGGACCGTCCGGCCCTCGCGCGCGGCGCGCTGCTTGACGGCGCTCGCGACGCCGGCGATGAGCCCGCCGCCGCCGATCGGCACGACGACGGTGTCGAGATCCGGCACCTGGTCGAGGATCTCGAGCCCGAGCGTCCCCTGCCCGGTGATGATGTCGTGGTGGTCGAAGGGCGGGATGAGGATGGCCCCCGTCGTCGCGGCGAACTCGGCCGCGGCCCGCAAGGGCTCGGCGACGGTGTGCCCGCGCAGCACGACCTCGGCGCCGTAGTCCCTCGTGGCCTGCAGCTTCGGCAGGGCGACGCCGACCGGCATGAAGATCGTGGCCCGGATGCCGAGCTCGCGCGCGGCGAGGGCGACGCCCTGGGCGTGGTTCCCGGCCGAGGCGGCCACGACGCCGCGTTCGCGCTCCTCGGGACTGAGCCGCACCATCCGGTTGTAGGCGCCGCGGATCTTGTAGGAGCCCGTGCGCTGCAGGTTCTCGCACTTGAGGTGGACGGGAGAGCCGAGCACCGCGGAGAGGTACCGGGAGCTCTCCATGGGCGTGACGTTCGCGACGGCCGCCACGACCTCGCGCGCCGCCTCGAGCTCCTCGAGCGACGGGACGACGGCCTCACTCATCGCGGAGGACGTCCTCGAGCGTCGGGTGCGGATGCACCCGCCACTCGCCACGCGCGATGTAATGCACCATGACGTTGACCGTCGCGACGACCGGGACGGCGAACAGCGCGCCCGCGATGCCGGCGAGGAAGCCCCCCGCGGCGACCGCGAAGACCACCGCGAGCGGGTGGACCTTGACGGCCGTGCCCATGACGAGCGGCTGGAGCACATGCCCCTCGACCTGCTGCACGAGGAGCACGATCCCGAGCATGATGACGGCCGGCCAGATGCCGAGATAGACGAGCGCGACGAAGACGGCGATCGCGCCGGTCAGCACCGCGCCCACGACGGGGATGAACGAGCCCAGGAAGACCGCGATCGCGATGGGGACGACGAGCGGGAACCCGCCGAAGAACAGCCCGAGGATCCAGGCTCCGAGGCCGATCCCGACGGCGTCGATGAACGCGACGAAGATCTGGACCTTGACGAACTCGGTCAGCGTGACCCATCCGGCTCGTCCCCCGCCGTCGGCCGCGGGCCTCGCGCGTCGGGGGAAGAGCCGCACGGTCCACTGCCAGATGCGCGGGCCGTCGATGAGCAGGAACAGCGTCGCGAAGAGCACGAGCAGGATCCCGGCGAGGAAGTGGCCGAACGACGAGCCGAACGACACCGCCCCCGACAGCAGCCAGGCGCTGTCGTTCTGGATGCCCTTCCAGGTGTCGGCGAGATAGTCGTTGATCTGCGCCTCGGTGAGGTGCAGCGGCGAGGCGAGCAGGAGCGCCTTGAACTCCTCGAAGAACTCGAGCGAGCGGTCGCGAAGATCCGGGAAGCCGCGGACGATCTGGGTGACGATGAGGTAGACGAGCCCGGTCACGACGCCGATGAGCCCGACC
>JBIQHP010000003.1:0-4075 GCA_044508495.1 Clavibacter sp.
CCGTCTCCGGCTGAACGTGCGAGATGTCGCGGCCGGCGCAGAAGGCGCGGCCCTCGCCTCTCAGGAGGAGGGCGCGGGGGGATGCTGCGGCCGCGTCCTGCAATGCCGCGCCTAGCTCGGCCAGCGCCGCGTCGTCGAGGGCGTTGAGTTTGCCGGGGATATCGAGGGTCAGCTCGGCCACGTCGTCGGCGAGGGTCAGGTCGATCATGGCGGTCCTAACTGTCGTAGTTCACGGTCACGGCCTCGCTCGTCGGATGCGACTGGCAGGTGAGCACGTAGCCGCGCTCGAGCTCCTCCGGCTCGAGGGCGTAGTTCTCGTCCATGTCGACCGTGCCCTCGACGAGCCTGGCCCGGCAGGTTCCGCACACTCCCCCGGCGCACGCGAAGGGGACATCGGATCGCACCCTCAGCGCTGCGTTGAGGATCGTCTCCCGGCTGTGCAGCGCCGTCGTGACGGTCGCCGAGACTCCGTCGAGCGTGAAGTTGATCGTGTGCACGCCCTGGCTCTCGTCCACCACGACGGGCCTGCCGTGCTGCCCCTCGGGACGATCCGGCCGATCGGTCGTGAAGAGCTCGAACCGCACGTGCTTGCGATCGACTCCGGCCTCCTCGAGCGTGTCCCGCACGAGCTGCACGAGCTCGAACGGCCCGCAGATGAACCACTCGTCCACGTCGCGCGGGCGCACGAGGTGCTCGAGGAACACCTGCAGGCGCTCGGCGTCCAGCCGGCCGG
The DNA here is from genome assembly GCA_044508495.1 of Clavibacter sp. Lineage (GTDB taxonomy): Bacteria > Actinomycetota > Actinomycetes > Actinomycetales > Microbacteriaceae > Terrimesophilobacter. The sequence goes on from JBIQHP010000003.1 coordinate 734, forward strand.
AGAAGACATCCGAGACCCGCCGCTCCCGCGTGAGCACGTGGTAGAGCGCGAACCGCGACGGATAGCGGTCCTTGAGCTCGGCGAGCTCCTCGAGGAACATGACGTCCTGCGCCGTGCGGTTCGAGTAGACGAGGCTGAAGCGCGTGTGCGGCGACGCCGCGAGGAGCGAGCGCGCGAGCGACATGACCGGCGTGATCCCGGATCCCGCGGCGATGGCCGCATAGTGTCTATCAACGCCGCGGCGGTCGACACCCGACCCCTCGGATGCCGGCGCGAGCTGCGTCGTGAAGGTGCCCTGCGGGCTCATGACGTCGATCATCGTGCCCGCCTCGAGCGAGTCGTTCGCCCAGGTTGAGAACTCGCCGCCCAGGTCGCGCTTGATCGCGACCCGCAGCTCCCCCGGCACGGGCGCGGCGCAGATCGAGTAGCTGCGGCGCAGCTCCCGGCCGTTCAGCTCCTTGCGCAGGGCGAGGTACTGGCCCGGCGCGTAGTCGTACTCCCCCGCGAGCTTCTCCGGCACCTCGAAGCTGACCTCGATCGAGTCCTCGGTGAGTCTGCGCACCTCGCGCACGGCGAGCGGATGGAAGCGGGCGCGCTTGCGCTGTGCTGCCGGTTCCAGCGCGGCGGGTTCCAGCGTCACTAGAGCACCTTGAAGTAGTCGAACGGCTCCTGGCAGGCGTTGCAGGTGTAGAGCGCCTTGCAGCTCGTCGAGCCGAAGCGCGAGGTCTCGCGGGTGTCGAGCGAGCCGCACTGCGGGCACTTCACGGAGAGCGCGAGCCGGATCGGGCCGGATGACACGGCGGCACGCCCGCTCGGCGGCGCGATGCCGTACTCCTCGAGCTTGCGCCTGCCCTCCGCCGACATCCAGTCGGTCGTCCAGGCCGGGGCGAGCACGAGCTCGACCCGAGGCTCGGAGAAGCCGGCCGCCTCGAGCGCCGTCGCGACATCCTCGCGGATGGCGTCCATGGCCGGGCAGCCGGAGTAGGTCGGGGTGATCGTCACGTGGGCGCGACCGTCGATGAGCTCCGCGGAGCGCAGCACGCCGAGGTCCTCGATCGTGAGCACGGGAACCTCGGGGTCGAGCACGGTCGCCGCGACCTCCCAGATCGCGTTCGTCGTGGTGTTCATGACAGCGTTGATGGCAGCGTTCACCACGTCGCCTCCGGATGCGCGCGGGCGAGCACCTGCATCTCCGCCAGGAGCGGCCCGAGGAACTCGGTGTGGATACCGTCCCGCCCGCCTCCGCGCGCGACGAAGCCCTGCGGCACCTCCAGTTCGGCACGGGCGAGCACCTCGCCGGTCAGGGCGTCGAAATCCTCGCGCAGGGTCGAAGGAAGCACGGCGACGGCGCCGAGGGAGGTCACGAGCTCGTCGTCGCGGAACAGTTCATCGACGTAGGGCCACATGACACCGAGGCCGGCGATCATCCTCCGACGCGACTCCTCGGTGCCGAGCGCGAGGCGCAGCACCCACTGCACGGCGTGGTCGCGGTGGTAGTCGACCTCCTTGACAGCCTTGGCCGCGATCGCAGCGAGCGTGGCGTCGGTGCTGCCTCCATTCGGCGAGCCCGCAAGCCGGCGGTAGAGCTCGAACTGGTAATGGGCGACGATGAACTGCCGCGCGATCGTGTGCGCGAAGTCGCCGTTCGGCTGCTCGAAGAGCTGCGCGTTCCTGAACTCCGGCTCGTCGCGGAAGTAGGCCAGGTCGTCCTCCGTCTTGTCCCAGGCGAGGGCGGCGTAGCTCAGGAACGAGCGCGCGTGGCCGAGCTGGTCGAGACCGATGTTGCCGAGCGCGACGTCCTCCTCGAGCTCCGGGGCGCGGGCGATCCACCAGCCGAGCCGCTGAGCGAGGACGAGCGCGTCGTCACCGAGGCGGAGGGCGTACCGGGCCACGTCATCCGCCGGCTTCGCGCCCGACGCCGTGATCTCCTCGGCGGTGAGCGCCTCGCCCGCCGAGATCCGGAAAGAGGTGTCGCTCACAGGTGCTTCACGCCCTCCGACTCGGTGTAGTAGCTCGCGTGGCGGTACTCCTTGCCGCGCGGGCTCTCGAAGAACGCGCCCTTCGCGTCGGGGTCGGATGCCGTCACGTCGCTCGAGCGCACGACCCAGATCGAGACCCCCTCGTTGCGCCGCGTGTAGAGGTCGCGGGCGTTGCGCACCGCCATCTCGGCGTCGGGCGCGTGGAGCGAGCCCGCGTGCAGGTGGGACAGCCCGCGCGAGGAGCGCACGAAGACCTCCCAGAGCGGCCAGGGCTCCGTCTCATCGGCACCGGGTGAGGTCATCAGGCGGCCTCCGCCTTCGCCGACTCGCGCGCGGCATAGGCCGCCGCGGCCTCGCGCACCCAGGCGCCGTCCTCGTGGGCCTGGCGGCGGCGCTCCAGCCGGATGGCGTTGGCCGGCCCGCGGCCCCCCAGCACCTCGGAGAACTCGTCCCAGTCGAGGGGGCCGTAGTCGTAGTGGCCTCGGCTCTCGTTCCACTTGAGGTCCGGGTCGGGCAGCGTGAGCCCGAGCACCTCGGCCTGCGGCACGATCATGTCGACGAACCGCTGGCGCAGGTCGTCGTTGCTGAAGCGCTTGATGTTCCAGGCCATGCTCTGCGCGGAGTTCGGGCTGTCGGCATCCGGCGGGCCGAACATCATGAGGGCCGGCGCATACCAGCGGTTGACCGACTCCTGCGCCATCTCGTGCTGCTCCTTCGTGCCGCGCGAGAGGTGCAGCAGGATCTCGAAGCCCTGCCGCTGGTGAAAGCACTCCTCCTTGCAGATACGCACCATGGCCCGGCCGTACGGCCCGTAGGAAGCCCGGCACAGCGGCACCTGGTTGCAGATCGCGGCGCCGTCGACGAGCCAGCCGATCGAGCCCATGTCGGCCCAGGTCGGGGTCGGGTAGTTGAAGATCGAGGAGTATTTGGCCTTGCCCGAGATGAGGTCCTCGGTCATCCGGTCGCGGGTGACGCCGAGCGTCTGCGCTGCCGAGTAGAGGTAGAGGCCGTGACCGGCCTCGTCCTGCACCTTCGCCATGAGGATGGCCTTGCGCTTGAGGCTCGGGGCGCGCGTGATCCAGTTGCCCTCGGGCTGCATGCCGATGATCTCGGAATGCGCGTGCTGGGAGATCTGGCGCACGAGCGTCTTCCGGTAGGCATCCGGCATCCAGTCGGCGGGCTCCACCCGTTGGTCGGCGGCGATGAGCACGTCGAAGCGGGCGCGACCGGCCGGGTCTTCGCTGACTTCCGTGGATGCTGTGGGCGCCATGACCTGCACCTTCCTGTGGGGCCGAACACGGCCAGTCAAAACACTAGCGACTGACCGACCGTTCGTTTAGGCTGTGCTCTAGGCTAACACCCG
>JBIQHP010000003.1:4175-5274 GCA_044508495.1 Clavibacter sp.
AAACACTAGCGACTGACCGACCGTTCGTTTAGGCTGTGCTCTAGGCTAACACCCGACAGAATGGCGGTCAACGATGAGCGACGGAGCGCAGAGCTATCGACGCCCCGACACGATGCTGCGCGACGACCGCGCCTCGACCGAGCTCCTCGGCATGGATGTCGTGGAGATGAGCGAGGGCCACGCCGTCGTGACGATGCCCGTGCGCGGCGACATGCTCAACGGCCACGCGATCATCCACGGCGGCCTCGTCTTCACGCTCGCGGACACGGCCTTCGCGATGGCCTGCAACCGCGAGGGAAGCGTGACCGTCTCCTCGGGGGCCGAGATCACCTTCTTCGCGCCCTCCCACGAAGGTCAGCTGCTCACGGCGACCGCGAGCCTGCGCTCGCAGCGCGGACGCAGCGGCATCTACGACGTCGAGGTGCGGAACGAGGAGGGCGTCGTGGCCGAGTTCCGCGGGCACAGCCGCACCGTCCCGGCCGATCGAGTGAAGAAGGCGGACCAGCATGAGTGACACCGCGGTGAAGTCGGCCAGACACAACCACGATCAGGAGTCGATCCTGCTCGTCGCCGTCGAGGTGTTCAACCGGCACGGCTACGACGCGACCTCGATGGGCGTGCTCGCCGAGAACCTCGGCATCACCAAGTCGGCGATCTACCACCACGTCCCGAGCAAGGAGCACCTGCTCGAGCTCGCCCTCGACCGCGCTCTCGGCAAGCTCGAGGCGATCCTCGGCGATCCGCTCGCCTCGACCGGCCCGGCCGTCGACCGGCTGCTCTACGTGCTGCGCTCCGCGACGGGCGTGCTCACCGACCAGCTCCCCTTCGTGACGCTCCTGCTCCGCCTGCGCGGCAACACCGACATCGAGCGCGCCGCCCTCGAGCGGAGGCGCGCCTTCAACCGGGCGATCGCGGAGCTCGTCGACGAGGCGCGGGCCGACGGCGACATCCGCAGCGACCTCGACCCGCGCACGACGACGCGCCTGCTCTTCGGCATGATCGGCTCGGTCGTCGACTGGTACCGGCCGGACGGCCCGGTGAGCGCGGCGAAGGTCGCCGACGACGTCGTCGCGGTCGCCTTCGGGGGCGTGCGGGCGCG
>JBIQHP010000003.1:5374-53494 GCA_044508495.1 Clavibacter sp.
CTTCGCGACGAGCGTGAGCACGTCGTAGGTCGCGACGACCTCGTCGTTCTGGTTGTGGATGATCGCGTCCCAGCGCACCTCGCCGTACTCGTCGGTCTCGCGCGGCGTGATCGCCTTCGCCGTGAGAGTGACCCGGATGCTGTCGCCGGGCGAGACGGGCGTCACGAACCGTAAGGCCTCGAGCCCGTAGTTGGCGAGTACCGGCCCCGGCTCGGGGTCGACGAACAGGCCGGCCGCCCAGGAGACGAGCAGGTAGCCGTGCGCGACGATGCCGGGGAAGAAGGGGTTCGCGGCCGCGGCATCCTCGTTCGTGTGCGCGTAGAACTTGTCGCCCGTCGACTCGGCGAAGGCCGTGATGTCGTCGAGGGCGACCTCGCGCAGCGGCGAGGCGACGGCATCCCCGATGCGCAGCTCGGCGAGCGATTTGCGGAAGGGATGCGGACCCTCGAGGTTGCGCGGCGCTCCTGGGAACCACTGCCCGGTGACCGCGGTGAGCATCGCCGGCGAGCCCTGCACCGCGGTGCGCTGCATGTGGTGGAACACCGAGCGGATGCCGCCCAGCTCCTCCCCGCCGCCCGCGCGGCCGGGGCCGCCGTGCACGAGGTGCGGAACCGGAGAGCCGTGCCCGGTGCTCGACCGGGCGTCGTCGCGGTCGAGGATGAGCGTGCGGCCGTGGTGGGCGGCGATGCCCTCGATGACGGTGCGGGCGACCTCCGGGTCGTGCGTCGCGACGGTCGCGACGAGCGAGCCGCCGCCGAGGGCCGCGAGCTCGACCGCCTCCTCGATCGTGTCGTATCCGACGACCGAGGAGACCGGGCCGAAGGCCTCGATCGAATGGGCGGCCTGCGCCAGGGCATCCGCGAAGTGCAGGAGCACGGGTTGCAGGAAGGCGCCTTCGGGTGCGAGACCGGTCGAGCCGTCGGCGAGCCGCACCTCGGGCTCGTCGAGCGAGCCCATGACGATCTCGCCGCCCGCCGCCACGAGCTCGCCGACGCGGGAGAGCACCTCGGCCTTCTGCTCGCGGCTCACGAGCGCCCCCATCGTCACGCCCTCGGCACGCGGGTCGCCCACGACGACGCGCTCGGCGACGCGTGCGGTCACCGCCGCGATGAGGCCGTCGACCTGCCCGGCGGGCACGATCGCCCGACGGATGCTCGTGCACTTCTGCCCGGCCTTGACGGTCAGCTCGGTCACGAGCGACTTGACGTAGGCGTCGAACTCGGGGCTCCCGGCGACGGCATCCGGGCCGAGGATCGCGGCGTTGAGCGAGTCGGTCTCCCCCGTGAAGCGCACTCCCCCGTGCACGACGTTCGGATGCGCGCGCAGCGCGTTCGCGGTGCTCGCCGAGCCGGTGAATCCCAGGAGGTCCCGGTAGTCGAGGTGGTCGAGCAGGTCGCGCGCGGAACCCGAGACGAGCTGCAGCGACCCTTGCGGCAGGATGCCCGACTCGACCATGGCGCGCACGGCCGCCTCGGCGAGGTACACCGTCGGCGTCGCGGGCTTGACGATCGTGGGCACCCCGGCGAGGAACGCCGGCGCGAACTTCTCGAGCATGCCCCAGACCGGGAAGTTGAAGGCGTTGACTTGCACCGCGACGCCCGGCAAGCGCGTGTAGACGTGCTGGCCGAGGAAGGAGCCGTCCTTGGAGAGCACCTCGGGCGGCCCGTCGACGACGAGGTTCGAGTTCGGCAGCTCGCGGCGGCCCTTCGATCCGAAGGTGAAGAGCACCCCGATGCCGCCGTCGATGTCGACCATCGAATCGCCGCGCGTCGCACCGGTCTTCGCGGACACCGCGTAGAGCTCCTCGCGCCGGCCGTTGAGATACTGGGCGAGCTCCTTGAGCTTGAGGGCGCGCTCGTGGAAGGTGAGCGCTCCGAGGGAGGCCTGGCCTACGGTGCGCGCGTAGTCGACCGCACCCGCGATGTCGGCGCCCTCGACGCTCACCTCGGCGACCACGTCGCCCGTGCTCGCGTCGCGCACCGGGACGCCCGCGGCATCCGGCGCCCACCAGGCGCCCTGCAGATAGCTCGGGACGTTGCTCATGGTCGTACTCACTCGGTGCCTTCCTTCGGCCAGTCGTAGAACCCGCGGCCGGCCTTGCGGCCGAGCTCGCCGAGCGCGACCTTGTCGCGCAGCAGCTGCGGAGGGGCGAAGCGCTCGCCGAGCGTCGCCTGCAGGTACTCGGCGATGCCGAGGCGCACGTCGAGGCCGACGAGGTCGGTGAGCCGGAGCGGTCCCATCGGATGCCCGTACCCGAGCGCCATGGCCGCGTCGATGTCCGCCGCGCTCGCGACGCCGTCCTCGAGCATCCGGATCGCCTCGAGCGCGATCGCGACGCCCAGCCGCGAGCTCGCGAAGCCGGGGACGTCCTGCACCGTGATGGGGGTCTTGCCGAGGGCCTCGACCCAGCCGGCGGCGGCCTCGGCGAGCTCGGGCGCGGTGCGCTGCCCGACGACGATCTCGACGAGCTTCGAGGCGGGGACCGGGTTGAAGAAGTGCAGCCCGCAGAACCGCTCGGGCCGCGCGAGGTGGCCGGCGAGGGTCGTGATCGAGATGGAGGAGGTGTTGCTCGCGAGCCAGGCACCTGCGCCGTTCGAGCCGTGCCCGACGGCTGCTTCGACCCGGCCGAGTGCCTCGAGCTTGAGCTCGAGCGACTCGGGCACGGCCTCGACGACGAGGCCGGCCTCCGCGAAGGCGGCCACGTCGGTGCCGAAGCCGAGGCGGGCGGTGAGATCCTCGGCCGTCTCCTCGGTCGTCTTGCGCTCGACGCTCGTGAGGATGGCGGCGAGCACGCGGCCCCGCGCCATCCGCACGCTCTCCGCATCGCGCTCGACGACCGCCACGCGTGCGCCGGCGAGGGCGAAGGCGTGGGCGATCCCGGCGCCCATCCGGCCGCCGCCCAGCACGCCGACGACGGCAGGGACGCCGACGAGAGAGGGCACGTCGGTCATTTGTTCTTCCTCTCCAGGAACGCCGTCATCCGCTCGCGCTTGGTCTCCGACTCGAAGAGCACTGCCTGCTCCTCGAGGTCGATCTGCGGATGCGCGGCGCGCGGCGCCGCGAGCACGCGCTTGGTCGCCATGAGCGCTGCCGGGTCGTTGGCGAGGATGCGGTCGGCGAGCGCGTCGGCGGCGGCGATCAGCGCATCCGGTTCGTGCACCTCGGTCACGAGCCGCAGCTCGAGCGCCTCCTGTGCGGTGAGCACGCGCCCGGCGAGCAGGATCTCCTTGGCGACCGGCTCGCCCACGAGCTCGAGCAGCCGCCAGGTCGCACCGGCGCCGGCGAGGATGCCGAGGCCGACCTCGGGGTTGCCGATCCTCGCCCGCGTGCTCGCGATGCGGAAGTCGGCGGCGTAGGCGAGCTCGGCGCCTCCGCCGAGCGCGTAGCCGTCGATCGCCGCGATGACCGGCATGGGAAGGACCGCGATGCGCTGGAAGATTCTGGTATTGATGCCCGCGAGCGCATCCTCGCGTCCCCGCTCGCGCAGCTGGCGGATGTCCGCGCCCGAGGCGAAGGTCCCGCCCGCTCCCGAGACCACGAGCAGCTTTGGTTCGGCCTCGAGCCGCTCGCACACGGCGTGCAGCTCATCGACCATCGCCTGGTCGATCGCGTTGCGCACCTCGGGCCGGTCGAGCACGACGTGCACGCGGTCAGCGCGCTCGTCCACGCTCAGGGATGCCTGCGCCATGCTCGATCCTCGCTAACTGACTGACCGTTCGTTCTGTAAGGCCGCCTGTCAAGGATGTCACGGGCGCTGTGGCCGGTCAACCGCGCGCTCGTTAGGCTACCGGCATGATCCGCATCGGCTCGGTCGTGCTGCGCGTCGAGGATCTCGCGCGAGAGAAGGCGTTCTGGATGGCGGCCCTCGACTACGTCGACCGCGAGGGCGATGACGACGACTTCGCCCTGCTCAAGCCGCGTGACGGCGGCGGGCCGAATCTCTCGCTCGACGAGCACGCAGCGCCTGCGAGCCTGCCGCCGCGCATCCATCTCGACCTCTACGCCGAGGACCAGGAGGCCGAGGTCGAACGTCTGATCGCGCTCGGGGCACGACGCGTCGAGTGGGCGAAGCGCCCACCCGACGCCGACTACGTCATCCTCGAGGATCCGGAGGGCAACCGGTTCTGCGTCGTCGACGCGAGCGGGTGAGCACGGCGTCCGCCGCTACCGCGTGACGACGACGGGCTCCCCTGCCGGCGCATCCGGCATCTTGGCGGCGAGGCGGTGCGCCTCCTCGAGCAGGGTCGCCACGATGTCGGCCTCCGGCACGGTCTTGACGACCTGGCCCTTGACGAAGATCTGGCCCTTCCCGTTGCCGCTCGCCACGCCGAGGTCCGCCTCGCGCGCCTCGCCCGGACCGTTCACGACGCAGCCCATGACGGCGACGCGCAACGGCACGGTGAGCCCCTCGAGGCCCGCGGTGACCTCGTCGGCGAGCGTGTAGACGTCCACCTGGGCGCGCCCGCAGCTCGGGCACGAGACGATCTCGAGCTTGCGCTCGCGCAGGCCCAGGGACTGGAGGATCTGCAGTCCGACCTTGACCTCCTCGACGGGCGGCGCCGAGAGCGAGACGCGGATCGTGTCACCGATGCCCTCGGAGAGCAGGATGCCGAAGGCCGTCGCCGACTTGATCGTGCCCTGGAACGCCGGGCCGGCCTCAGTCACCCCGAGGTGCAGCGGCCAGTCGCCGCGCTCAGCGAGCAGTCGGTAGGCCTTCACCATCGTGACGGGGTCGTTGTGCTTGACCGAGATCTTGAAGTCGTGGAAGTCGTGCTCCTCGAAGAGGCTCGCCTCCCACACGGCGCTCTCCACGAGCGCCTCCGGGGTCGCCCTGCCGTGCTTCTCCAGCAGACTCGGCTCGAGCGAGCCCGCGTTGACGCCGATCCGGATGCTCACCCCGGCGTCCTTCGCGGCCTTCGCGATCGCGCCGACCTGGTCGTCGAACCTCTTGATGTTTCCCGGGTTGACGCGAACCGCGCCGACCCCCGCGTCGATCGCGGCGAAGACGTAGCGCGGCTGGAAGTGGATGTCGGCGATGACCGGGAGCTGGCTCTTGGCGGCGATGACCCTGAGCGCGTCGGCGTCCTCCTGGTGCGGGACGGCGACCCGCACGATGTCGCAGCCGGCCGCGGTGAGCTCGGCGATCTGCTGGAGCGTGGCGTTGATGTCGGTCGTCTGCGTCGTCGTCATCGACTGCACGCTCACCGGGGCGTCGCCGCCCACGAGCACTCGGCCCACCCGGATCTGCCGGCTGGCCCGTCGCGGCGCGAGCACGGCCGGCGCCGACGGCATCCCGAGGTTGATGGCAGCCACGGGGTCAGTCTAGTTCGGGCGCCCGATCCGGATGCCCGGGTCGAGTCAGGAGATTCCGAGCGCGAGCGGCGGCTCCGTCGCTGCGCGCACCTCCTCGACCGTGACCCCGGGCGCGAGCTCGCGCAGCACGAGACCGTCCTCCGTCACGTCGATGACCGCGAGGTCGGTGATGATGCGATCCACGACGCCGCGGCCGGTGAGCGGCAGCGAGCACTCGTCCACGATCTTCGCCGAGCCGTCCTTGGCGACGTGCTCCATGAGCACGATGACCCTTCCGGCGCCGTGCACGAGGTCCATGGCCCCGCCCGGCCCCTTGACCATCTTGCCGGGGATCATCCAGTTGGCGAGGTCGCCGGCGGCCGAGACCTGCATGGCGCCGAGGATCGCCGCGTCGACTTTGCCGCCGCGGATCATGCCGAAGCTCGTCGCCGAGTCGAAGAAGGCGGCGCCCGGCAGGAGCGTCACGGTCTCCTTGCCGGCGTTGATGAGGTCGGGGTCGACGTGCTCCTCGGTCGGATACGGGCCGACCCCGAGGATGCCGTTCTCCGACTGGAGCACGACCGTCACGCCCTCCGGAACGTAGTTGGGCACGAGGGTCGGCAGGCCGATGCCGAGGTTGACGTAGGCGCCGTCCTCGAGCTCGCGGGCGGCACGCGCCGCCATCTCGTCGCGGGTCAGCGCCATTCTGAACTCCTTGCCATCTCAGTTCTCCCTCACGGTCCGGCGCTCGATGCGCTTCTCGATGTCCTTGCCCACCTCGAGCACGCGGTGCACGTAGACGCCCGGGAGGTGCACGGCGTCCGGGTCGATCGCGCCCGGCTCGACGAGCTCCTCGACCTCGGCGATGCACGTCCGCCCGGCCATCGCCGCGATCGGATTGAAGTTGCGGGCGGCCTTGTTGAACACGAGATTGCCGTGCCGATCGCCGCGCAGCGCGTGGACGATCGCGAAGTCGGTCGTGATGGCCTCCTCGAGCACGAACTCGCGCTCGCGTCCGCCGAACTCGAAGGTGCGCACGTCCTTGACGGGCGAGGCGAGGGCGATCGAGCCGTCCGCCGCGTAGCGGCGCGGCAACCCGCCCTCGGCGACCTGCGTGCCGACGCCCGTGGGCGTGAAGAAGGCGGCGATGCCGGAGCCTCCGGCCCGCAGCTTCTCGGCGAGCGTGCCCTGCGGGGTCAGCTCGAGCTCGAGCTCGCCGGAGAGGAACTGCCGCTCGAACTCCTTGTTCTCACCCACGTAGGAGGAGGTCATCTTGCGGATGCGGCGGGCTCCCAGCAGCACGCCGAGCCCCCAGTCGTCCACTCCACAGTTGTTGCTCACGATCGAGAGGTCCTTCGCCCCCGATGCCAGGATCGCCTCGATGAGGATCATCGGGTTGCCCGAGAGCCCGAAGCCCCCGACCGCGATGCTCGCGCCGTCCCGGATGTCGGAGACGGCCTCGTGCGCCGTCCCGACGGTCTTGTCCATGCCCATGCTCGACCCCTGTTCTCGTGCGGCCGGATCGCGGCCCCCTCCATTGTCGCCGGTCAGCGCCGGGCGAGGAAGCGCAGAACTACAATGGCGGCAGGGAACCACCGTTCCCGCACACCGGTCATCGCAATGGAGCACACCATGAATCAGCGCGACGTCGTCATCCTCGCCGGGGCCAGAACCCCCCTCGGCAAGCTCAACGGGGCGCTCTCCGCCCTCACCGCGGTCGAGCTCGGAGCCGCCGCCCTGCGGGCCGCGATCGAGCGCTCGGGGGTCGACGTCGGCGACATCGACGCCGTCATCTTCGGCCAGGTGCTCCAGGCCGGTCTCGGGCAGGGTCCGGCACGCCAGACCTCGATCGCGGCCGGCATCGGCTGGGATGTCCCGGCCATCACGATCAACAAGCTGTGCCTCTCCGGGCTCACCGCCGTGATCGACGCCGCACGCCTCATCCGCGCGGGCGAGGCCGAGGTCGTCGCGGCCGGCGGTCAGGAGTCGATGAGCAACGCGCCGCACCTGCTCATGGGCTCCCGCAAGGGCTGGCAGTACGGCTCGGTCGAGGTGCTCGACCACATGGCCGTCGACGGGCTCACGGATGCCTTCGACCACGACTCCATGGGCCTCTCGACCGAACGCCACAACACGCCGCTCGGCATCTCGCGCAGCGACCAGGATCTCGTCGCCGCCGGCTCCCACCAGCGCGCGGCCGTAGCGGCGGACCTCCTCGCCGAGGAGATCGTGCCCGTCACCGTCAAGGGCCGCAAGGGCGACACCGTCGTCTCGGCGGACGAGGGCGTCCGGGCCGACAGCACGCCGGAGTCGCTCGCCGGGCTGCGGCCGGCGTTCTCTCCGGAGGGGACCATCACGGCGGGCAACTCCTCCCCCATCAGCGACGGCGCCGCCGCGCTCATCGTCGCGAGCCGGGAGTACGCCGAGGCGCACGGCCTCGAATGGCTCGCTCTCGTCGGCGCCCCCGGGCAGGTCGCGGGACCCGACAACTCCCTGCACTCGCAGCCCGCACGCGCGATCACGCAAGCGCTCGAGCGCGGCGGCTGGGAGACCGGCGACCTCGACTTCCTCGAGATGAACGAGGCCTTCGCCGCGGTCTCGCTGCACTCCGCCCGCGCGCTCGGCGTGAGCCTCGATCTCGTCAACATCCACGGCGGTGCGATCGCGCTCGGACACCCGATCGGGGCGTCCGGAGCCAGGCTCGCGCTGCATGCCGCCTACGAGCTGAAGCGCCGCGGGTCCGGCCGCGCGGCAGTGTCGCTCTGCGGCGGCGGCGGGCAGGGCGAGGCGCTGCTGCTCAGTCGCTGACCGCCCGCTGATCGAGTGCCGCGCGAAGCGCGGTGTATCGAGATCGAGGGTCGGACCTGGTTTCGATACGCCGCTACGCGGCTACTCAACCGGCGAAAGGGCTAGAAGAGCGTGATGGGCTTCACGATGTCGGCGTAGATGAGCAGCAGGCTCATGCCGCCGAGCAGGATCACGACCGCGAAGGTGAGCGGGATGACCTTGGCCGTGTCGACCGGGCCCGGATCGCGCCGCTTGAAGAGCTTCGCGAAGAACCGCCGGATCCCCTCCCACAGGGCGCCGGCGATGTGGCCGCCGTCGAGCGGCATGAGCGGCACGAGGTTGAAGACGAGCAGCGCGACGTTGACCGAGGCCACGAGGCCGATGAGGGAGGAGGCGCGCTCGGCGACCGGGATCGTGTCGATGCTCGTGATCTCCCCCGCGATGCGGCCGACCCCGACGACGCTGATCGGCCCGTCGGGGTCGCGCTCGCCGGGTCCGAAGGCCGCCGCCGCGACGTCGACGAGGCGTTGCGGGAGGTTCAGGATGACGTTGGTCACCCTGGCGATGGTGTCGCCGACGGCCGGCAGCACGGCGGTCACCGGCTGCGGGACGAGCTCGTACGCCGCCGTGATCCCGAGCATCCCGACTCGCTGGGTCAGCGGGGTGCCGTCGGCGTCCTTCACTATCGCACCTGCGGCGTCGACGACGTAGCGCTCGGTGAGCGCGGGCGTCGCCCGGAGCTCGACCGGGGAGCCGTCGCGCTCCACGACGATCGCGAGCTCCCGCGCCGGCGCGGACTGGATGACGGCGCTCGCCTGGGCCCAGCTCGTCACGGGTTCGCCGCCGATGCTCACGAGACGGTCCCCCGGAAGGACACCGGCTGCGGCGCCGGGTGCCTCCGGGTCTCCGGGCTCGCAGGTCGTCGCCGTGCTCGTCGCCGGGTGCAGGCAGGCGCTCACGCTCCCGATCGTCGTGCTCACCTGCTGCACGCCGAATCCGCACAGCACGACCGCGAAGAGAACGATCGCGATCACGAGGTTCATGAACGGCCCGCCCGACATGATGACGATGCGCTTCCAGATGGGCAGGTTGTAGAAGGTGCGGTGCTCCTCGCCCTCGGGGACGGTGTCCGCGCTCACCGTGCGCGCATCCTGCACCATCGTCTGGAAGAACCCCGTGCTCGCGGTGCGCGCCTTCCCGCCGGGCCGGGCCGGGGGGAACATCCCCGCCATCGAGATGTAGCCGCCGAGCGGGATCGCCTTGACGCCGTACTCGGTCTCGCCGCGCCGCCGGGACCACAGGGTGGGGCCGAATCCGATCATGTACTGGCCGACGCGCACGCCGAAGAGCTTCGCCGGGACGAGGTGGCCGAGCTCGTGGAGCGCGATCGAGATCGCGAGGCCCAGGGCGACGATGACGATGCCCAGGACGTAGAGGGCCACGGTTTCCATGGAGTGAGAGTACCCGCCCTCAGCTGGGGAATCGCTTCTCGGCGGCCTCGCGCGCCCAGCGCTCCGCCTCCCGAAGGCTCTCGAGGGTCACCGGCCCGCTCTCGGACCCGAACGCGTCCACGACCCGCTCGATCGTGTCGACGATGCCGAGGAATCCGATGCGGCCATCGTGGAAGGCGGCGACCGCCTGCTCGTTCGCGGCGTTGTAGACGGCGGGGTGGCATCCGCCCGCCCGCCCCACCCGGCGGGCGAGCGCCACGGCGGGGAAGGCGGCCTCGTCGAGCGGCTCGAAGGTCCACCGGCTGGCGACCGTCCAGTCGAGGGGCACGCCGGCTTCGGGGACCCGGTTCGGCCAGTCGAGGGCGAGCGAGATGGGCAGCCGCATGTTCGGCGGCGAGGCCTGCGCGATCGTCGAGCCGTCCGCGAACTCGACCATCGAGTGCACGATCGACTGCGGATGCACGACGACCTCGATGCGCTCGTAGGGCACGCCGAAGAGCAGGTGCGCCTCGATGACCTCGAGACCCTTGTTGACCATGGTCGCCGAGTTCGTCGTGACGACCGGACCCATGTCCCAGTTCGGATGCGCGAGAGCCTCCTCCGGAGCGACCCCGGCGAGCGACTCCCGGCTGCGCCCGCGGAACGGCCCCCCGGATGCCGTGAGCACGAGCCGACGCACCTCGCCGGCGCTGCCCGCCCGCAGCGCCTGCGCGATCGCGGAGTGCTCGGAGTCGACGGGCACGAGCTGACCGGGGGCGGCGAGCCGGGTGACGAGCTCGCCCCCGACGATGAGGCTCTCCTTGTTCGCGAGCGCGAGCGTGCGGCCCGCCTCGAGCGCGGCGAGCGTGGGCCCGAGCCCGACCGAGCCGGTGATGCCGTTGAGCACGACATCCGCCTCGACCGTGCGCACGAGCTGCTCGGCCTCCTCGACGCCGAGGGCGGTGTGCTCGACGCCGAACGAGCCCGCCTGGGCGGAGAGGAGCTCGCGATTGCTCCCGGCCGCGAGAGCGACGAGCTCGAACCGCTCGGGGTTCGCACCGATGACCTCGAGCGCCTGGACGCCGATCGAGCCGGTGGAGCCGAGGACGATGACCCTGCGCATGGCCTGCTCCTGCGGGGGTTACGCCGTCGCGCGGATCTGGATGAGGAAGACGAGCGTCTGGCCGACGAGGTTCTGATCGTTGATCGCGCCCTCGCCGTAGCCGTACTGCGGGGGAACCGTGACGAGAAGGGTCGCGCCGACCTTCTGGCCGACCATCGCCGCGGTGAAGCCCTTGACGAGGCTGGTCACCGGATAGGTGATCGGCTGACCCCTCGTGTAGCTCTGGTCGAAGATCTCCCCGGTGTCCCAGGAGGTGCCCAGGTAGTCGAAGGTCACGGTCGACGCCTCCGTCACGAGATCGCCGTCGCCCTCCTCGAGGACGGCTAGCTCGAGCTCGGTCGGGATCTCGACATCCGGGAGCGTCACGACCGGCACGTCGCCGCTCAGATCGACGGCGGGCAGGTTCTCGGTCCACTCGACGGGGGTCGGCAGGTCGATCGGCGCGGCGCTCGGCGAGCCGCTCGGCGCCGGCTCGACCTTCGTGATGTCGAAGACGAAGACGAGGGAGTCGGTCGCTCCGATGCCGAAGTTCGGGCCGTCGTCGCCGAAGGCGTCGGCGGGGGGCACGATCCCGACGACGCGCGATCCGACCGTCGAGCACCGCACGATCTTCGCGATCCCGCCGAGCACCTGCGATTCGTCGACGACGAAGGACAGGGCCCCCTCCGAGCCGAAGTCGGTCGAGCCGTCGAGCCTCTCGCCCGTCGCGGCGTTGTAGAGCACGAAGTTGGTCGAGGCGAGCATCCCCGGCTCGACGACCTCACCGGTCCCCTCGGTCACGACGCTGCGCTCGGTGACCTTGGTGTCGAGCGGGGAGGGGATCGAGACGGTCGGCTCGGCGCCCGCCGCGCCCGTCACGACGATCTTGGACGACGCGGAGCCCTCCGGCGTCACGGCGCAGTCCGCCGAGGACTGCGGCGCGCCGCAGGCGACGAGCGAGAGCGCGACGAGCGCGGAGATGGCGAGGGAGGGAATGATTCTGGGCACTGGCTGAGCCTAGTCGCTCAGCCTATGACGAAGCTGAGGCCACGACGACCCTGGGCTCGTGCAGCACCGGGAAGTTGACCGAGTTCGCGATGAAGCACTTCTGCGAGGCCTCGTGGTGGGCCGCGAGCGCGGCCTCCGCCATCTCGGCCGAGGCGATCGTGACGACCGGCCGCAGGGTGACCGACACGAAGCGGCCCCCGCCATCCGGGGTCGTCTCCATCGTGCCGGTCGCGTCGTCGGTGTAGGCGGTCACGACGACGCCGTGCAGCACGGCGACGTGGAGGTAGCTCAGCAGATGGCACTGGCTGAGGGCGGCGACGAGCAGCTCCTCGGGGTTCCAGCGGTCGGCGTTCCCGTGGAAGGTGCGGTCGGCCGATCCCTCGACCGGATGCTTGCCCTCGGCGGTGAGGAGCAGCTCCCGGCCGTACTCGCGGTAGCCGCTCGTGCCGGTCCCCCGGTTGCCGAGCCACTCGATCCGCGTCGCATAGTGATGTTGAGGTCCCACGCTGTGCACGCTACCTCATCGTCACGGCCGGCGGCGGCGATAGACTGGACCCACTATGACTGACACGCTCGCACCCGCCGTCTCCGCGCCCTCCGGCGCCTCCGCGCTCTCCTCCGTCGCCCAGCAGCGGCGCGTCGTGACCGCGATCCCCGGCCCGAAGTCCCTCGCCCTCCACGAGCGCCGCAACGCCGTCGTCGCGGGCGGGGCCGCCTCGGGCTTCCCCATCTACGTCGACCACGCGCACGGCGCCGTGCTCGTCGACGTGGACGGCAACCAGTTCATCGACCTCGGCTCGGGCATCGGCGTCACGACGATCGGGCACACGGATGATGGGGTCGTCGCCGCCGCGAGCCGCCAGCTCGGCGAGCTCACGCACGGCCTCTTCACGATCACCCCCTACGAGGGCTACGTGCGTGTCGCCGAGCTGCTCGCACAGCACACCCCGGGAGACTTCGCCAAGAAGACCGTGCTCGTCAACTCGGGCGCCGAGGCGGTCGAGAACGGCGTCAAGATCGCGCGCAAGCACACCGGCCGCAAGGCGGTCGCGGTGCTCGACCACGCCTTCCACGGCCGCACCAACCTCACGATGGCGATGAACTACAAGTCGATGCCCTACGGGCTCGGCTTCGGGCCGTTCGCCGGGGACATCCACCACGCGCCGAGCTCCTACCCCTACCACGACGGCCTGAGCGGGGCCGAGGCCGCCGAGCGCACGATCTCCTTCCTCGAGAAGACGGCCGGGGCATCCGACCTCGCCTGCCTCGTGGTCGAGCCCATCCAGGGCGAGGGCGGGTTCATGGTGCCCGCCGAGGGCTACCTGCCCGCGCTGCAGAAGTGGTGCACCGAGAACGGGATCGTCTTCATCGCCGACGAGATCCAGGCCGGGATGGCGCGCACCGGCAAGTACTTCTCGAGCGAGCACCTCGGGCTCGTGCCCGACCTCGTGCTCTCGGCCAAGGGCATCGCCGGCGGACTGCCGCTCGCGGCCGTCACCGGGCGCGCCGAGATCATGGACTCCTCCCACCCGGGCGGGCTCGGCGGCACCTTCGGCGGCAACCCGGTCTCGACGGCGGCGGCGATCGCGGTGTTCGAGTCGATCGAGACCAACGACCTCCTCGCCGAGGCGGTGCGCATCGAGAACACGCTGCGGCCGGAGCTTCTGCGCCTCCAGTCGAGGTTCGACATCATCGGCGACGTGCGCGGCATCGGCGCGATGCTCGCCATGGAGTTCGTGCAGCCGGGCACCGGCGCCACGACCAAGGAGGCGAATGCCGCCGCGGTCTCCGCGATCTCGAAGCACGCCTTCGAGAACGGCGTGATCCTGCTCACCGCGGGCACCTATGGCAACGTCATCCGGTTCCTTCCGAGTCTCGCGATCAGCGACGAGCTGCTCCTGGATGCCGTGAGCGTGATCGAGGACGCGCTCACGGCGCTGTGAGCCGTATTCCCGGGCCGCATCCGCTCGAAGCCGGCGGCGCCGTCGAGCTCGCGATCGTCGAGCGCAACGGCCTCGTCGAGTCGCGGCACCTGGGCGCGGCGGTCGTCGTCACGGCGGAGGACGCGGTCTCGCGCTCGCTGGGCGACGTCGATGCGCTCGTCTATCCGCGCTCGTCCCTGAAACCGCTTCAGGCGCTCGCCGTGCTGCGTTCCGGTGTCGAGCTCGAGGGCGCCGAGCTCGTGCTCGCCACCGCGAGCCATGCCGGGACCCCCGAGCACGTCCGCGTGGTCGAGGAGCTGCTCGCGCGGGCCGGCCTGACCGAGGAGGCCCTGCAGTGCCCGCTCGACTGGCCGCTCGATCCGCAGTCGGCCGCGGTCGCCCGCACCTCGGGAGGCGCCGCGAGCGACGGCCGGCGAAGGATCACGATGAACTGCTCGGGCAAGCACGCCGCATTCCTGCTCGCGTGCTCCCGGAACGGCTGGCCGACCGAGGACTACCTCGACCCGGCGCATCCGCTGCAGCAGCGCATCCGGGAGACCGTCGAGGAGTTCACCGGCGAGCCGGTGGGCCGGGTCGGCGTCGACGGATGCGCCGCCCCGCTCTTCGCTGTCTCGCTGCGCGGGCTCGCCACGGCCCTCTCGCGCGTGGCTCGGGGGGTCAACGCCGAAGGCCCCGACCCGGATGCCGCGCGTCTGACCGAGGCGATCCTGCAGAACGCCTGGGCGATCGACGGGCCGGGCCGGGCCAACACCATCGTGATCGAGGAGCTCGGGCTCGTCTGCAAGGGCGGCGCGGAGGGCGTCATGGTCATGGCGGCCGCCGACGGCACGGCGGTCGCGCTCAAGGTGCTCGACGGAACGCAGCGTGCGACGACCCTCGTCGCCCTCGAGCTGCTCGCACAGGCCGGCACCGTCCCCCGCGCAGAGGCCGACCGCGTGATCGCGCTCACGACCGAGCAGGTGCTCGGCGGCGGGCGTCCGGTCGGCGCGATCCGCGTCGCGTTCTGAGCCGCCGCGGGGTCTCGACGGGCTCGACCGGAGGGCCGGCTACGCGAGGAGCCAGACGGTCGTGTCGCCGGGGAGCTCGCTCGTCACGGGCTCCGAGGAGAGCGCGATCGCTCCCTCGGGCAGCGCGACGACGCCGGAGCCGGTGTTGGCGATGACCGTCACGTCGCCGTTGCGGAAGGCGACGACCTCGGGCGGGTAGCCCTCGAGCCACTCGACGCCGCCGAGGCCGAGACCGTGCCCGGCTCGCAGCGCGAGCGCCGCCTTGTACAGCTCGAGCGTCGACCCCGACTCGCCCTCCTGGGCGTTCCGCGCGTAGCCGGCCCAGTCCGCGGGCTGGGGCAGCCAGCTCGCGCCCGTCGTGTTGAAGCCGTAGGCGGGAGTATCCGCCTCCCAGGGGATCGGCACCCGGCATCCGTCGCGCCCGTAGCGTTCGTGGTTCGTCCGGGCCCAGGTGGGGTCCTGCCGCGCGGAGTCGGGGAGGTCGACGACCTCGGGAAGGCCCAGCTCCTCGCCCTGGTAGAGGTAGGCGCTGCCCGGAAGCGCGAGCATGAGCAGCGTCGCGGCCCGCGCCCGCCGGAGCCCGAGAACCCGGTTGGGCTTCTCGGGGGATTCCGGCCCGATGCCCGTCCCCTGCGGGTTCTCACCGACGAGCCCGAATCGCGAGGCGTGCCGCACGACGTCGTGGTTCGAGAGCACCCAGGTGCTCGGTGCCCCCACCCCGCCGAAGGCCCCGAGAGACTCCTCGACGACGGCGCGGATCTTCGTCGCCTCCCACGGCGTCTCGAGGTAGGCGAAGTTGAAGGCCTGCTGCATCTCGTCGGGGCGGACCCAGTTCGCGAGGTCCTCGAGCGGGTCGACCCACGCCTCCGCGACGAGCACCCGTTCGCCGGGATACTCCTCGAGGATCCTCCTCCAGTCGCGGTAGATCTCGTGCACGCCGGGCTGCGCCCAGTACGGCGGGCCGGGCGCCGTTTCGTGGGCCGCGCCCCCCATGCTCCCGGCAGCGGCCGGGGCGGTGTAGTCAGGAAGACCCTGCTCCTTGATGAGCCCGTGGGCGACATCCACCCGGAAGCCGTCGACGCCGCGGTCGAGCCAGAACCTCAGGATGCCGTGGAACTGCGCGCGCACCCACGGGTTCCGCCAGTCGAGGTCGGGCTGCGACTCGTCGAAGAGGTGCAGGTACCACTGGCCGGGCGTGCCGTCGGGCCGGGCCACCCGCGTCCAGGCCGGGCCGCCGAAGACGGACTCCCAGTTGTTGGGCGGGGTGTCGCCGTGCCTGCCCTTGCCGTCGCGGAACAGGTAGCGGGCGCGCTCGGGGCTTCCCTCGGGAGCTGCGAGCGCCTCCCGGAACCAGGCGTGCTGGTCGGAGGTGTGGTTGGGGACGAGGTCGACGATGAGCCGCAGGCCCAGCCGGTGCGTCTCGGCGACGAGCTCGTCGAAGTCGGCGAGCGTGCCGAACCGCGGGTCCACATCGCGATAGTCGGCGACGTCGTAGCCCGCGTCGTTCTGCGGGGAGGTGAAGAAGGGGGAGAGCCAGACGGCGTCGATGCCGAGGTCGCGCAGCTCGGGGAGCCGGTTCCGGATGCCGTGGAGGTCCCCGAGACCGTCGCCGTCGGCGTCGGCGAACGACCTCGGATACACCTGGTAGATGACCGCGGAACGCCACCACTCGGATCCTGCCATGCGAATCACACTATTGCATGGAGCGGCAAGCGCTTGCACACGCCGTTCCCCAAGAGCGCCTGGCCCGGCCGGAGCTCGGCTCAGGAGGCACCGAGCAGGATCGTCTGGTACTGCGCGCCGAAGCGCTGCTCCTCACCCTGATCGAGGGTGCGGAAGACCTTCGTCGTGGCGAAGGTCGCCGAGGTCGGGAAGATCATGAGGTTGCGCGAGAGCGCCTCCGGGATCGTCCCGATCTCCGGCTGGCGGGTCTCGATGGGCGAGATGAAGTTCGTCGCGGCCGCGACCTCCACCGCATTCTGCCGGTTGTAGTAGAAGTTGATGAAGTCCTCGGCGTTGCGACGGTGGGTCGATCCGACCGGAACCACGGTGACATCGCTCCACAGCACTCCCCCGGCCGTGGGGATGGCGAAGTCCCACTGGTCCCCGGCCTCCTGGTTGAGCTGCAGGATGTCGCCCGCACGCGCGATCGCGGCGACCGTCGCCCCGCTCACGAGATCCTCCTTGTACTTGTTGCCCTTGATGCTGCGCAACTGGCCGCTGGCGACCTGCGTTCGCAGGAGCTCGACCGCCGCCGAGAACTCGGTGTCGCTCCAGTCGCCCGCGGAGATGTCGACGCCCTGGTCGAGCATGATGAGGCCCAGCGTGTCCCGCATGACCGACATCGCCCCGACCCTGCCGTGCAAGGACGGATCCCACAGATCCGAGACCGAGCTCAGCCCCCCAGGGATCGCCTCACGGTTCCAGGCGATACCCGTGAACCCGTTGCGCCAGGGCAGCGACGCCCGACGGCCCGGGTCGTACTCCGAGTCGCGGAAGACGAGGCGGAGATTGTCGAAGTTCGTGATGCGCGACCGGTCGATCGGCTGGACGTAGCCGAGCCGGATCCAGCGCGCCGCCATCCAGTCGCTCAGCACCACGGCATCCGCGCCGATGTCCTGACCGAGCCTGAGCTGACCCTTGACCTTCTGGTAGTAGAGATTGTCGTCGCTCACCGCGTTCGTGTAGGTCACCTCGATGCCGGTCGAGTCGCCGAACTTGGCGAGGAGCGGGAAGTTCTCTCCCGTCGTGTTGCGGTACGTGTCGCGGCTGTCGAACCGAAGCGACTTCTGCGTCTCCGACTTGTCGACCGCCGCCTCCGGCCGCCCTTGCGCGGAGGTCGAACATGCGGCGAGGACGAGGGCGGAGGCGCCGAGGCCCGCACCCTGGAGCACGGCACGGCGCGAGAGGCCGGCGTGCGCAACGGCGCCTGCCGCAGCCTCCTGCTGCATCGTTCGATTCATGTTCGCGCTCCTTCACAGCGATGTGAGCGGGTGCGTTCCTACCCCCGTTCGATACTGGCACAGGGCCATCGCGTCACTCCCCACCAAAACAGGGCACATCCGCACCCCAGTCCGGGGGCAGTATGGACGGTCAGGAGGCGCCGAGCAGGATCGTCTGATACTGCGCCGTGTACCTCTGTTCCTCGCCCTGGTCCAGGGTCCGGAACTTCTTCGCCTCCTCGAAGGTCACCGGCGTCGGGAAGACCATGCGGTTCGCGGCGACCGCCGGGTCGAGCACGTCGATCTCGAGCTGGCGGATGTCGACGGGCGAGATGAAGTTCGTCGCGGCGGCGACCTCGACCGCGCGGGCCGGGTCGTAGTAGAAGTCGATGAAGGTCTCGGCGTTCTTGCGGTGGGTCGATCCGACCGGGATCACGACGTCGTCGCTCCACAGCACGCCCCCGGCCGTGGGAATGGCGAAGTCCCACTGGTCCCCGGCCTCCTGGTTGAGCTGCAGGATGTCGCCCGCACGCGCGATCGCGGCGACCGTCGCCCCGCTCACGAGATCCTCCTTGTACTTGTTGCCCTTGATGCTGGCCAGCTGCCCGCTCGCGAGCTGGGCGCGGAGCGTCTCGACGGCGGCCGAGAACTCGGCGTCGGCCCAGTCCTCGCTCTCGATGTCGACGCTCTGGTCGAGCATGATGAGACCGAGGGTGTCGCGCATCGCCGACATCGCCCCGACCCTCCCGTGCAGCGAGGGATCCCACAGGTCCGAGACCGAGGCCAGCCCCTCCGGAATGGCTTCGCGGTTCCAGGCGATACCGGTGAACCCGCTCCGCCACGGGAGGGAACCGAGGCGCCCGGGGTCCCCGTCAGCGTCCCTGAATCGCGGACGGATGCTCTGGAAGTTCGGGATGTTCGCGTGGTCGAGCCGCTGGACGTAGCCGAGCCGGATCCAGCGCGCCGCCATCCAGTCGCTCATGACCGCCGCATCCGCCCCGATGTCCTGACCCAGCCTCAGCTGGTCCTTGACCTTCTGGTAGTAGAGGTTGTCGTCGCTCACCGCATTCGTGTACGTGACCGCGATGCCGGTCGCCTCGCCGAAGGCGCCGAGGAGCGGGAAGTCCTCGCCGGCCGTGTTGCGGTAGGTCTCCCGGCCGTCGAACCGCAGCGACTTCTGCGTCTCCGACTTGTCGACCGCCGCCTCCGGCTTCCCGCCGGTCGAGGTGGAGCAGGCGGCGAGCAGGAGCGCCGAGGCGCCGAGACCGGCGCCCTGCAGCACGGTCCGCCGTGTGAGCGCTCCGGACGACACAGCATGGCTGTCCCACTTCGTCGAACTCACGGTGCTGACTCCCCTTAGCCCTGTGATCGGCCGGACGACCGGCCTCCCTCGATACTCGCACAGCGGTCGCCGGACGCCCAGTACCAAAACAGGGGGCAGCCCGCACCCGGCATCCGCCGATCAGGCGAAGAGGCTCTCGACCGCGTCCCGGAAGGCCTCGGTATGCCGGGCGACGTCGTCGCTCGTCGTCGCGGGGCACATGAGCGCCATGTTGTGGAACGGGGTCACGAGGATGCCGCGGTTGAGGGCGTGGAGATGCAGGTACTGCTGGAGCTCGAAGTCGTCGGCGGCGGCCGCCTCGGCGCCGTTGCGCGGCGGCGTCCGGCGGAAGCTGTACTCGGCCCGGGCGCCGAGCCTCGTGACCTGCCATGGCGCGCCGAACTCGTCGATCGCCGCCTGGACGCCGGCAGTCCACTCGACGGCACGTGCGGTCATGCTCTCGAAGCCCGCGGGCGTCAGCACCTCGGAGAGCGTCGCCCGGATGCCGGCGAGTGAGAGCGCGTTCCCGGCGAGGGTTCCGCCCACTCCCCCGACGTCGATGTCCTCGAGCTCGAGGCTGTCCCTGGCGCGCCGCGCGAGCTCGGCCGTCATCCCGAAGGCGGCCGCCGGGATGCCGCCGCCGATGCTCTTGCCGACCACGACCGCATCCGGTTCGAGCCCCTCGGACTTCGTCATCCCGCCGGGACCGGCGCTGATCGTGTGGGTCTCGTCGATCACGAGGATCGTGCCGTACCGGGTGCACAGCTCGCGGACCGCGGCGTGATATCCGTCCTCCGGGAGCACGATGCCGATGTTGGTGAGTGCCGGCTCGATGAGCATCGCGGCGATCTCGCCCGTCTCCAGCGCGGCCTCGAGCGCGGGGATGTCGTTGAAGGGCACGACCGCGGTCGTCTCGGAGGGCGGGACGGGCGCCCCGATGTTGCCGCGCCGCTCGACGACGGCGCCGCTCTCGTCCAGGGTCGCGAAGGTCTCGTCGACCGAGCCGTGATAGCAGTGGTCGTGCACGAGGATCTTCGGCCGCCCCGTCACCTGGCGCGCGTAACGGATGACGCTCCGGTTGGCGTCGGTCGCCGAGAGGGTGAACTGCCAGCTCGGCACGCCGAAGCGCTCGGCGAGGAGCTCGGCGGCGACCGCGGCGTCCTCGGTCGGGAGCATGAAGGTCGAGCCCCTGGCGAGCTGGGCCGAGAGCGCCTGCACGGCCGGCGCGGGGGCGTGACCGCACATCGCCCCCGTGTCGCCGAGGCACAGGTCGACGTGGTCGAGCCCGTCGACATCCGTGAAGTGCGCTCCGGCGGCGCTCTTCACGTAGACGGGCCACGGGCCGGGCCACTTCGCCATCCAGAGCATCGGGACGCCGTCCGGCAGGTGCGGCGTCGCGGCGCGCCACAGCCGCTCCGACTCGGGGCGTGCGGCGCGGAAGAGCTCGATCTCCCGGTACCACAGCTCGGCGAGCCGATCCCGATCGCCGTAGGCGGCGGGAGGCGCCGCCGGGAGGTCAGCCGATCTTCTCAAGCCGCTTCCTTCGCATGGCGGCCGAGACCTGCGAGATGAGCACGAGGATGATCGCGAGGAAGAACACCGCGGAGGCGATGACGTTCGCCTCCGCCGGGATCCCGCGGGCCGCCGAGATGTAGATGTACTTCGGGAAGGTGCTCGTCGTCCCGGAGTTGAAGTTCGTGATGATGAAGTCGTCGAAGCTCAGCGCGAACGACAGGAGCGCCGCCGCGATGATGCCGGGGAGCAGGAGCGGGAAGGTCACCCTCCAGAACACCTGGCTCGGGGAGCCGTAGAGATCCCGCCCGGCCTCCTCGAGAGCGGGGTCGAGCGTCGAGACGCGCGCCTTGACCGTGACGACGACAAAGCTCACACAGAACATGGTGTGCGCGATGATGATCGTCACGAGCCCCTTCTCGACCCCGGCCGTGAGGAACTCGGCGGCGAGGCCGGCGCCCAGCACGACTTCGGGGGTCGCCATCGGCAGGAAGAGCAGGAGGCTGATCCCGGAGCGGAACCGGAAACGGTAGCGCACGAGCGCGATCGCGATCATCGTGCCCAGCACGGTCGCGGCGATCGTGGCGACGACGCCGATGAGGATGCTGTTGCCGAAAGCGACGCAGACCTCCTGCTTCGAGCACACGTTGAGCCACTTGTCGAAGGTGAAGCCGCGCCACACGATGTTCGACTTGACCGAGTCGTTGAAGGAGAACACGAAGGTGTAGACGATCGGGATGAGCAGGAACACGAGCGCGACGGCCGCGTAGAGCGGGAGGAGCCAGGTTCCGAACCCGAAGCGGGATCTCACAGCAGGTCCTCCGTTCCGCTCCGCTTGACGTACACCGTGACCATCACGAGGATCACGGCCATGAGGATGATCGACAGCGACGCCGCCGCCGGATAGTTGAGCGAGACGAGGAAGTTGCTCTCGATGACGTTCCCGATCATGGCGGTGCCGGTCCCGCCCAGGAAGTCCCGGCTGGCGTTGATGTAGTCGCCGGCCGCGGGGATGAAGGTCAGCAGCACGCCCGAGACGATGCCCGACATCGAGAGCGGGACGGTGACCTTGAAGAAGGTCACCGAGGGCTTCGAGTACAGGTCGCCGCCGGCCTCGAGGAGCCGGGTGTCCAGACGCTCGAGCGTCGCGTAGAGCGGCAGGGTCATGAACGGGATGAAGTTGTAGGTGAGGCCGAAGACCACGGCGGCCGGAGTGCCGGTGAAGTGGGCGTCCGGGGCCATGAGCGCGAGCGCCTTGAGGCCGGTGATGACGGCCGACTCGTCCGAGAGGATCGACTTCCAGGCGAGCGTGCGCAGCAGGAAGCTGATGAAGAACGGCGCGATGACGAGCACGAGCATGAGGTTCTGCAGGAGCGGCCAGCGCCGCGCCTTGACCCCGATGAAGTAGGCGAGCGGGTAGCTGAACAGGAGGGCGAAGATCGTCGCGAGCACGGCGTAGAGGAACGAGCGCAGGATGTGCTCGCCGTAGGTGTCGACGACCTCGAGGTAGTTCTCCCAGCGGAAGGCGGCCTGATACTCGCCGATGTCGCCCGCGAGGAGCGGCTCCTGGAGCGAGGTCATGACGAGCGAGACGAGCGGGACGAGGAAGAACAGCATGAGGTAGAGGATGCCGGGCAGCAGCAGGAACAGGGCGATCCTGCTCTTGCGCCTCGGCGCCTGCTCCTGCGCCGTTCCGGTCGCGAATGCGCTGAAGGCCACGGTCAGGCCTCCTCGAGCTCCGACATGAGGGCGCGCTTCTTCTGCACCGCGATCGTCGCCGTGTCGGTGTCGGCCGGGAAGCGCGGCGCCGGCGATGGCTCGTCGGCGAGTCCGAAGCCGTGGTCGACGTCCCAGCTCACCCAGACCTCGGCGCCCTCCCCGGCGAGCGGGCCGAAGGTCATGTTCTGCTGGAAGACCGAGACCGTGCCGATCCCGGGGATCGCGATGATGTACTGAGTGCTCACGCCGCTGAACGAGACGTCGATGATGCGGCCGGGGCCGAGGGAGTTGGTCCCCGCGGCCTTCTTCGGCGCCTCGGTGTGGAGATGGAGCTTCTCGGGCCGGACCCCGACCGTGACCTCGCCGGCGTGCCGCTGGGCGCGCTTCGTGGGCACCGTGATCTTGACGCCCTCGACATCCACCGTGATGCTGTTGCTCGTCGAGCCCGTGACGCTGCCCGTGAAGAGGTTGGACTGGCCGAGGAAGTTCGCGACGAAGGCGGTCCTCGGGAGCTCGTAGAGCTCTTCGGGGGCGCCGAGCTGCTCGATCTCGCCCTTGTTCATGACGGCGACCGTGTCGGCCATCGTCATGGCCTCCTCCTGATCGTGGGTCACGTGGACGAAGGTCAGGCCGACCTCCTCCTGGATCGACTTGAGCTCGAGCTGCATCTGCCGGCGGAGCTTGAGATCGAGCGCTCCGAGCGGCTCGTCGAGCAGGAGGAGCGCCGGCCGGTTGACGATGGCCCTCGCGAGCGCGACCCGCTGCTGCTGGCCGCCGGAGAGCTGCTGGGGCTTCCGCGCGGCGAGGTGGTCGAGCTCGACGAGCCGCAGCGCCTCATGCGCCTTCTCGATCGGGTCGCCGATCCGGCGCCGCCGGAGGCCGAAGGCCACGTTCTCGAGCACCGTCATGTGGGGGAAGAGCGCGTAGCTCTGGAACACCGTGTTGACCTGCCGCTGGTAGGGCTTGAGCTTCGTGACGTCCTTCCCGCCGATGAGGATCTTCCCCTCGGTCGGGTCCTCGAGCCCGGCGACGAGCCGCAGGGTCGTCGTCTTGCCGCACCCGGACGGGCCGAGGAGGGCGAAGAACGACCCTGCGGGGATCGTCAGGTCGAGGTGCTCGATCGCGGTGAAGCCAGGGAAGCGCTTCTGGATGCCGACGAGCTCGAGGTCCGCTCCGCTCTCGGCAAAGGCCCCGGATGCCACCTCAGGCCCCGAGGAGGATCGCCTGGAACTGCGCTCCGTACTTCTGCTCCTCGGCCGCGCTCAGGCTGCGGAAGACGTGCGCGTTGGCGAGGGTCGCGTCGCTCGGGAAGATGAGCTGGTTGTCGGCCAGCTCGGGGTCGATCGCCTCCATGGCCTCCTTCGTCCCGACCACCGGCGGGATGTAGTTGACGTAGGCGGCGACCTGGGCGGCGACCTCGGGGTCGTAGTAGTAGTTGATGAGCGCCTCGGCGTTCTTCTTGTGCTCGGAGCCGATCGGGATCACGAAGTTGTCGTTCCAGAGCGTTCCGCCCTTGCTCGGGAGCGCGAAGTCCCAGTGGTCCCCGGCCTCGAAGTTGAGCTGGGTGATGTCGCCCGACCACACGATCGCGGCGAGGGTGTCGCCGTTCTGGAGGTCCTCCTTGTAGGAGTTGCCCTTGATGTTGCGGATCTGGCCGTCGTCGACCTGCTTCTGCAGGAGGTCGATCGCCGCGCCGAACTGGTCGTCGCCCCAGTCGCCGTCGATCGCCGTGCCGAGATCCTGCATGATGCAGCCCATGGTGTCGCGCATCTCGGAGAGCACGCCGACGCGGCCCTTGAGCGAGGAGTCCCAGAGGTCGGAGACCGAGGAGAGCCCGCCGGGCAGCTCGTCCTTGTTCCAGGCGATGCCGGCGAAGCCGCCCTGCCAGGGGAGTGACATCTTCCGCCCCGGGTCGAAGTCCACGTCGGCGAGGGCGGGGACGAGGTTCTTCTTGTTCGGAATGTTGGCCTCGTCGAGCTCCTGCGTGTAGCCGAACCGGATGAGCCGGTCAACCATCCAGTCGGTGAGGCACACGGTGTCCGCGCCGATGTCCTGGCCGAGCTTGAGCTGGTCCTTGACCTTGCCGTAGTAGGTGTTGTTGTCGTCGACCGCCTCGGTGTAGGTGGCCTTGATCCCGGTCTGGGCCGAGAACGCCTCGAGGGTCGGGTAGTTGCCGTCGTCGTCGACGTCGAGATAGAGGGCCCAGTTGTCCCACCGGACGATCTTGTCGGTGTCCGACTTGTCCGTCGCGGGCTTCGGCTTCTCGCCGCCGCCCGTCGAGCAGGCGGCGAGGGCGAGGGCGGCCGCGCTGATCCCGGCGCCCTTGAGCATGCCGCGCCGCGAGAACTGGGCGCGCTGGGCCTGGAGCACGAGGCTGCGGATGAACGGGTCTTCTGGCAGAGGTCTGGTCATGTGAGTGCAACTCCTTCACGACTGGTGCTGACGGCGGACGACTTTGTTCCGTGTGGCTAGATACTGTCACACCAACGCACCGAAGTGCACCAGAAAGAGACCGAAACAACGACATCCGGCGTCGAATTTCACGAAATCAGCACCTATTCGCCCGATTTTGGTGCGGAATCCATCGTCCTGCCCGAGTAGGCTTGTCGACGGAACGGCACGAGGGCGTGCCGTTCGGCGCCGAGAAGCAGGGCAGGAGAGCAATGAGGGTCGCCATCCCCAGGGAGATCAAGAACAACGAGTTCCGGGTGGCCATCACCCCCGCGGGCGTCCACGATCTGGTCGCCCACGGCCATGAGGTCGTCGTCGAGACCGGTGCGGGGCTCGGATCGTCGATCACCGATGCGGAGTACGCCTCCGCCGGCGCGCGGATCGCGAAGGATGCCGCCGAGACCTGGGCGGCGGCCGAGATGCTTCTCAAGGTGAAGGAGCCGGTTGCTGCGGAGTACGGCTACTTCCGCGACGATCTGCTGATCTTCGCCTACCTCCACCTCGCGGCGGAGCCCGAGCTCACCGGGGCGCTCGTCGCCTCGAAGGTCACCGCGGTCGCCTACGAGACGGTGCAGCTTCCCAACCGGGCACTGCCGCTGCTCGCCCCGATGAGCGAGGTGGCCGGCAGGCTGGCGCCCATCGTCGGCGCGAACGCGATGCTCAAGCCCCACGGCGGTCCCGGCCTCCTCGTCCCGGGTGTCCCCGGCACCTATCCGGCGAAGGTCGTCGTGCTCGGCGGGGGTGTGGCGGGCTCGAACGCGGTCTCGGTCTCGGTCGGTCTCGGAGCGGACGTGACCGTGCTCGACACCAACCTTCAGCGGCTCAAGGAGCTCGACGAGCTCTACGCCGGGCGCATCCGCACGATCGCCTCGAACGGATTCGAGATCGAGCGCGCGGTGCTCGGCGCCGACCTCGTGATCGGCTCGGTGCTCGTCCCCGGAGCCAAGGCGCCGAAGCTCGTGGGCAACGACCTCGTCTCGCGCATGAAGCCGGGAAGCGTGCTCGTCGACATCGCCGTCGACCAGGGCGGATGCTTCGCCGACTCGCATCCGACGACGCACGCCGATCCGACCTTCACGGTCCACGGCTCCCTGTTCTACTGCGTGGCGAACATGCCGGGCGCCGTGCCGAACACCTCGACCTACGCGCTCACCAACGCCACGATGCCCTACGTGCGCGCCCTCGCGAACAACGGATGGCGTTCCGCCCTCTCGGCGGATGCCGCGCTCGCCCTGGGACTTAACACCCACGACGGCCACGTCGTCAACGAGCCGGTCGCGACGGCGCTCGGGCTCGGGCACGTACCGGTCGCGAGCGTGCTGGGCTAGTCGCGACCTCCATCCGGCAGCCTCACCCGCTCGACGCGGCCGTCCGGGTGCAGGAGCCAGCCCGTGTCCGCGGGCGCCGCGATCGGCGGCGGGAGCTCCCGTCGCCGCGAGAGCGCCCGGTACTCGGCGACCGAGCAGGAGTGGAACAGCACCGGGAGGCGCCCCCGTAAGGTGCCGAGGACGCCCCATGCGGCGTTCCAGGCATCCGGGTCGCCGAGGATCACCTCCCCTCCCGGGTCCGCGGCCGCGATGCCGGCGGGAGCCGCCGGATCGGCGAGCGTGGTCACCCGGCCGAGCGCGCCGAGCCGGCCGGCGACCGCCGACGGCGACCCGGCCACGACCACGAGCCGGGGCAGCCGCAGGCCGGCCAGGTCCGTCGCTCCGGGAGGCTCCTGTGGTTCCGGCCGGGGCACGAGCACGACCTGCGTGCGGAACCCGTTCCAGGTACCACCTCCGGGAGGAAGCGCCGGATCGAAGCCGCGGGAGCTGCCGAGGGCGGCGGCGTGCTCGTGACGGTCGGGCATCCTCAGCACGAGTCTCGTCTCGCACAGGCCGGAGAGCGGGGCGATCGCGGTCGCTGAGGAGGACACGAGGTGGACGCCCGCCGCCGGACCCTCCCGGTGGAGCGCCGCGACCGTGTCGAGGAAGGCGGCACGATGGTCGGGAGGGAGCCTGCCGAACAGGGTGTCGGCGTCGTCGAGGAGCAGCAGACCGGAGGCCGGATGCCCGGAGCGGACGCGCTCGAGCGTTCCGGTGACGAGGTCCCAGGCGCCCTCGACCGAGGCGGGAACCCACCTCGCCTGCCGACCGGCCGCGGCGATCGCCGCGAGCGCGCCGGACTTGCCCGATCCCCGGCCCCCGACGACCAGGAGATGGCCGTGCGTCGCGGGGTCGTAGACGGCAGACTCCCTGCTCTGCCGGTCCGGCCGGTCGACGAGGCCGAAGACGAGCCCGGTTCCCGCGCCAGGGGGAAGGTCCTCCGGCAGCAGCCGGGCCGGCAGGGGGTCGAGCCAGGGCCGGCGAACGGGCCGGGCCGGACGCCAGCGGAGGGCGACGGCGGCGGCATCGGCTTCGCCGGCGATCGCGAGCTGCACGATCGCCGAGCCCTCGCCGCGCGAGACGACCGCCCGGCCGGCCGGATGCCGGGGCAGCTCGGCGGCATCCGGCGCGCCGAGGACCGCGACGCTGTCGGCCCGGTCGTTGACCCTGAGCGAGAGGCGCAGTGCGCAGTTGGCGAGGACGGCGTCGCGCACGGAGCCCGCCGGCCGCTGAGTGCACAGGATGAGGTGCACGCCGAGCGATCGTCCTCGGGCGGCGAGATCGGCGAACAGCTCGTGGAGCTCGGGAAACCCCGACACGAGGGTCGCGAACTCGTCGACGACGATCACGAGCCGGGCGAGGCCGGCCTCTCCCCCGGGCCTCAGCTCCTCGATCGACCGCGCCCCGCGCTCGGCGAGGAACGTCTCACGGTGGCGCAGCTCCGCGCGAAGGCTCTCGAGCGCTCTCGTCGCCGCGGTCTCGTCGAGATCGGTCACCGTTCCCACGACGTGCGGAAGCCCCCGCAACGGCGCGAACGCCGCTCCTCCCTTGAAGTCCACGAGCAGGAAGGTGACGGTCTCGGGGGAATGCGCCGAGGCGATCGCGAGCACCCAGGTCACGAGCAGCTCGCTCTTGCCGCTCCCGGTCGTCCCTCCGACCACGGCGTGCGGTCCGTCTCCGACGAGGTCGACCGTGACCGGGCCGTCTTCACCGGCGCCGAGACACGCCGCGAGCGAGGCGCCATCCCCTCTCCCGGGCTGCCGGAGCGCCGAGAAGTCGACCCTGGAGGGAAGCGGCCGCCGGCCGGCCCCGTCCCGCGACGGCGATCCGCCCGCGGCGAGCGCGAGGATGCTCGCGAAGAGCGCGCCCTCGCGCGCCGAGACGAACCCGGGGGAGAACTCCGCACGACGGCCGTCGGGATGACGGAGGATCCTGGCCGGGCCCGCCCCGTCGAACCGGACGATCACCCGGCAGTCGCGAGGAAGCCCCCGCTCCTCCTCCGCCACGGCGACGAGGAGCCGCGAGCCGGCGCCCTCCTTGGGCCGGAACTCGAACGCCCCGCCGGTCGGACCTGACGCCAGATCCTGCTGGGCTGAATGCTGCTGAGCTGAGTATTGCTGGGCTGAATGCGGGAGGTCGGTGACCCAGTGGAGTCCGCGTGGGAGCGGACCGTCCTGGCAGAGCGCCACGGCATCCGGCGAGAGGGCGCTCGCGAGCTGTACGAGGATCGCGCCGGCGACCGACGAGGCTTTCGCGTCGGGGCCGCACAGGCCGATGCCCAGTCGCGCGTCGACGAGGATCGGCGCGTCCTCCAGGACGGCGGCTCTCGACCGGAGCCCGTCGAGCGCGCGCCCGGCCGGCCCCGAGGGGACGGCGGCGGGGCGGTCGAGCGCGAGCCCGCTCTCCGACCTCCCGGTCCCGAGGGTCACGAGAACCTCCTCGTCGAGCCGGCCGCGCCAGCGCTCGGGATCGCGATGCGCCGTGGCGAGGAGCTCGGCCGCCGCCGGCGCCTGCCGGCGGAGCGCCGAACGCTCCCTCTCGTGGGCCTCGTCGATGGCACGGCCGGCCGCCGCGAGCTCGCGATCGAATCGCGACCGCTCCTCCCGCATCCTCCGCCGCCCGTGGCGACGCGCGTCGGCGAGGCCTGCCACCGCGACGACCGGGCCGAGGAGCGCGAACGCGAGCGCGAAGGGGGACTGCGTCACGGCCCAGATCGCCACCGACGCGAGGACGGGCGCGACGCTCGCGAACAGGGGGAACGAGGAGCGGGCGGGTGGCTCGGGCGGTCGTGGGCAGGCGATCGCGTTCGTGGTCACCGACTCAGGAGACCATGCCCCGCTCCCCGGCTCGGGTGCACGCGGCGGATCCGGGGATAACCCCCGCCCGTCGTCGGAGCAGAAGAGGGGAGGCCTGGTCAGCTCACGATGAAGAACTGCTCGCCGACGTCGACGCGCGAACCCCGGACGAGCCGGTAACGGCGCTCAGGATGGCAGCGGATGGGTTTCGAGTCCGGCTCCCGGATGATCGTCCCGTTGCCCGAATAGCGGTCTTTGACCCAGAAGCTCCCGGCCTCCTGGCCGAACTCGAGGTGGGTCTTCGACACCGATCGACTCGGGTCGAGGACGCGCACGAGCTGGTCGACGTACTCCCCCGGCTCCGGCCTCGGGCTGCGCCCGATGAGCCCGCTGCCGAAGACCGTGAACGACTCGCCGGTGCTGAACTGCAGCACGAAGCGCTCGCCCTCGGGGTGGCGTGCGACGATCCGGGTCGGCTCGACGTCGTCCTCGAAGGAGACGGGCTCGAGTTCTGGTTCGGGTTCGGGTTCTGGTTCCGGCTCCGACTCTGGTTCCGGCTCCGGCTCTGGTTCCGGCTCCGGCTCCGGCTCCGGCGGAGCATCCTGCTCGACCCTCTCGAGCCGTTCGACGACGTTGGTGTCCCGCGGCCGGGGCGCGGCCTCCTGGACCGGCTTCACGACGAAGCCGCACTCCCCGCAGAAGATGTCCTCGGGCGAGAGGGACGCCCCGCACTGCGCACAGGCCGGTCCGGCCTCCTGCTCGCCGACCGGCCGGGTGAGGGGCGACGGGATCATCGAGCGGGCCGGCGACGACGACGCGACGACGGCGCGGCCGCACTCGCCGCAGAACATGGCGTCCGGCGGTAGCTCCGTTCCGCAGTAGCCGCAGGTCACGGCCATCACCCCTCTCGCTTGAACAGGCTGGTGACACTATAGCCACCGAGGCTCCGCAGGGAGACCACTGCCTTGACGCGTTCCCAGCGGGTGAGCCCGGAGTCGAGCGAGTAGCGCAGCTCGTCGACCGACCGCCACAGCTGCTCCGCCTGCTCCGCATCGGGTTCACCCGGTGCGAACACGGCGCGATCGGCGACGGCGGCGAGCACGAAGGGCTGGGTCCCGCCCACCGCCTGGGCCACCTCGATCCGGGTGGGGGCGGGGCCAGGCGTGAAGCCGTGATCGAGCACCGCATCCTCGAACTCCTCCCAGCCGCCCGAGATCCTCTCGAGCGGCGAAGGTGCGAGACGTCGCAGCCGGCGCCGGCGCCACTTCGCCACCGCGATCGTGAGGAACGGCGAGAGCAGCAGGGCCATGACGAGAGCCGCCCAGCCGAGACCGGACAGGACGCGCAGGACGATCGCGAGCACCGCGTCGTCGGGCGGGATCTCGTCCTGACTCGAGTTGGGCGGAAGCTGGGAGTCGCGGATGTCGGTGTCGGGGAGCTGCGGCTGCACGGGCGACTGGGGTCGGGCGACCTTCGTCGGCTCCTCCGGCTCCTCCTCGGGGATCGGGCGCACAGGCGGGGTAGGATCGATCGCGACCCAGCCGTACTGCGTCGTGTCGACCTCGATCCAGGCCGACACGTCGTCGCCGGTGACGACCGTCTGCCCGTCGGGGACGATGCCGGAGGGCGCGAAGCCGAAGACGACCCTCGCCGGGAAGCCGAGCTGCCTGGCCATGAGCGCGGCGGTCACGGCGTACTGCTCCTGGTCGCCGATCATCCGCTGCCCCGTGAGCAGTTCCGTGATGCGGTCCGCGGCATGGCCGGACCGGCTCGCCGGCTCGCCGGGGGCGACGCCGTGGCTCAGGTAGCCGTCCCGCCGCAGCCCCTCGATCATCGCGACGAGCCGGGCGCCCGACCCCGTGATCCCCGCGACGTAGCCGTCGAGCACGGGGGCGAGCTCGCCGGGAACCACCGGGACCGGCGGGAGCTGCGCCGTGCCGGGCTCGAGGGTCGCGAGCTCGTCGTCGGCCGGCTGTCGCGGGACCACGACGGTGAGCGTGTACCGGTCTCCCGCCGCGAGCCCGTTCACGACGGCGCCCGTGTCGCTGTTGTCGTTGTAGTAGAAGCCGTCGAGCAGTGCCGGCCCGTCGTCCCCGGCGAAGGCCACGGTCTCGAGCTTGCCGACGGTGGGAAGCCAGACGCCGGTGTATCCCCCGATCCTCACGCGGATGGTCGCGGCGGTCCCGTCCACCCTCGACTGGTCGACCATGAGCGGAACCCGCGTGAACGCCCCCGAGGCGCTGCTCACGCTCCCCCGCCCGACCGAATAGACGACGCCGTCGTAGCTGTCGAGGGTCGCGATCCGGATGCGCGCACCCGAGGGCAGGCCCCAGATCGTGAACATGGCGCGATCGGCGGTGGGGGGCTGCTCGAACCTCCGGAAGCCGCTCAGCGGGCTCGGGTAGTCCCTGGGGTCGAAGGGCTGGGCGATGGCCGTGCGCAGGACCACGCGTTCCTCCGTCGGCGGGAGCACCCGAACGGCGCCGAAGGCGGCGGTCGCCGCGAGCGCGAGGATCGCGCCCGCGCTCACGATCGCGCGGAGCCCGCTGAGACCGCCCTCCACGACCCGTGCCGGGGCGCGCCCGCCCTCCCCCTGGCCCGAGGGGGCGAGCAGCCGGATCGACTCGCGCCGCCGGTACCATCGGAACCAGCTGAGCCAGCCGAGGACCGCGACGGTCAGGCCGATCGCGATCGGGAAAGGCCACGGCACGACATCGGGGCCGATGAGGATGGCGACGAGGAACATCGCGATCGGGCCGAGCACGGCGAGCTCGCCGTATCGCCCCCTCAGCGCCACCGACAGCGAGACCACGACCGTCGTGAGCACGAGGAGGAACGCCGGGATGAGGAGCGACTGGTAGCTGCCGACCGGGAGGCTGATGGTGAGGAGCTGCTTCCAGCTCGTGGCGGTGCCCACCAGGAGCTCCCGGAGGCCCTCGAAGGACGGGAACAGTCCCGAGATCGCGAGGCTCGGCACCGCGAGCGGCACGCCGAGCACGAGGTAGACGACGATCGTCGCCGACAGGACGACGAGGCTCGACCAGCGGAAGACCGCGCCGAGGATCGCGACGAGGGACCCGGCGAGGATCGTCGCGACGACGAGGACGACGAGTGCGGAGGTCCCGTAGCTCGGCCAGAGCGCGAGGGACGCGATGCCCGTCGAGACCGCGAGCATCGTCGTCGAGACGGCGACGAACCCGGCGGAGGGTCGCCTTCGTCGTTCCGTCCCCGCCGCCCTGGACGTCATGCCGCCGCCGATCTGGCCAGTGACTTCTGGAGGTCCTCGAGATAGCCGATCGTGAGCACGCTGAGGCCGGGAACCCTCCTCAGACCGGGGATGATCTCGGGGTTGCAGACGATGGCGACGACCTCGACATCCACCGGGAAGGAGGCGGAGGCGGCCCGGAGATCGGTCGGCGTGGCTGCCGACCCGCACACCAGGAAGGCCACGGAGATCCCGGCGACCTTCTCGGAGACGACCCGTGCGACATCCCTCACGGCGAGGGCCGAGTCGACCCGCTCGATGAGCGAGAGGTCGTCGAGCAGCCTGCTTCGCGTGAGGGTGCTCAACTGGGACACGGCGAAGACCTTGCGCTTCGCGAAGTCGGGGGTGCGTTCGCCGACGACGACGGAGACCGCCCTGGCGTCGCGGATCGCGCGCACTCCGAGGGAGCCCGCGACGCTCACGGCGAGCTCGAACTCCTCGTCGTCGGCGTAGTCGGCGGAGGCGAGGCTGAGGGCGATCACGAGATGGCTGCGGCGGGTCTCCTCGAACTGGCGCACCATGTACCGCCCGGTCTTCGCCGTGCTCTTCCAGTGGATGTAGCGGCGCTCGTCGCCCGGCACATACTCCCGGAGCGCGTGGAACGAGACATCGCTGTTGGAGATCTGCCGTGTCGGATTCCCTTCGAGATCCCGGATGAACCCCGTCGTCGTGCTCGGGACTCCGATGGTGCGCGGATGGACGAAGACCTCCTCGGCCTCGGTCCAGAGGAGTTCGCGACGCACGAGGCCGATCGGATCGGCCCGGACCGTGCGCACCGGCCCGACCCGCACGACGCCCCTCCGATCCGTCGGGATCGGGAACTCGTGCGCGAACACCGCTCCCCGGGCGAGGCTCGGCATGCTGAACTCGGCGAGCGCCTCGCCGACCGGCACCTCGACCGTGGCGCCCAGGAGCCTCCTCCTCGTCGGGTTCGAGACCGTGACGGTGCCGACCGCGGGCTCGCCCACGACGACGCGCGAATGGGCGGCTCCGAGCTCGACCGTGAAGGCGCTCCTGCCGACGAGATAGAGCGCGGCGACGAGGATGAGCACGAGACCGGCCCAGGCGACGGCGACGAGCTCGAGCCAGCCGAACCGGTAGCCGAAGGCGAGGGCGAGGGGGACGAGGGCGAGCATCGACCAGCCGAGCGGGGTGACGATCGCGGAGAATCTCGCCGCCGCGGTGCGCAGGGTGCCGCCGAGGTCCCTGGCGATCCTGACGACCGCGACGATCCCGTCGGCCAGTGCCCCGGTGCGGTTGCCGACGATGCGGGTCCGCACGTTCGTGAGCCCCTGGGAGGCCGCGAAGGAGGAGGTGTCGAAACGGCTCGTCGGCGCGCTCACGGCGCCGCTCGTCGTCGACTTCGGGGCCTTGCCGGCGTCTCCCTTCGGGCTCACACCGCTTGCCTGTCGGTCGGCGGCGGGGTCTCGAGCAGGAGCTGGCCGATGACGCTCGACGCGGTGACCCCCTCGAACTCCGCCTCGGGGTCGAGGACCAGCCGATGGGCGAGCACCGGCTCGGCGAGGACCTTGACGTCGTCCGGGATGACATAGTGACGCCCGCTCGCGGCCGCGAGGGTCTTCGCGGTCCTCACGAGGGCGAGCGCGGCGCGCACGCTCGCCCCCAGGCGCACCTCCTCGGAGTTCCGGGTGGCGTCGACGAGCCTGGAGACGTAGTCGTTGATGGACGGGTCCACGTGGACGGTCCGGGCCAGCGCGCCCAGCTCGACCACGACCTCCGCGGTCGCGACGGCGGGGACGACGACGTCGTGCGCCTTCGCCCCGGCGCCCTGGAGGATCCGCAGGGTCGAGGCGTGGTCCGGGTAGCCGATCGAGGCCTTCATGATGAACCGGTCGAGCTGGGCCTCGGGCAGCCGGTAGGTGCCCGCCTGCTCGATCGGGTTCTGGGTCGCGATGACCATGAAGGGCGCCGCGACCTCGTGGGTCACGCCGTCGACCGTGACCTGCCCCTCCTCCATGACCTCGAGCAGCGCCGCCTGCGTCTTCGGGCTCGCCCGGTTGATCTCGTCGGCGAGGACGATGTTCGCGAAGACCGGCCCGGGATGGAACTCGAAGGACCGCGAGCGCTCGTCGTAGATGCTCACGCCGGTGATGTCGCCCGGCAGAAGGTCGGGGGTGAACTGGATGCGGCTGCTCGTCCCGTCGACGCTCTGCGACATCGCCCGCGCGAGCGAGGTCTTGCCGGTCCCGGGGAAGTCCTCGAGGAGCAGGTGCCCCTCGCTCAGGAGGGCGGTGAAGGCGAGTTTGATGACGAAGGTCTTGCCGAGGAGCACCTGGTCCACTCCCGCGACGAGGCGGTTGAAGATCTCGGCGTACCGGGTCGCCTGTTCCGGGGTCATCGTCATGTTCTGGCCTTTCTGCGGCTGTCGGTCTGTCCGTGGCCTGATGGTCTCACGAGGTGCAGGTCCCCTCGACGAATCGCGGGTCGGTGTAGGGGTTGCCGGGATGGCCCGGCGCCCCGGATCCGAAGTCCACGATCGCCTTGATCCTGACCTGGACCTGGCCGACGACCGGCACGATCGGCTCGGGGACCTGGGCGTTGGCGGTGTATTGACGGAAGCCGAAGCCGCGGTTGAACGAGTAGAGATAGGTCACGGTCGGGCTGCCGGCGTTCTCCGGCGGGCTCGCGACGGCGAGCTCGCCGATGACGCAGCTCAGGATGCCGGCGCGCGCGTTGACCGGGGTGCGGGTCATGCCGTCGGAGGGCTCGCCGCAGAAGCTCTCGCTGAGGTCGCGGCATCCGCGGAAGGTGATCGTCATCGCCGTCCCGTACACCGAGGAGTCCTCCATCGAGGTGATGAAGGCGCCCGCGACGACGTCCCGCCATTCGCCGGCCCCGTTGACGCGGTACTGGAACTTCTCGGCCGTGAGCGAGGCGACACTGAGATTGTTGCCGACCCGGATGTCCCACTGCCCCCCGTCGCGCGACTGGAGGCTGATGCTCCCGCTGGCCTTGCCCGGCGGCCGCATGGTCAGGATCTCGCCCGAGGCGGTGGGAGTGCAGTAGTAGCCGTTGTCCGCGTAGACGACGTAGCGGTACCGGTGCTGGTCCTGGACACCCGTATCGGTCCAGGTCTGCGCGCCGCCGAGATCGCCGCTCGTCCCCGGGACCGCCACCGAACAGGTCTCCGGCAGTGCGTCCAGCGCGTCGAAGCGGGCGACGGAGTACCTCACCGAGGGCGCCCCCTGCGCACTGCTCGCGCCCCAGCTCACCTGGATGTGGCCGAGCGGGTTGAGCACGACCGCGGTCACCCCTCCCGCGGCCTGGCCAGGCGGGCCGACGGCGGTCACCGCGACCGGTGCGTTGCGCAGCCAGCTCCTCTCGCCCGGGACCTGGGCGCTGTTGC
Source organism: Clavibacter sp. (assembly GCA_044508495.1). Lineage (GTDB taxonomy): Bacteria > Actinomycetota > Actinomycetes > Actinomycetales > Microbacteriaceae > Terrimesophilobacter. Next base: position 40,683 of record JBIQHP010000003.1, read on the forward strand.
GCGCGTACACGTTGACCGCATAGGAGGTGCCGGGAGTGAGCTCGCCCGCGCTGTTGCCGAAGTCAAGCGACGTCGTCCCGGCCGGCACGAGCCGCGAGATGTCGACCCCGGCTCCGGTGATCCTCACGGTGTACCCCACGATCGGGGTGCCGGGCGAGGGATCGGCGGCCGGCGACCAGGCGATGGCGAGCGAGCCGCCCGCCGGGGCAGTGCTGGTGGGGACGGCGGTGAGGCCGCCCGGGGCGGCCGGCAGCACGTCGGACCAGACCGGGAAGCCGATTCCGGCGGGGTCGGAGGGCCCGAGCGCGTTGATCGCGACGACCGCCACGCGCACCTGGTTGGCAGGTCCGTTCCCCGGCGTCTTGACCACGCAGCCGTTGGTCGCCGCGCAGGAGGTGACTCCGAAGACCGCTCCGCCGTCGACACGGGTCGTCGTGACCTCGTAGCCCGTGATCGGGGAGTTGTTGAACGACCCGGGGCTCCAGGCGATCGTGAGGCTCTCGTGGGCGAAGGCGGTCACCCGCACGCCCGTGACGGGGTCCGGCACGTCCTGGATCTGGAGCCTCACGGTACCCCAGACGTAGCGGTCCGGGTCCTTCGTCGCATCGGCGACCTGATACTGCAGATAGACGTCCTGAGCCTGGGCGTCGGCGGAGACGGTGACGCGCAACGAGCTCAGGTCCGCGCTCGGGACGATCGTGACGCCAGGAGGCAGGGACGCGGCGTCGATGCCCCGCACGCCGAGGACGGTGAGCGGATCTCCCGGGAACGGGTTCGTCGCCGCGTCGTTGGCCAGGACGTCGACGACGGTCGTCTCCCCCCGCGGGGTGATCACGCTGTCGGCGGCGGGCCTGGCGAGCGGCCGGCTCGAGGCGACGACGTTGAGCTGGATGCGGCCGGCGCGGCCCTCCTCGAGATCGTCCCGCACGCCGAGGACGAGCGCCGTCGAGGTGCCCTTGACCGCGTTCGGGTTCGCGCGGAGGGAGAGCGACTGGCCGGTCAGGGTGTAGCTGAAGCCGACCGGGAGCGGAGCCAGGGCCGTATAGGCGAGCTCGTCGATGTCGTCGGGGTAGGGGTAGTTGGTGAGACGCAGGAGATCGATGACCTTCTCCTGGCCGGGCTCGAAGTCGATCACGGCGCCGTTGAAGACCGGTGGCTGGTTCTCGCGCGGCGTGACCCTGATGGGCAGCACGAGGGTCGCGCGCCGGCCGGCCGGATCCCCGGCCGAGGCGCCGTCGGTCACCTCGAAGGAGATGGAGGCGGGGCCGAAGTACTTGTCGGCCGACCGGAAGGAGAGGGTCTGGTCGTCGATCACGAGGCTCGCCCCGTCCGCGTGCGTGGCCCGGACGGTCGCCGTGTCGGTGAGGCGCACCTTCTTCCCCCCGATCGCGATGACGTAGTCGTTGAGCGGGATGGTCAGCGTCGACTCGCTCGCGATCGTGAGCGCCCTGGCCTTGTGGTTGACCTGCGGCAGCGCGTCGTCGTAGCCCGGCACCCAGAGGAAGGCGTAGGAGACGATCGAGGGGTCATCCGGGTTCATGACCGAGAACGGGATGATCTGGCGCTTCTGGCCGACCGTCACGGCCACCCGCTTGTCCGGCGTGACCGAGGCCGCGCTGTCGTAGCCGCTCAGGAGCCCCACCCCGAGGCCGCCGACGGGCCCGTCGGCGAAGAACACGTTGGCCAGCACGTTGACGTCGAGGGTGTCCCTCCCGAGGATGTCGGTGAGCGTGAGGACGGTGTCGTTGGCGACCGGCCTGGCGCGCGGGGCGTCCTCCGAGACGTTGACGGTCACGAAGTTCGAGCTCGTGCCGCCGAGCTCGTTCTGGATCGTGTAGATGAGCCCGTACTGACCAGGCGCCCTCGGGGAGGTGACGGTGACGACGGTGCCGTCCGTGCTGGCGACGACCTCCTGATCGTTGGTCGGATACACCTCGACGACGCTCAGGGGGCTCCCGTCGGGATCGGAGTCGTTCGCGAGGACCTGGATGGTGACGGTGCCTCCCGGCCGGATCGCGACCTCGTCCGCGACCGCCACCGGGTTCCGAGCGCCGTCCAGCCGGGGGCTGATCCCCACCCGCACGATGCCCGTCGCGCGCGCGCCGAGGTCGTCGATGACGGTGTAGGTGAAGGTGTCGGTCCCCGCCGAGTACTCTCCCGCCTGGTACACGAAGCCGTCGGACCCGGACGGCGTCACGGAGCCCTTCTCCGGGTTGGTGTCCTGGCCGAGGAGCTGCACCGAGTCTCCGTCGGGGTCGATCCCGGAGAGCGGGATGCGGATGGTCACGCTCTCGCCGGCGAGGACGCGGCCGACCACCGTGACCGGGACGGGGGCGTTGTTGGTGGCGTCGACCTTCTCGCGCACCGCGATGCGCACCTGGGCCTGGGCGGTCTGGCCGTCAGGCCCGCTCACGCTGTAGCTCGCCGTGAAGTCGCCCGGCTTGTCCGGCGCCAGATAGCGGAGGATGTTCCCCGACGCGAACAGCAGGCCGGAGTCGCCGCCCAGCGCGGTCGTGAGCTGGGGGTCGAGCGTCAGCGCCTCGCCGTCGGGATGCACGTCGTTGTCGAGGACCCGGATGTCGATCGCCGCGCCGACGCGCGCCGAGATCGTGTCGTCGGTCGCGATGGGCGGCTGCAGCCGGGGCGGACGCGGGATCTCGATGACGGTCACGACGCCCTCGGCCTCGGCGAGCCCGTTCGTCACCCGGTAGTTGAACGTCACGGGGCCGTCGTCCAGAAGGGCGGTCAGGGTGACCCGAATGGCGCGCTGCTCGACGATCTCGGTCTGGACGCCGTCGCCGGCCGCCAGATTCGCGATCCCGGTCACCAGGAGCACCCCGCCCGCGGGATCGATGTCGCTGTTCGCGATGTCCACGGTCTCGCTGCTGAGCGCCTTGACGAAGACGGTCTTGGGGACCGTGATGGGCTTCGTGTTCGCATCCGGGGGCGTCGCGACGTCGATCCGGACGGTGCCCGTCGCCGTCTGGTCGCCGTCGGTCACGACGTACTCCAGGTTGAAGGTGCGGACCTGACTGCTGGAGAAGCGGAAGGTCCCGGAGTCCGGGCTCACGGTCGTCGTCGCACCGGTCCGCTGCCCGACGCTGCTCAACCGGATCGTCCCCGTCCCGCCGTGCACGTGGGCCAGCGGACGGACCGTCACCTCCTGACCCGCGTAGGCGAGCACGACGAAGGGCTCGGCGATGATGGGGACCTGCCCGGGCGGGCTCACCGTGATCGAGAGGCTGCCGTTCGCCGCCGCCACGCCGTCGGTCACCACGAGGGCGACGGATCTGGAGATGGCCGCGCCGCCCCCCTCGACGAAGATCACCGTCCCGTCCGGCCGGTGGCTCACGATGTCGGGCTGCCCCGCGGACGCCGACGACAGGTAGATGGCGTCCCCGTCGGGATCGACCCAGTCGCCCAGCACCGAGGTCGTGACCTGTCCGCCCTCCGCGACGACCGTCCTGCTCCGCCTCACCTGCTCGGGGGCCGCGTTCTCCTCGGGCTGCCGCACGCTGACGACGACGGAGGCCTTCGCCTCCCCGCCGCGGCCGTCGGTCACGGTGTACTCGAACCGCACCGTTCCCTGAGCGGTGCGCGTGAGCGTCAGCTGCACGTGCTGCCGGTCGTTGACGAGGTCGAGGGTCCCGACGGACTCGTCGATTCCGCTCACCTGCGAGACCACGAGCACGTCGCCGTTGGGGTCGTAGTCGTTGAGCAGGACCGGGAGGATCGTGCTCCGGCCCGGCCGGGCGCCGAAGGCGTCGTCGATCGCGACGGGGGGCTGCTGCTGCTTCTCGAACTCCGGCGGGGTGTCGAGATCGTCCTCCCTCACGACCTCCTGCTCCTGGTGGGCCCGCTCGAGCTCGTCCCAGTTGTCGATGAGCTCGCCGCGGGACTGCACGGCCCAGACGCCGCCGCCGCGAGGGTCGTTGAGCACGACACGGTCCCCGTTGCGGACGAAGGCGAGTCGCGCGGCGCCGAGCGGCATGGACCCGAGGCTCAGCATGGCCGGGTCGGCGTCCCCCCGGCACGATCGCCAGGCGGCTCCCCCCGTCCAGGCCGCGTAGGTGCAGTCGCCGACGACCACGGGAGCGGCCGGGAGTCCGGCCATCCCGGCGACGACCTGGATCGGGTCGCCGCCCGCCGAGGGGATCGACAGCATGCCACCGGAGTAGGCGAGGAGCACCGCGTCGCCCTCGGCGGCGGGTTCCTGGAGCCTCGGCTGCTGATCCGCGCCGATCTCGTCCGAGAGGTCGAGCTCGGCGCCGTCGATCACGAGCGTGCGCGTCGTCGCGTCGAGCACCGCCCAGGACGAGCCGACCCAGGTCACCGAGAGCTCGCTCGCGACGCCGCCGAAGACGAGCGGATGGCTCTCCACGACCTCGGCGGAGCCCGCCGCATCGATGCGGTACAGGAGACCGGCATCCCGCGAGTACGCCACGAGCATCCCGTCGGCGCTCGCGGCGAAGACCGAGTCCGCGCCGAGGCTCAGGGTCTCGGGCGCTTCCGGGGTGAAGTGCTCGAACTCCGTGGCGGGAACGATCCAGACGCGGCCGTCGCCCTCCGTCACGACCACGTTGTCCCCGGCGAGGAAGAGTCCCGGCTCGACCGTCGGCATGGGCACGCTGTCGACGATGACCGAGGTCGCCGGATCGACGACGTCGACCTTGCCGCTGCCCTCGTCGAACAGGAGCACCGTCGCGCCGCCCTGCACGACGTCGAGCTCGCTGCTCTCGCTCGCCACGACCGTGTTGAGCTCGAGGATCTCGGTGTTGGCCCGTCCGATGAACTGCTTCGCGCCGTTGGACACCCACACCGAGGCGTCGTTGAGCTCGACCTTCTGGGCGGGGTAGCCCGTCGAGACCACGGCCGTCGTGATGACGACCGCCGCGATCGCGGTCACGCTCGCCGCCGTCAGGGCGAGGGACCGGTGCGCGCTCAGCCAGGTTCTCAGCATGATCGTCTCAACCGCCGAACTCGACGCACTTCTCGTTGCTCGGAGCGCCGGTCTTGCCCTCGCGGTTCACCGTCACGGTGATGCACACCCGCTCCCCCGGCGCGGCATCGACCACGAAGGTCCTGGAGCTCTGGATGCTGCCCGGCGTGCCGCTGTTCGAGCCGATCTGGTAGGTGTCGCCGGGAAGCAGCCCGGGATCCGCCCAGCTGAACTCGATCGAGTCGACCGACTGGACGGCGGCGATGTCGCTCACGCGCGGGATCTGGTCGGAGTTCGACCGGATGAGCACGATCGTCGCGACGACGCCGAGCGCGATCACGAGCACGGCGCTCACGATGAGAGCCCAGGCGAGCACCTGCATCCCACGGCCGTGCAGGTCGGTTCTCGTGCTCGAGCTCGGCTGGGACGGCCCGGTCTCCCGGAGCACGGTCCCCACGGCCGCATAGTCCCCCTGGGCGTTCCGTCTCCGCCGCCGGAGCCGCCCGCCGCCGATCTGGCCGCCGCCCGGGACGGCCCTGATCCTGGTGCGGTCGCCGAGCTCGCCGACGGTCGAGATCGCCCAGTCGTCGACGGCGACCTCGACGGCGGTCTGGGGGACCCCGAGCTCCGCCTCGATCGCCTGGAGCTCCCTCACGAGCTCGAGGGCGCTCGACGGCCGGCTCTCGGCCTTGCGCGACATCGCCTTCTGGAGCAGCCGCTCGAGCTTCTCCGGGACGTCGGAGCGGCCGATCGGCTGCACTCTCGCACGATTGATCCGCGCGATGAGGTCGGTCGACTTGTTCGACTCCGCCGGGATCTCGAACGGCGAGCGGCCGGCGAGCAGCGAGTAGACGGTCGCGGCGAGCGACCAGACCTCGGAGGCGACCGTGCCCGACGTCTCGTCCATGAGCACCTCTGGCGCCGACCACGGGATCGACATGCCGACCGCCTCGCGGTGCCCCGACTCGCTGAGCGTCGCGGCGATCCCGAAGTCCGAGAGCACCGGATGCCCGTAGGCCGTGAGGAGGATGTTGGAGGGCTTGATGTCCCGATGCAGCACGCCGGCCCGGTGGGCGGTCTCGATCGCGCTCCCGATCTTGACGGCGATCTGGAGGACATCCGGCACCGGGATGCGCTCGCGACGGTAGCGTTCGCTGAGCGACGGCGAGCACAGCTCCATCACGAGGTAGGGCCGGCCGTCGGAGGAGACGCCCGCCTGGTACACCGTGAGGATCGACGGATGGGCGCTCAGCTGCGCCATGAGGTTCGCCTCGGCCTGGAACATCTGGCGCACCTGGTCGTTGACGATCTCGCTCAGCATGACCTTGACGGCGACCTGCCGGCGCGGCATGTTCTGCTCGTAGAGGAACACGTCGGCGAAGCCGCCCGAGCCGAGGATGTGGACATGCGAGAAACCGGGCAGCACGGGGGGCTGCGACGGCAAGCGCCTGGCCATGGTGCCCCCTCGCTCACTCACTCGCGGGCACGACGCATCGGGTTGCGCTCGCTCAGCCCAGTCCCCCATTTTAGGCAGACGGGCCGGATACTCAAGCAAAGTATGACAGCCTTCACAGGTAGCCCTGCCGCCCCATTTATGGGGACTCCGGCGGCTCCTCGAGGTCGACGACGTCGATCACGACGGCGGTGACGTTGTCCCGCCCGCCCGCGGCGATCGCCGCGTCGACGAGGGCGAGAGCCGTCTCTCCGGGGTCCAGGCCCGCCGCGAGGTGCAGCCGGAGCCGCAGCTCGCCGACCTCCCGCGTCAGCCCGTCGGAGCACAGCAGCAGCCGGGACCCCCTGGCCACCGGGAGGAGCCAGAAGTCCGGCACCGGCTCTGCGTTGAAGCCGACCGCCCTCGTCACGACGTTGCTGTCGGGGTGATGCTCGGCGTCCGCGGGGCTGATGAGTCCCGCGGTCACGAGCTCCTGCACGATCGAGTGGTCGACCGTGACCTGGGTCAGCACGTTGTGGTCGAAGAGGTAGAGCCGCGAGTCCCCCACGTTGAAGACGACCCAGTACGGATGTCCGGAGTTGACGGAGAGCGCGGCGCCCGTCACGGTCGTCCCGACGCCCAGCTCGCGCTCGTCGATCGCGTGGGAGATGTCCTCGGTCGCGGCCTGCAGCGCGGCGACGATCGACTCGGGCTCGACGAAGTCGCCGCCGGCCAGCTCCGAGAGCCGCCTCACGACGGCGTCGCTCGCGACGTCGCCCGCCGCGTGGCCGCCCATGCCGTCGGCCACGGCGAAGACCGGGGCATCCGCGACGAGGCTGTCCTCGTTGTGGGCGCGCCTGCGGCCGACGTCGGTCGCGAAGCCCCAGGCGAGGGTCAGGCTCGAACCGGCCGAGCCGGGAAGCGCAATCACCCTCCGGGCGGTGTTGTCGCCGAGAACCGTCACTGAGGGCCTTCCGCGCTCTGGTCGCCGGCACCCTGCGCGATGACGACGCGGATGCCATCTCCGATGTCGACGACCGACCCGGCGACGACGACGACCGACTCGCCCTGACGGAGCGTGACGGGCGCGCCGCGCGGATGCGTCACGACGGTCCCGTTCGTGGAGCCGAGGTCGGTCACGACGACGCTCGCGCCCTCCTGGCGGATCTCGAGATGGGTGGCGGAGACCTCGCGCGAGGGCGAGGGCACCATGACGAGCCGGGGAAGCCGGCCGCCCGTGATGCGCGGGGTGCCCGGTCTGCGCCCGATGTAGGCAGGGACGTCGAGCGGGATCGGCTCGTGGGTGCCGATGCGGATGAAGCTCAACGGATGGCCGGGCGGCTCCGGCGCCGGAGCGAGGGCCTTCTCCGCCGTGGGCGCCGCCTTCGCGCGGGCGGCGGGCCTCCCCTTGCGGGCGGAGGGGCGGACGATCGTGTCGGCCTCGGCATCCGATCGGCCGTCCGCGGGCGGCTCCGCGAGCGGGGGCGGCCCGGCCCCGATCACGGTGTCCTCGTCCAGGCTCTCCTCTCGCGCCACGGCGATCACGCCCCGAGCCCGGCGACGAGGTTGATGACGGTCGCGAGGATGACCGCGCCGAAGAGATAGGAGAGCAGGCCGTGCCGCAGCGCCGTCATCCGGAACGCGCGGCTGCCGAGAGCGGTGTCGGAGACCTGATAGGTCATCCCGAGGGTGAAGGCGAGGTACGCGAAGTCCCCGTAGCCGGGTTCCTCCCCTTGGTTGAAGTCGACCCCTCCCGGCTGGTCCCCGTAGTAGAGCGAGGCGTAGCGCAGCGTGTAGAGCGTGTGGATGAGCGCCCAGGACAGCGCGACGCTGCCGATCGCGAGCGAGGCGAGGAGCGCGCGCTCGAGGCCGCCCGCGGAGGCCGCCCGCAGGAGCACGAGGACGACGATCCCGAGCGAGGCGAGGCTGGCGACGACCAGGAGGATGTCGGCGAGACCGCGGGACGGATCCTCCTTCCTCGCGTGCGACCTGGTCTCCTCCGGCCCCATCCTCCCGATGCGCAGCCACACCCAGGTCAGGTAGGTCAGGGCGGCGGCGATCCAGCCGACGACGAGCGCGTAGTCCGGGAGCCCCGAGAGCCCCGTCGCCGTCGCCGCGATCGCACCGACCGCGAGCATCGCCAGGACGCGCAGGCTCGCGGTGTGCGCGCCGCTGCGATCGGAAGGGGTCTTCACTCGTCCATGCTCGCATAGCGGACGCGGTCAGGCGATGAGGGGGCCGCAGCTCACCCGCCGAGTCGCGACCCGAGCTTTCACTACCGATTCCGTCGTCACGACGCGCTGTGGATGCGGATTCGCTTGTGACAATCAGCTTTGACTGACAGAATCGATACATGAGCCCCTCCGGCAAGCCGATCCAGCTCGATGACGTCTCGAAGGCGATCATCGAGCAGCTGCAGTCGGACGGCCGTCGCTCCTATGCCGAGATCGGCAAGGCCGTGGGCCTGAGCGAAGCCGCCGTGCGGCAGCGCGTGCAGAAGCTCACCGACTCAGGGGTCATGCAGGTCGTCGCCGTGACCGACCCCATGCAGCTGGGCTTCTACCGCCAGGCCATGATCGGCATCCGGGTGACCGGGGACACGACCTCGGTGGCCGAACGGCTCGGCCGCATCAGCGCGGTCGACTACGTCGTGCTCACCGCCGGCAGCTTCGACATCCTCGCCGAGATCGTCTGCGAGAACGACGAGGACCTCATCGACCTGCTCAACAAGGAGATCCGGGGCATCCCGGGCGTCCAGTCCACCGAGACGTTCGTCTACCTGAAGCTGCACAAGCAGTTCTACAACTGGGGAACGAGATGAGAAAATGACAACGCTAGAGACTCCCGTCAGCACCTACAACGAGGCCGAGCTCCAACGCAAGGCCAAGGACCACCTCTGGATGGCCATGGCGCGCCAATCCGTCATGGAGGACGGCCCCGGCGTGCCCGTCATCGTGCGCGGCGAAGGGCACCACATCTGGGACAGCAAGGGCAAGAAGTACTTCGACGGGCTCAGCGGCCTGTTCGTCGTCAACGTCGGCCACGGTCGTCGTCGCCTCGCCGAGGCCGCGGCGAAGCAGGCGGAGGAGCTCGCATACTTCCCGACCTGGTCCTACGCCCACCCGACCGCCATCGAGCTCGCCGACCGCCTGGCCGCCGAGGCGCCGGGCGACCTCAACCGGGTGTTCTTTTCCTCGGGCGGCGGCGAGGCGAACGAGACCGCCTTCAAGCTCGCGAAGTACTTCTGGAAGCTTCAGGGCAGAGGCACCAAGCACAAGATCATCTCCCGCTACATCGCCTACCACGGAACCCCGCAGGGAGCACTGGCGATCACCGGCATCCCCGGCATGAAGGAGATGTTCGAGCCCGTCACCCCGGGCGGATTCCGCGTTCCGAACACGAACTACTACCGTGCGGAGGAAGCCGGATTCACGGGCTCCCCCGAGGGCTTCGGTCTGTGGGCGGCGAACCGCATCGAGGAGATGATCGAGTTCGAGGGCCCCGAGACGGTCGCCGCGGTCTTCCTGGAGCCGGTGCAGAACTCGGGCGGATGCTTCCCACCTCCCCCCGGATACTTCCAGCGCGTGCGCGAGATCTGCGACAAGTACGACGTGCTCCTCGTCGCCGACGAGGTCATCACGGGCTTCGGCCGCATCGGCAACACCTTCGCCTCGACGACCTACGACTTCGTCCCCGACATGATCACCTGCGCGAAGGGCATGACGAGCGGTTACTCGCCGGCCGGCGCGACGATCGTGAACGAGCGCATCTATGAGCCGTTCAAGCACGGCGACACCACCTTCTACCACGGCTACACCTGGGGCGGGCATCCGGTGTCGTCGGCCGTGGCGCTCGAGAATCTCGACATCATGGCGGAGGAGAAGCTCAACGAGCGGGTTCGCGAGAACTCGCCGATCTTCCGCGCGACACTCGAGAAGCTCCTCGACCTGCCCATCGTCGGCGACGTGCGCGGCGACGGGTACTTCTTCGGGATCGAGCTCGTCAAGGACAAGGCGACCAAGGAGACCTTCGACGACGACGAGTCGGAGCGGCTGCTGCGCGGCTTCCTCTCCAAGGCGCTCTTCGACGCCGGGCTGTACTGCCGGGCGGACGACCGGGGCGACCCGGTCGTGCAGCTCGCCCCGCCGCTCACGATCGGACCCGAGGAGTTCGACGAGATCGAGGGCATCCTGCGATCGGTGCTGAGCGAGGCGTGGACGAGGCTCTAGGCCCGAGAGGCTCCCTGCACGACTACCGGGGGGTGAGCTTCTGGCTCGACTCGCTCGTCGAGTCGGGCGCGGATGACCTCGCGCCGCGCCCTGCGCTGCCCGGCGACCGCGAGGTCGACGTCGCGATCGTCGGCGGCGGGCTCACCGGGCTGTGGAGCGCGTACTACCTGCTGGGGCGCTCCCCTGGCCTGCGCGTGGCGATCCTCGAGAAGGAGATCGCGGGCTTCGGCGCCTCCGGGCGCAACGGCGGCTGGTGCTCGGCGCTCTTCCCCGCGTCGACCGCGGCCCTCGAGCGCCGGCACGGGCTCGACGCCTCCCTTGCGATGCGCCGCGCCATGATCGAGACGGTCGACGAGGTCGGCCGGGTGACGGATGCCGAGGGCATCGACTGCGACTACGCCCGCGGCGGCACGCTGCTCTTCGCCCGCTCGACGCCGCAACTCGTGCGCGCCCGCGAGGAGGTCGCCGAGGCCGAGCGCTACGGCGTCGATACAGTTCGTTGGTTGAGTAGCCCGCAGGACTCCACCCGCTGGTTGAGTAGCCCGCAGGGCGTATCGAAACCAACCCCCACCAACACCCTGGCCACCGTCCTCGAACCCGCCTGCGCCCGCCTCCACCCCGGCAAGCTCGTGCGCGGCCTCGCCCGCGTCGTCGAGCGGATGGGCGCCTCGATCTTCGAGCAGACCGAGGTGCTCTCCTGGGAGCCGCATCGCGTCACGACCGCTCGCGGCACGGTCACAGCGGACACGATCGTCATCGCCACGGAGGGTTTTGGCGCGACGCTCAGGCAGACGCACCGCCGCATCCTGCCGCTCTACTCGCTCATGATCGCGACCGAGCCGCTTCCGGACGCAGTCTGGGAGGAGCTCGGCATCGAGCACGGCCAGACCTTCGGCGACTTCCGGCACCTCCTGATCTACGGCCAGCGCACGGCCGACAACCGCTTCGCCTTCGGGGGGCGCGGGGCGCGGTACCACTGGGGCAGCAGCGTCCGCCCGGGCTACGACCGGGTTCCCCGGGTCTTCGAGCACCTGCGCCGCACGCTCGTGGAGCTCTTCCCGCAGGTCGCGGATGCCGCGGTCACCCACCGCTGGGGCGGCCCGATCGGCGTCCCCCGCGACTGGCATGCGGCGGTGGACCACGATGCGGCATCCGGGATCGTATGGGCCGGCGGCTATGTCGGCGACGGGCTGAGCACGACGAACCTCGCCGGCCGCACGATAGCCGACCTCCTGGCAGGCGCCGACTCGGAGCTCGTCGAGCTGCCCTGGGTCGGCCATCGTTCGCGCGACTGGGAGCCCGAGCCGCTGCGCTTCGTCGGGGCCAACCTCGGCCTCGTCGCGATGGAGCTCGCCGACCTCGAGGAGCGCGTGACCCGCCGTCCCTCGCTCGCGGCGAAGCTCATGGCACCGCTCGTGGGTGGCTGACGAACGGTGAGAGGCTACGCGCTGCCGCTGTGGTGAAGTCGACCCGGTAGCTCACGCGATGTGCACTAGCTCTCGAGGCCTTCGCCGAGCTCCCGCGTCCTTCTCCGCAGTTCGGCGAGCGGATTCGGGGTCGCGAGGCGGCAGTCCGGCTCGTCGCACAGGTAGGAGCCCCAGCCGTTCGCGGCGACGTAGAAGGAGTCGGCGAGGTGGAATCCCGACCCGTGCAGCCGGGCGGCGACGAAGGACTGCAGCCGCTCGAAGGGGTGCGCCCGCGCGGTCGGGGAGCGACGATCCGTGTAGACCGCGAGCAGCACGGCGTCGGCATCGGGCACGCTGCACACCGCGCCGATCGCCTCGCTCGCGAGCTGCCGCATCGCCGTCTCGGTCTCCCGCGAGGGCAGCTCGAGCGTGAACGCCGTGCCCAGCCTCTCCCGCCGGAAGGTCAGGATGGCGAGGGCATTGCGCGGCTCGAAGCCGAAGACGTGGGGCAGCAGGGCGAGCAGGTCGGGGGTCGTGAGATCTCTCGGGTTCGTGTCCATGCCACAGGACTACCGACGGCGCCCGTCGGGCGCTCCGCCTCCGCGGGCCGTTCGGTGGAGAAGCCCGCGGAAGCGCCCTTGTGCGCGACTAGACCGTCTCGGTCTCCACCTCGTCCACCACCGGCCCGGCGAACTGCGCGTCGTAGAGGCGCGCGTAGGCGCCGTCCGCCTCGAGCAGCTCGGCGTGCGTCCCCTGCTCGACGATCTGGCCGTTCTCCATCACGAGGATGAGGTCGGCGTCGCGGA
>JBIQHP010000103.1:0-7228 GCA_044508495.1 Clavibacter sp.
CGCCTCCTTGAGATGGCCGATCGCGTTGCTCGCCATGGTCGCCGAGAGCTCCATGGCCTCCGGCGTGTAGGCGCGCGCCGCGGAGATGAGAGTCGTGAGGACGCTGTCGTGCACGATCGAGTCGACCTGCACGCGCTCGACCTCCGTGGCATGCTGCCGGACCGCGTGCGCATAGCGTGCGAGCGCCGTGCCCTGGGCGGCATCGACCGACGCCGCCGCTCCCCTCAGGAGGGTGATGATCATGAGCACGGCGCCGCCGAGGAGGATGGCGTAGACCGTGTCGAGCGCGGCGAGGTCCCACTTGGCACCGCCGCCGGACGGCGTGAGCCGGATGACGCCGTAGACCGCGGGGGCGAGGACGAGATAGGCCGCGGCGGCCCAGGTCGAGAGCGCGATCGCGGCCGCCGCCGTGGCGACCGTGCAGAGGAACCAGAGCCAGGGCCGTTCGGTGGCGACGGCCGAGGGGTCGACGACGGCGAGCGGCCAGGTCGCCATCGCGACGAGCCAGGCTCCCGCGACGTAGATGTTGAGGACGCGCACGAGCCGGCGGGCCATGGAGGCGACGACGCACAGCAGGAGCCCGCCGAAGATCGCGACGTCATAGCCCCAGAACCACCAGGTCTGCAGCACGCCGACCTGGCCGAGCATGACCGGGAAGGTCTGCGCTCCGAACAGCAGGCCGAAGAAGGCCACCGAGCGGGAGGCCACGACCTCCATCTGGGATCGGCTGATCGGCCTCCGCTGCTGTCTCAGCGGTTCGGCGACCGCAGCCTCAGCGCTCATCTCCACCGTCCGGGTCGAGGCCCGGCAGGATGCCGTCCTCGACCGCGCGGCGCAGCAGATCGACCTTCGTGGGCGCCGGACGACCGACCTCGACGTACTTGATCCGGATGCGGTCGAGATACTCGCGCGCGGTCGCGTACCCGATCCCGAGTCGCTCCGCCGCGAGCTTGAGCGGCAGGCCCGAGGCGTAGAGGTGGAGGATCTCCCGTTCTCGCCGGCCGAGCTGGGCCTTCGAGAAGTCGCGGTCGGCGTCGATCGCGGTGGCCCACTCGAGGTTGTTGAGCACGTCGCCCCTCGCCACCGTCGCGACGGCGGACATGACCGTCTTGGTCGCCGAGGACTTCGGGATCACTCCGGCGGCTCCCGCGGCGAGCGCCTCGCGCACGAGGGCGACGCGGTCGGCGATGCTGTGGACGAGCACGGCGCATCCGGTCGCCTGCACGGCCTTGACGTTCTCGGTGACCGTGGACCCGTCGCCGAGAGAGAGGTCGAGCACGACGACGTCGCACTCCCGGCCTGCGAGGCCAGCGACGAACTCCTTGACGGAGGCGGCGGCGAGCACGAAGTCGAACCCCGCGTCGAGACAGGCGGTCTTGAGACCGAGGCGCACGGACTCGTGATCGTCGACGACCCCCACCCGGACGCCGAGGCGTCCCGTGTCCGTCGGTGTCTCATTCTCGACCGTGAGCGGCATGGCGTCGATCCTGTTCTCCCCCGGGTCCCCGAACACCAGCTTAATGGCTCGCCGACGGCTCGCCCGGTAGAGTCTGCACATGATTTCTCGGGCAGTGAAGTCGGTTCTCGCCGCAGGCGTCGTCGCGCTGGTGCTCGCCGGCTGCGCGGGAGGGGGCGGGGCCGAGAGGATCGGCAGTTTCGACATCCGGTACACGCTCGACGCCGACGGCACCGTTCACGTCGTCGAGACGATCGACTACGACTTCGCCGGCTCGGACGACCGGCACGGCATCGACCGCTTCCTCGCCTCGCGCTTCTCGACCGAGACTCCGGGCACCGACCGCGTCTACCGCTACGGGAACATCGAGGTCTCCAGCCCGACCGGGGCCAGCGCGCTGTACTCGACCACGCTGGGCAACGCGCTGCAGATCAGGATCGGCAACGCCAACGCCCACGTGAGCGGGAGGCAGACCTATGTCATCCGCTACGACATCGAAGGCGCGGTCAATCGGGCGCAGCAGGCCGACGGCAGCCTCCGGGACGAGTTCTACTGGAACGCGACCGGAAGCTACTGGGACCCGGCGATCCTGCGCACGACCGTCACCGTGACCGGGCCGGCCGCCGTCGACTCGGTGACCTGCTATGCCGGCTATGACGGAACCCAGCAGCCCTGCGCCTCCGCCCGCGCGAGCGGTTCGACCGCGACCTTCGAGAGCGAGCCGCTCACGAGCCGCCAGGGCCTCACGATCGACGTCGCCTGGCCGGAGGGGACGTTCACGGATGCCGCGCCCATCCTCGAGCCGAGCCTCCCCTCGGGCTACACACCCATCCGCAGCGGGTCGAACGACGGCCCCGACCCGTTCTGGAGCCCGTGGAACTGGGGAACGGGACTCGCGCTCGTGTTCGCCGTGCCGCTCGCCTTCCGGGCGCTCGTGATCGCACGCAGGCGAGACCAGAAGTTCCTCGGGGTCACGCCCGGCGGCATCCCCGACGACCAGGAGCGCGCCGAGACCGGGCCGGCGCCCAAGGACGAGACGATCGTGGTGCAGTACCAGCCGCCGAAGGGCCTGCCGGTCGGTGCCGCGGGAACCGTGCTCAACAAGACGAGGAAGAACTCCGACATCACCGCGACCCTCGTCGACCTCGCCGTGCGCGGCCACCTGCGCATCGAAGAGGTCGAGGGGGGCAACCGCCGCAAGGCGAAGGACTACACGCTCGTCGCGACACCGGAGCGCGCCGCGGAGAAGAAGGCGCGTTCCCGGCCGGGTGGTCCGGATGCCGCCGAGCTGCTCCCCCACGAAGCGCTCCTGCTCGGCAAGCTCTTCCCGGGCTACCGCACCTCCGTCAAGCTCTCGACGCTCACCAACACCTTCGCCGCCGACATGCGGGCGATCGTCAAGGCCCTCGACACCTGGATCCAGCACGAGAAGTACTTCATCGACAAGGTCAACTCGACCCATCCGCTCATCTCCTGGGGCCTCTTCCTCGGCGCCGCCGGTTTCTTCGTCATGACCTTCTTCGACGGAACCTGGATCCTCATCCCGATCGGCCTCGCGATCGGATCGTTCCTCACCCTCGGGTCGGCGTCGAAGG
The DNA here is from genome assembly GCA_044508495.1 of Clavibacter sp. Classification (GTDB taxonomy): domain Bacteria; phylum Actinomycetota; class Actinomycetes; order Actinomycetales; family Microbacteriaceae; genus Terrimesophilobacter. The sequence continues at coordinate 3,052 of JBIQHP010000103.1, forward strand.
CCATCCGGCGCAGCGCCCTCGGGCATGCCGTGTACGTGCAGCTCGCCGGGTTCAAGGAGTACATCGCGACGGCGGAGGCCGACCGCATCCGCTTCGACGAGGACGAGGACGTCTTCAGCCGCTACATGCCCTGGGCCATGGTGTTCGGCGAGGCCGAGCGGTGGGCGAAGGTCTTCGCCGAGCTCGTCGCGCAAGGCAAGGCGCAGCCGACGATGGACTGGTACGCGGGCAACGTGGGCTTCCACGCCGGCTACCTCTCGAGCTCGGTGTCCTCGATCGCCTCGATCGGCTCGGCGGTCAACAGCTTCACGAGCATGGCGACGACCTCCTTCACCTCGACCCCCGGCTCGAGCGGAGGCTCCGGCGGCGGGGGCGGTGGCGGTGGAGGAGGCGGAGGGGGCGGCGGCGGAAGCTGGTAGACCGCCGACCACGTCACCGCCGGTCGAGCAGTCCGCGCAGCGGACGTATCGAGACCACGCCTACGCTCGCACGAGGGTCGCGACCGCCTCGACGTGGTGCGTGCCCGGGAACAGGTCGAACGCCCGGATGCCGCTGAGCCGGTAGCCGCGTTCGGCGAAGAGCGCGAGGTCCCGCGCGAGGGCGACCGGGTCGCAGGCGACGTAGACGAGCTGCGCGGGGCCGAGGGCGGCGAGCGCCGCGACGACATCCTTGCCCGCGCCGGAGCGCGGTGGGTCGAGCACGACCGTCGCGCCGTCGAGTCGCGCACGTTCGGTGCGCAGCCGGGCGAGGTAGCGGTCGACCCGGGCGGTCACGGCGCTCGCCCCGGCGAGATCGGCGAGGTTCTCGCCCGCGTACCCGGTCGCGACCGCGTCGCTCTCGACCGACTCGATCCGGATGCCGCTCCCGAACCGGTCCCCGACCGCGGCCGCGAAGAGGCCGACACCCCCGTACAGGTCGAGATTCGGAGCGACCGGGTCGAACAGCGCCGGGTCGATCGCCGTCTGCACCGCTCCGGTGAGCGTCTCCGCCGCGTGCCCGTGCACCTGCCAGAAACCGCCCGCATCGAGCCGGAACAGGCGATCGCCCACCCGCTCGGCGATGGCATCCCCGCGCTGCGCCCCGGTCAGGACGACGACCGGACCGGTCGAAGGGCCGACGATCTCGACCGGGCCGGTCGCGTGCACGCCCAGCGGCGCGGCCGCCGCGACCTCCGGCGTCGCGAGCGGCAGATCGGTGACGGGGATGACGCGGTGCGAGCGGGCGGCATAGGGACCCAGGGTTCCGTCGGCGTCGGCGTGCAGGCGGACGCGGGTGCGCCATCCGGTGCCGTCGGCGGGACCCGGCAGCGCCTCGACGGCGAGCTCGGGCGTGAGGCCCGCCATCCGCCCGAGGGCGTCGGCGAGCACCTGGCGCTTGAGCTCACGCTGGTGCACGGGAGCGATGTGGCCGAACTCGGCGCCGCCCGCGCGGAGCTCCGGCGCCCGGTCGATCGAGGCGGCAGACCACACGTGCGGCTGCCGGTGCGGGGAGGCCGCGAGCACCTCGACCGTGTCGGCGCGCCAGAACCTCGCCTTCGAGTCGTCCGTGACGACCGCGCGGACGAGCTCGCCGGGGATCGCGTCGGAGACGAACACCACACGGCCCTCGTGACGGGCGACCATGACGCCGCCGTGGGCTACGTTGGAGATCTCCAGCTCGACGAGTCGGCCCAGCTGATCACCCATCCCCCCAGCTTAGGAGCGCGCGTGCGGCTCTACCTCGCCTCGACCTCGCCGGCCAGGCTCGCGACCCTGCGCTCGGCGGGGGTCGAGCCGGTCGTGGTCCCCTCGAACGTCGACGAGGATGCCGCGGTCGCCAAGGCCGGGACCCCCACCCCGTCCGAGACGGTGCTGCTGCTCGCGCGGCTCAAGGCCGAGGCGGTGTCGAACGCCGGTCTCCAGGGCACGGCACTCGACGGGTTCGTGCTCGACGGGTTCGTGCTGGGCGGCGACTCGGTCTTCGAGCTCGACGGGCAGGTGTACGGCAAGCCGCACACGGCATCCGTCGCCCGGGAGCGCTGGGAGCTGCAACGCGGGCGCACCGGCATCCTGCACTCGGGGCACTGGCTCATCGACCGGCGAGGCGGCGTGCTGCACGGCGCGGCCGGGGCCGTCTCGAGCGCGAAGGTCACCTTCGCCGGCGACGTGACCGACGCCGAGCTCGACGCCTACATCGCGACGGGCGAGCCGCTCCACGTCGCCGGCGCCTTCACGATCGACTCGCTCGGCGCGCCGTTCATCACCTCGGTCGAGGGTGACCCGCATGCCGTGGTCGGGCTCTCGCTCTCGACCCTGCGGGGACTCCTCCGCGGCTTCGGGGTCGAGTGGAATGAGTTATGGGACTTGTAGCCCGGAATACAAGGACTTCCTACGTTTTTGTCGGTCTACCCCAATGACCGGCCCCGGAACCGCAATAGGCTAAACAACTATGCCCCGCATTTCCAAAGTCCTCATCGCGAATCGTGGAGAAATCGCCGTACGCGTGATCCGGGCGGCGAAGGACAGCGGAATCAGCTCGGTCGCCGTCTACGCCGACCAGGACCGCGACGCGCGGCACGTCAGACTCGCCGACGAGGCCTACGCCCTCGAAGGAACGACGAGCGCCGAGACCTATCTCGTGATCGACAAGCTGCTCTCGATCGCCCGGCGCTCGGGAGCGGATGCCGTGCACCCCGGCTACGGGTTCCTCGCCGAGAACGCGCAGTTCGCCCAGGCGGTCATGGATGCCGGGCTCATCTGGATCGGCCCGTCCCCGGCCGCGATCGAGCAGCTCGGCGACAAGGTCTCCGCGCGGCACATCGCCGAGAAGGTCGGGGCGCCGCTCGCCCCTGGCACGCTCAACCCGGTCTCCGATGCCGCCGAGGTGCTCGACTTCGTCGACGAGCACGGCCTGCCCGTCGCGATCAAGGCCGCATTCGGCGGTGGCGGGCGCGGACTCAAGGTCGCCAGGACGCGCGAGGAGATCCCCGAGCTCTTCGAGTCGGCGACGCGCGAGGCGGTCGCCGCCTTCGGGCGCGGCGAGTGCTTCGTGGAGAAGTACCTCGACAAGCCGCGCCACGTCGAGACCCAGTGCCTCGCGGATGCCGCCGGCAACGTCGTCGTCATCTCGACGCGCGACTGCTCGCTGCAGCGCCGACACCAGAAGCTCGTCGAGGAGGCACCGGCACCCTTCCTCAGCGAGGAGCAGGTGGAGCAGCTCTACACCTCGTCGAAGGCGATCCTGCGCGAGGTCGGCTACGTCGGTGCCGGGACCTGCGAGTTCCTCGTCGCCTCCGACGGGACCATCTCGTTCCTCGAGGTCAACACCCGGCTGCAGGTCGAGCATCCGGTCTCCGAGGAGGTGACCGGGATCGACCTCGTGCGCGAGCAGTTCCGCATCGCCGAGGGCGGCATCCTCGACTACGACGACCCGGCGCCGCAGGGCCACTCCTTCGAGTTCCGCATCAACGGCGAGGATCCCGGCCTGAACTTCATGCCGACGCCCGGGCCGGTCAACGTGCTGCGCTTCCCGGGCGGCCCCGGGGTGCGCGTCGACAGCGGGGTGACGACGGGCGACGTCATCGGGGGGGCCTTCGACTCGCTCCTCGCGAAGCTCATCGTCACCGGATCGAGCCGTGAGGACGCGCTCGAGCGCTCCCGCCGAGCGCTCGACGAGTTCGAGGTCGCCGGGCTCCCGACCGTGCTGCCGTTCCACCGCAAGATCGTGCGCGACCCGGCGTTCACGAGCGAGCCCTTCTCCGTCTACACGCGCTGGATCGAGACCGAGTTCGAGAACGACATCGAACCGTGGAGCGGGTCGCTCCCGGATGCCGCACCGGCGTCGTCGCGCCAGAACGTCGTCGTCGAGGTGGGCGGCAAGCGCATCGAGGTGTCGCTCCCGGCCCGGATGCTCGGCGCCGCCGCGAGCGCGGCCGCCGTCGCTCCCCCCCGCCGCAGCGCCGGGGGCGCCGTCGCGACCGCGACCGGCGATTCGGTCAAGGCGCCCATGCAGGCGACCGTCGTCAAGCTCGCCGTGGCCGACGGCGACCGCGTCGTCAAGGGCGATCTCGTGCTCGTGCTCGAGGCCATGAAGATGGAGCAGCCGCTCACCGCGCACAAGGACGGGACGATCGCCAACGTCAACGCCACCGTCGGGGCGACCGTGTCATCCGGTCACCTGCTCCTCAACATCGTCGACT
>JBIQHP010000104.1:0-6952 GCA_044508495.1 Clavibacter sp.
CGACGGCAAGGAGTACCTCGACTTCTCGAGCCAGCTCGTCAACATGAACATCGGGCACCAGCATCCGAAGGTCGTGGCTGCCATCAAGGCGCAGGCCGACGTGCTCACGATGGTCGCACCGTCCCACGCGAGCCTGCCGCGCGGCCAGGCGGCCCAGCGCATCCTCGCGAAGGCCGGGCCGGGCTTCGACCGCGTGTTCTTCACGAACGGCGGAGCGGATGCGAACGAGAACGCCATCCGGATGGCGCGTCTCGTGACGGGGCGCGACAAGGTGCTCTCGCAGTACCGCTCGTACCACGGCAACACGGGTGCGGCGATCGGGGCGACCGGCGACTGGCGGCGCGTGCCCAACGAGTACGCGCGGGGGCACGTGCACTTCTTCGGGCCGTTCCTGTACCGCAGCGAGTTCTGGGCGACGACGCCCGAGGAGGAGTGCGAGCGGGCGCTGCACAGCCTCGAGCGCATCATCCAGGCCGAGGGGCCGAGGTCGATCGCGGCGATTCTCGTCGAGAGCGTCCCCGGTACCGCGGGCGTGCTCGTGCCGCCGGCCGGATACCTCGCCGGGCTGCGCGCTCTCGCCGACAAGTACGGGGCGATGCTCATCCTCGACGAGGTCATGGCCGGCTTCGGCCGCACGGGGGAGTGGTTCGCATTCCACGGCGACTTCGGCGACGGCAGGGACAGCGTCGTGCCCGACCTCGTGACCTTCGCGAAGGGCGTGAACTCCGGCTACGTGCCGGCCGGCGGCGTCATCATCTCCGAGTCGATCGCGAACGCCTTCGTCGACGAGGTGTTCCCCGGGGGGCTGACCTATTCGGGGCATCCGCTCGCGATGGCGGCGATCGTCGCGACGCTCGACGCCATGCAGGAGGAGGGCGTCGTCGAGAACGCCGCCTCGATCGGGCGCGACCATCTCGGGCCGGGCCTCGCCGAGCTGCAGGCGAAGCATCCGATGATCGGGGAGGTGCGCGGACTCGGCGTCTTCTGGGCGCTCGATCTCGTGGCCGATCGCGCGAGACGCGAGCCGGTGAACGGCGCCGTCATCGATGCGCTCAAGAACGAGCTCATGCGACGAGGCCTGCTGCCCTTCGCCTCGGAGAACCGCATCCACGTCGTGCCGCCGTGCGTCGTGACGCCGGATGAGGTGGCACGGGCGCTCGCGATCTACGACGAGGCGCTCACCGCCGTCGAGAGCGCCTGAGCGCCGGCCGGCCACCCGGAGCGGAGGGGGCGCTCGCGGTCTAGGCTGTTGCGGTGGCACACCTCAAGAAGACTCCGCTCAAGAAGACCGCCCTGACCCTGGATGTCGTCGACCTCATCCACCGGCCCGGCGAGATGCGCGAGCGCACGATCGACACTGTCGCGCCGGAGGGCTGGGGCAACGCGGTCATCGGCGTGCGCGCGGGCGAGCCCCTGCACCTCGACGTCCGGCTCGAGTCGCTGCACGACGGCATCCTCGTCTCGGCCGACGTCGTGACCGTGGCCCGCGGCGAGTGCGTGCGCTGCCTCGTCGACGTCGAGCAACCCGTCGAGGTCGAAATCCGGGAGGTTTTCGCGTATTCTCATGACGACGCATTCGACTACGAGGTTCACGAGACCCAGGTGGATCTCGAACCCGTGGTCAGGGACGCGGCGGTGCTGTCGCTGCCGTTCCAGCCCGTCTGCCAGGTGGACTGCACCGGGCTGTGCCCGCAGTGCGGGGTGCGGCTGCTGGACGATCCCGGGCACGAGCATGAGGCGCCCGTCGATCCACGGTGGGCCGCGCTCAGCGGACTCGCCGAGTTCGCGAAGGAAGACGTGATCGGCGCCGAGACCGACGCCGAGGAAGAGAAGAGATAATCATGGCCGTTCCCAAGCGCAAGATGTCCCGCGCGAGCACCCGTGCGCGCCGCGCCCAGTGGAAGGCGACCCCGCCGACCCTCGTCAAGACGATCGAGGGCGGCAAGGTCGTCTACAGCCTTCCCCACCGCGCGAGGGTCGTCGAGGACTCGGCCGGCACGCCCCTGTACCTCGAGTACAAGGGTCGCAAGGTCGCCGACGTCTGAGCCGGCTGCACGCCGGAGTGAGGCGTCTCGGGGGATGACCGGCCGCGCGGGGGATCCGGACGGCCACGTGCCGGACGCCCGGGCGCTCGCGGAGGCGCTCGGCGTCCCGCTGAGCCCCGACCTGCTCGCGCTCGCGCTCGTGCACCGGTCGTACGCCTATGAGAACGGCGGCATCGCCCACAACGAGCGCCTCGAGTTCCTCGGCGACTCGATCCTCGGCCAGGCCGTCACGGTGATGCTCTACAACGAGAACCCGGATCTCGACGAGGGCGAGCTCGCCAAGCGGCGAGCCAGCCTCGTGAGCAGTGTGGCGCTCGCCGAGGTGGCGAGGCGGATCGGGCTCGGGAGGTACATCCGGCTCGGCAAGGGCGAGGAGCAGACCGGCGGGCGCGAGAAGTCGTCCATCCTCGCCGACACGGTCGAGGCCGTCATCGGCGCGGTCTACCTCGACGCGGGGCCGGACACCGCGACCGCTCTCGTGCTGCGGCTCATCCGCCCCCTCATGGACGACCCCGATCGCTTCGGCGCCGCGATGGACCCCAAGACGAGCCTGCAGGAGCTCGCGGCCGCCCGCGGGCTGGGACTGCCCCACTACGAGGTGACCGACAGCGGTCCCGACCACTCGAAGCGGTTCCGCGCGGTCGTCGTGCTCGGCGGAGGGGACATCGCGTCGGGCAGCGGCACGAGCAAGAAGCACGCCGAGATGGCGGCCGCGCTGAGCGCCTGGACCATCCTGCAGCGGGACGATCACCCGGGCCACGAGAAGGCGGGCGGTGGCGTCGCGGACGACGACCTCGCGGGCACCGGCGCCGCAGGCGACTGACCGTGCCGGAGCTGCCCGAGGTCGAGGTCGTGCGCGCTGGTCTGGCCCCCTTCGCGACCGGCGCCACGGTGACCCGCGTCGAGGTGCTCGACGAGCGCTCGCTGCGCCGGCATCCGGGGCCCGCCGAGGACTTCGCCGACCGGCTCACCGGCGCCGTGCTCTCCTCCCCGTCCCGCCGCGGCAAGTACCTCTGGCTCCCGCTCCGGCCCGATCGGGAGGAGGCGCTCGTCGTCCACCTGGGCATGAGCGGGCAGGTGCTGCTGCGACCGCCGCGCACCGAGGACGCGCTCACGCGCATCCGGATCGACCTCGAGCACCCCGAGCGCGGACCGCTGCGACTCAATTTCGTCGACCAGCGCATCTTCGGGTCGATGGCGATCGACGGCCTGGTCGCGACCGGCGATCTGGCAGGGGAGAGGCTGCCGGCATCCGTCTCCCACATCGCGCGCGATCCGCTCGACCCGTGCTTCGACGATGCGCGGTTCCTCGCCGCGCTGCGCAGGCGCCGCACCGGCGTCAAGCGCGCGCTGCTCGACCAGACGCTCGTGAGCGGCATCGGCAACATCTACGCCGACGAGGCGCTCTGGGCGGCGCGCGTCCACTACGACCAGCCGACGGATGCCCTGAGCCGCCCGCGCGCGACAGTGCTGCTCGCCGAGGTGCGCGCCGTGCTCGCGAAGGCCCTCGCCGAGGGCGGCACGAGCTTCGACGCCCAGTACCTGAACGTCAACGGGGAGTCCGGGTACTTCTCGCACTCGCTCAACGCCTACGGACAGCAGGGCAGGCCGTGCCCGCGCTGCGGCCGGCCGATCGTGCGCGAGCGGTTCATGAACCGCGGGAGCCACTTCTGCCCGCGCTGCCAGCGCAAGAAGTAGCAGCGGGGGGAGCTAGGGCTGCTGGGGGAGCCCGACGACGGTCACTCCGTGGCCGTCAGGTCGCGGTCGGCAGCCGCCGCAGCGCGAACGCCTGGCTCCCGGCGAACAGCGCGATGTCCACGGCGATCGCGAGACCGGCGACGACCACGAGCACTGCCGCGCCCATGACCGAGACCGCCGAGACGACCAGGGCCGCGAGCAGGTTGGCGATCATCACGAGAAGCAGCGCTGAGTGAATCGGAAGCCGTGCGAGCATGAGCAGGATCAGCCCGGCCCACAGGACGACGACGGCACCGATGCCCACGAACGCCCACGCGGGGAGCGGGAGGGCGATGGAGATGGACGGCGCCGAGAGCGCGACCCCGATTCCGAGCACGATGCAGTAGGCGGCGTCGAGCCGCAGGCTCAGCCGTCCGATCCGCTCGCCGCTCCACCTGCGCATGCGATCGATCCTACCGAACGGCCTCACTCGCCCGGCCGTTCGGCGACGGTCGTGACCTTCTTCCACCCGCCGCCGTAGCCGACTGCGGCGAAGCCGATGGCCTCGTTGACGTCGAGCATGGGGCGGTTCTCCTCGGCGTTGAAGGTCAGGACCGAAGGATGCCCCGGGTGCGTCTCGGCGAGAAACCGGAGGTTGGCCGCCTTGAGCAGCATTCCCAGGCGGTGGCCGCGGTGCTCCCGGAGCACGAGAGTGGCGTCCTGCTCGACCGGCCGGTCGATCTCCGGAGGGACCGAGAGCTCGCTGAATCCCGCGAGCCGACCCGTCGGCACATGCTCGGCGGCGGCCGTGAGCATGGTTCGCGGGCTCGTCTCCCTGCGGTCCTCGAGCTCGGCGAGCCGGGCCTCGTCCCAGAGCTCCTCGGCGATCTCGAGTGCTGCCGCCGGCGCATCCGTGCTCATCCGCCGGTAGAGGAGGGCGATGTCGTCCATCCGCTCCGGGGGCGTCCTGCCGATCCAGCGAACGATCCGGTAGTCCTCGCCGGCAGCCGCTCGAGCGGTGTCGAGGAGCCGCGTGAGCTCCTGGTCTTCGACCGGAAGGGCGAGGCGACTCGTCCGCTCGACCTGTTCGAGAGCGAACCCGCGGGCCAGGAGGAAGCGGGTCTCCGGGTTGGTGAGCGGCACGGAGCCGAAGCCGGTCGGGGAGGGGAGCTGCTCGGAATCGTCCGCTCGCTTGTGGAGGATGAAGACCTGCTGCACGGTCCGGCCGCCCGCAGCGCACATCGCGTCGAGCCTTTCGTAGAGTGCGGAGCCGATGCCGCGCCGCCGGAACTCCGGGAGCACCTCGATGTTGAGCCAGGCGTCCCGGGAACCCTCCTCGATGGGCGCCTGGTAGATCCCTCGAGCGACGATACGGCCGTCGACTCTCGCGACGAGGCAGGTCTGGGGCTGGTAGGGGTCGCGCCAGTTCGGCAGCAGCTCGACGGGCTCGTAAGCGAGGTCGCGATTGCCCATTGTGTCGGCCTCGATCTCGTTGCGCACGTGGGTCATCTCGATGAAGTCGGCGGCATCCGGCGCGTCGACGGACGTCGGGATCGTCAGTTCGTCGATCGTGAAGGCGGTCATGGTCGAATCCTCAGGGTGGTCGATGAAGGGCAGAGGCAAAAGTGCAAAGCCGATCAGGCTACAACGATGGGAGCGGCGAGCCTCAGACGGTGATCGAACCGTTGTAATCGACGGGGACGCCCCCGTTGGTCCGGTACCGTAGTCGAATGAGTTTCGTCGGGTCGAGGAGGGCACCGCGGTGTACCTGAAGAGCCTGACCCTCAAGGGGTTCAAGTCCTTCGCCCAGCCGACGACCTTCGCCTTCGAACCCGGCGTGACGTGCGTCGTGGGGCCCAACGGCTCCGGCAAGTCCAACGTCGTGGACGCCCTCGCCTGGGTCATGGGGGAGCAGGGGGCGAAGACGCTGCGCGGCGGCAAGATGGAGGACGTCATCTTCGCCGGAACCGCGACGAAAGGGCCGCTCGGTCGCGCCGAGGTGCTCCTCACGATCGACAACGCGGATGGCGCCCTCCCGATCGACTACACCGAGGTCACGATCAGTCGCACGCTGTTCCGCAACGGCGGGAGCGAGTACGCGATCAACGGCGAGGCCTGCCGCCTGCTCGACGTGCAGGAGCTCCTGAGCGACTCGGGGCTCGGCCGCGAGATGCACGTCATCGTCGGTCAGGGGCAGCTCGACCAGGTGCTCCACGCGACCCCGGAGGAGCGACGGGGGTTCATCGAGGAGGCGGCCGGCATCCTCAAGCACCGTCGCCGCAAGGAGAAGACCCTCCGCAAGCTCGAGGCCATGCAGGCCAACCTGACCCGCCTGAGCGATCTCGCCGGCGAGATCCGGCGGCAGCTCAAGCCCCTCGGGCATCAGGCCGAGATCGCCAAGGAGGCCCAGTCGATCGCGGCGATCGTGCGGGATGCGCGAGCCCGGCTGCTCGCCGACGAGGTCGTCGCGCTGCGCTCGAGCCTCACCCTGCACGGCCGGAGCGAGTCGGAGCGCAAGAGCGAGCGCATCGTGCTCCAGGAGCAGCTCGATCAGAACAAGCTGCGCGAGCAGCACCTCGAGCAGGCGCAGCTCGGCGACGCCGTCGACCTTGCGCGCCGGACGGCATTCGATCTCGAGTCGGTGCAGGAGCGCCTGCGCGGGCTGTTCACGCTCGCCAACCAGCGGCTCGCCCTGCTCGGGGCTCAGGTCGACGAGCAGGCCGCCGGGAGCGTCGTGACCCCGCAGCAGGTCGAGGAGTCGCGAGCGGAGGCGGCGCGGCTCGGCGAGGCGATCTCGTCCGCGGAGCTCGCCCTCGCGGAGGCGCAGCAGGCCAGCGCGCACGCCAGGGCGAACCTCGAGGCCCTCGACGAGGAGATCGCGCTGCAGGCCTCCCTCGTCTCCTCGCACGAGCTCGAGCTCTCGAAGCTCACGGGCCAGTCCGAGACCGCGGAGTCGCGACTCGCCGCCGTGCGCGGCGAGGTGCTGCGCCAGCAGAACGCCCTCGATGCCGCCGTCGCGCGCCGCGCCTCGGCGCAGGCGGAGTTCGCCGAGCTCGAGGCCGACGCGGCGCTCGGCGAGACCGGCGAAACCGACCTCGACGCGGCGTACGAGGCCGCGCAAGCCGAGGTCGCGGTCGCGGAGACCGAGATCGAGCGCCTCCGCGAGGAGCTGCATGGCCACGAGCGGGAGCGCTCCGGGCTCGCCGCGCGCACGAGCGCCCTGTCGAGCG
>JBIQHP010000105.1:0-6878 GCA_044508495.1 Clavibacter sp.
ACGGTGCGGGCGGGCATGTTGATGCCGAGCGCGAGGGTCTCGGTCGCGAAGACGATGCGCACGAGCTTGCGGCGGAACAGCTCCTCGACGGTCTCCTTGAACGCCGGGAGCATCCCGGCGTGGTGCGCCGCGACGCCCCTCTCCAGGCCGCCGAGCCACTCCCAGTACCCGAGCACGGCGAGATCCTCGTCCGGGATCGTCCGGCAGCGTTCCTCGGCGAAGGAGCGGATCTCGTCCCGCTCCGCCGCCGTCGTGAGCCGGATGCCGGCCCGGAGCACCTGGCTCACGGCCGCGTCGCATCCTGCCCTGCTGAAGATGAAGAAGATCGCCGGGATGAGGTTGCGGTCGGCGAGCAGGCGGATGACGGCGGCGCGGTCCATCCGGAGCTCCTGCGGACGGCCGCCGCGCGAATGGTAGCGGCCGACGTCCTTCATCTGGCGCGCGCTGAGCGTGCGGCCTCCGTAGCGCGCCATCTGCACGAGCTCGGGGTTCACGCGATGGCTCTCGCTCGTACCGGACGTGTCGAACAGGTCGATGAGCTTCGTCCGCATGAGGATGTGCTGCTCGAGCGGGACCGGGCGCTCCTCCGAGACGATCACGGCGGTGTCGCCGCGCACGGTCTGGAGCCAGTCGCCGAACTCCTCGGCATTGGACACGGTCGCGCTGAGCGAGACGAGGCGTACCGAGGGCGGAAGGTGGATGATGACCTCCTCCCAGACGGCGCCGCGGAACCGGTCGGCGAGGTAGTGCACCTCGTCCATGATGACGAATCCGAGCTCGGGCAGCAGGTCGGAGTCGGCGTAGAGCATGTTCCGGAGCACCTCGGTCGTCATGACGACGATGCGGGCGCGGGAGTTGATGTTGGTGTCGCCCGTGAGCAGGCCGACCTCGTCCACCCCGTAGGTCGCGACGAACTCCTGGTACTTCTGGTTGCTGAGCGCCTTCATGGGCGCGGTGTAGAAGACCTTGGCGGCGGGCGCGCTCATGGCGAGATGCACCGCGAACTCGGCGACGACCGTCTTCCCGGCGCCGGTGGGAGCGGCCACGAGCACGCTGCGTCCCTCGTCGAGCGCCTCGCAGGCTGCTGCCTGGAACGGGTCGAGGTCGAACGGGAGCCCGCGCCGGAACTCCTCGATCACGCGATGCTCGGGGAACCGAGGTCCGATTCGATCCGCCGGGCCCGCTTCGCCGCGATGGCGTCGTGCCAGAACGCGATCCCGACCGCCACGAAGTAGAGGGCGACCATGGGGATCGCGAGGAGGAACATCGAGAACACGTCGGCGGCGGGGGTCGCGATGGCGGTGAACAGCGTGATGGAGAGGATCGCCACGCGCCAGCCCTTGATGATGCCCTTGGCGGACAGGATGCCGATGAAGTTGAGGATCACGAGGAACACCGGGAGCACGAAGGCGACGCCGACCGCGAGCACGAGCTTGAGCACGAAGTTCAGGTAGTCCTTGGCGTCCATGATGGAGGCCGAGTCCTCCGGCGCGAAACTGCTCAGGAGCGTGACGATGTGCGGGAGGACGAACCAGCCGGCCGCGCATCCGGCCAGGAAGAGCGGAACCGCCGTGAAGAAGAAGCCGAAGGTGTAGCGCTTCTCCTTGCCGGTGAGGCCGGGGACGAGGAACGCGAAGACCTGGTAGAGCCAGATGGGGCTGGAGACGAACAGGCCGACGTAGATGGCGATCTGCATCCTGACGTCGAACGAGGAGGTGACCTGCGAGAAGTTCAGGACCGCGTTGCGCGTCTCGGCGACCTCGGCGATCGGGCCGGCGATCTGGTCGAGTATCCACTTCGAGAGGATGAATCCCACGATGGCGCCGGCGAGCACGCCGAGCGCGGCGCGGAAGAGCCTCTTGCGCAGTTCGACGAGGTGCTGCCCGAGCGACATCCGGCGTTCGCTGTTCGCGCCTCGCTTCTCACGGGCCGCCATGGGCGCTAGGGCTTTGGCGTCGAAGTCGAGTCGTCTGCCGCGCCGGACTTGTCCTCGGACTCCGGGGTCTTCATCTCGCTCCGGAAGATCTTCATCGACTGGCCGACGCTCTTGGCGAGGGCGGGGAGCTTGGTCGCGCCGAACAGGAGCAGGACGACGACCAGGATGATGAGGGCGTGCCACCCGGTGAATCCTTGGAGCATGCTGTCAATCCTCTTCCTCGGTCGGGCTGATGCGGTCAGTTTAGCCGGTCGGCGGGAGACTTGCCTACGACACGGCCCCGTAGGGCGCGGCGCCGGCGGCGGCCCACTCGGCGACGGCCCGTCGCGCCTCCTCCGGCGCGGTGACCGTGAGCACCCCCGGGTGGCTGCAGGCGAGACGCTTGAGTCCGTGGAGGTGCGACACGCGGATCGTCGTGTGCACGAGGCCCGATTCCACTCTCCTCGCCGCGCCGTCGGGAAGGTAGTCCGCGATGAGCGGGAGCGCCGCCGGCGCGATCGCGACGTCGACCTCGATGTCGTCGGGAGAGCCCTCGAAGAGGGTGTCCGGCAGGACGACGTCCTCCGGGCGATAGCTCAGCAGCTCATCCGTCACCACCGGATCGCCGATGCGGTCGAGCCGGAAGGTTCGGAGCGCGCCGCGCAGGTGGCACCAGCCCCGCAGGTACCAGTCGTCGTCGACGGATTCGACCCTCAGCGGGTCGACTCGCCGCCGCTCGTGGATCTCCCGGGAGTTGAGGTAGTCGAACTCGAGCTGATGGCCGGCCGCGACCGCCTCCCGGATGACCGCGAGGGTCCCGTCGGTCTCGTTCGCGGCGACCGCGACCTGGCTCGGCGCGGCGGATGCCCCCCGCGCGAGCTTGGCCATGAGCGTCGCGACCGCGCTGCGATCGGAGTTCTCCGGGAGCGCGGACAGGTACTGGAGGCCGGCGATGAGAGCGGCCGCCTCCCGGCCGGAGAATCGCGGGGAGTCGTCGATCGCCACGAGGTTGGTAAGGACGATCTGGTCGTTGTCCTCGAAGTCGTCCCAGGCGATGTCGAAGAGGTCGTCCGGCTGGTAGGCGGCGGTCTCCCCCGGGATGCCGGAGACCGCGATGAGTCGCACCGAGTCGCGGATCTGCTCCTCGCTCACGCCGAAGTGCTCGGCGGCGACCTGCACCGAGACGCGGTCATGGTCCATGAGATAGGGCACGAGCGACAGCAGGAAGGTGAGCTTGTCTCTCGCCGGGAGCGGTGCCTGGCGATCAGCCATCGTCGCCTCCCCCGCGAGAGCCGGTGTGGTTCGCCGCCGTCGCGAGGAGCCGGTCATGCACGGCGGCCCTCAGCTCCGGTGGCGAGGCGACGACGACCTCGGGCCCGAAGCCCGCGAGCTCGTCCGCGATGATATTGAGGTCGACGTAGTGGAGGCGCAGGGTGCCGTCCGCAGCGCGTTCGGCTCCGCGGCGCTTGGTGAGCCTCGTCGCGGCATCCGTGTCGGGCCGTGCCGACACGACGGCGACGTGCGCCTCCCAGACCTCCTGCAGCTCGCGCAGCCCCCGCGCGGCGGAATCCTCGGCGAGCGTGCGCACGGTCGCCCCGGTCGTGACGACCTGGCTCACGATGCGGCGGAGGAGGAAGGTCTTGCGCTCGCCCGTGCCGGGCTCCATGGCGTAGCAGTGCCACCGGCCCTGGAACTGCAGGAGCGCGAGCGGGGCGACCGTGCGCACGCTCGCCTCGGATTCGCCCGGCTTGAGATAGCTGAAGCGGACGACCTGATGCTTCTCGAGCGCCGCGCTCATCGGCTCGAACGCCTCGTCCCGAACGCGCACGCGCGGGGCGTAGGCGAGAACGGGCTCTCCCGTCTCGATGCCGAGCGCCTTGAGCTTGAGCATCGCCCTGCGCGACTCGCCGGAGAGGGAGCCCTCGCGCCAGACCATCGCGGCGAGCCCGAGCAGTGCGGTCTCCTCCGCGGAGAAGGTCACGTCCTGCGGAAGCTCGTAGGCCCCGCGCGGGATGCGGTACCTCAGGTTCTGGTTGTTCCCGGCCTGGCCGGGTGCGTCGAGGGTCTCGAGCGGCACGCCGAGCTCCCGGATGTCGTCCTTGTCCCGTTCGAACTGCCGCTCGAGGTTCGCGTTGTCGCCGTTCGGCGAGTAGCGCTGGCGGTAGCCCTGGACCGTCGAGAGGATCTCGTTCTTGGTCAGGCCCTTCTCCGTGGCCAGGAGTGCGAGGACGAGGCTGAAGAGGCGCTCCTCGACGGGAACGCGCTGGGGAGCACTCGCCGCGGACACGTTACCCGGCGAGCCCGAGCAGGTCGACGACGTAGACGAGGGTCGACCCGGGCGGGACCCCATTGCTGCCTGCGTCGCCGAACCCCTGCGCGGGCGGGACGACGATGAGGACCTGGGAGCCGACCCTCTGGCCCGCGAGTCCCGTGACGAGACCCTCCGGGACGGAGTCGGACTTCGTGAGCGCGATGATCTTGGCCTGGCCGCCCGTCCAGGTCGAGTCGAAGACGCTGCTGTCCGACCACAGCACGGCCGTGTACTTCACGACGACGTGATCGCCGGCCTCGGCGGCCTCGCCGTCGCCCGCCTGCAGCACGTTGACGGTGAGCGCCGACGGCGCCTCCTCCTTCGGGACCGTGATGCCAGGAGCGCCGTTGGGCGCAGTGACGACCGCCGGCATCCCGGCCTGCGGGATCTGGGCCGCGCCGCTCGCCTTGCCGCGGAAGGCGTCGAGGACATCGACGACGAAGACGAAGGAGTCGGTCGATCCGGTGCTGCCCTGGCCGGCACCGGCAGCGGTCGTCGCGATGGCGACGCGCGACCCCACGGTCGTGCACTCGAGGCCGACCGTGACCGAGGGCGTGGCCGAGTCGCCGAGGGTGACGATCGTGCCAGGCCCCGAGTAGTCGCTCTGGCTCAGCGTCTGCCCCGTCGAGCCGTTGAGGAGCGTGTACTGGAAGACCACGACGTCCCCCTCGCGCAGCCGGTTCCCGCTGCCTTCGATGAGGGTGCTGAGCTCGGTCTTCTTCGTCACGACGGGCGTCGGGAAGTCGATCGTCGGCGTCGCACCGAGCTTGCCCGTCGCCGTCACGACGGCGGAGGCGTCCCCGGTCGTCGCCGGAGCGTCGCAGCCGGGCGCGAAGGGACCCTGGGCGCACGCACTGAGGCTCACGACGATGCCTGCTGTCAGGAGCAGCGCGGGAAGTGTGCGCACGGGTCCTCGTTTCTCGTTTCGGGATGGGTTCGTGGAGGCTCCGACAATTCTAGGCCGATGAGTCGGCGTGCCCGCCCCGCCCCGTCGCGTGCCGCGCGGCCGACTCGGCCTGGCGCGCCGCCTTGCGCACGCGCTTGTCGCTGGCCTGCCGCTGGCCGAGGGCGCCGGGCGTCCACGCTTCGACATCCTCCTCGGAGTACTCCGGTTTCGCCTTCCGCCCCCGCTGCGGAAGCACCGTGTCCGGCGCGAGCCTCCTCGCCGTGAGGAGGAATCCGGTGTGGGCGACCATGCGATGATCCGGGCGCACGGCGAGGCCCTCGACGTGCCAGCCGCGCACCATGGTCTCGGAGGACTCCGGGTCGGTGAAGCAGCCGGTGGCCCTGACCGCCTCGGCGACTCTCGAGAGCTGGGTGACGGTGGCGACGTAGCAGACGAGCACACCGCCCGGCGTGAGCGCTGCCGCCGCCGCGTCGAGGCATTCCCATGGGGCGAGCATGTCGAGGACGACGCGATCGACGCTGCCCCGCTCGACGGCGTCCCCGAGCTCGAGCGCGAGGTCTCCGAGCCGCACCTCCCAGTTGGCCGGCTCGGCTCCGAGGAAGGCCGTGACGTTCGCCTTCGCGACCCGCGCGAACTCCTCACGCCGCTCGAAGGAGACGAGTCGCCCGGCGGGGCCGACGGCGCGCAGGAGCGAGAGCGACAGGGCGCCGGATCCGACCCCGGCCTCGACGACGACGGCACCAGGGAAGATGTCGCCCACGAGCAGGATCTGCGCGGCGTCCTTCGGATAGACGATCGCGGCGCCGCGCGGCATCGACATCGTGAAGTCGGTGAGGAGGGGGCGCAGCGCGAGGTACTCGTCGCCGACCGTGTTCGTGACGACGGAGCCGTCCGGCGCACCGATGATGGCGTCGTGCGCGAGGATGCCGCGGTGCGTGTGGAACACCGCGCCGGGCTCGAGCGTGATGGTGTTGAGTCTGCCGCGCGGGCCGGTCAGCTGCACCCGGTCGCCCGCCTCGAACGGGCCGCTCTGCCTCCTGACCGCGTCGCCGCTCATCGGGTCCCTCCCGCAGGGGCGATCTGCCGGGCCAGAATCTCGGCGAGGTCCGCGATCGTGCGCCCCTCGAGGGTCGGCCAGAGCGTGTAGGAGGGGCTCGGCGGCAGGCCGACGTGGGCGGGAACTCCGATCACGGCGGCGCCCGATGCGGTCGCCGAGGCCAGTCCGGGCGCGGAGTCCTCGATCGCCACGCAGAGCCGCGGGTCGACGCCGAGGGCCTCGGCGGCCCGCAGGTACGGCTCCGGATGCGGCTTGGCGTGCTCCACGTCCCCGCCGGAGACGATCACGTCGAACACCGGCCCGTCGAAGGCGTCGGCCACGTGCTCGGCGAGCGGGCGCATCGACATCGTCACGAGCGCCGTGCGGATGCCCGCCTCCCGCAGCTCGAGGAGCAGGTCGCGCGCGCCGGGCCGCCAGGGGATGGCCCCCCGTGCCTGGTCGAGCACGCGCTCGGTGAGGTGGTCGATGATCTCCTGCTCGCCGAGGGCCACTCCTCTCCCGCGCAGGATCGTCGCAGAGTGCCAGAGTCCTACCCCCACGAGAGTGAGCCCGTCCTCTGCCGTCCACACTCCCCCGTGGGATGCGACGAGATCGCGCTCAGCCGTCATCCAGTACGGCTCGGTGTCGACGAGAGTTCCGTCCATGTCCCACAGGACGGCGGCGGGTGCTGGGCTGGTCACGCCCCGAG
>JBIQHP010000004.1:0-37250 GCA_044508495.1 Clavibacter sp.
ACCAGGGGTTCTCGGGGCCGGCCTGGGACCGGACGAAGATCTCGTCGCCCGACCGCACCGACCAGATGGTCACGAAGGACCGGAGCGTGCCGTCGACCCGGCGCGAGGCGAGGTCCAGTTCGGCGGAGTCGCCGATCGCGCGGAGCTCGTCCGCAGTCCAGCTCATAGCCGGCCCGTCATCGTCAGAGCACTCCGCATGACCACCATTCGCCCACCGCTTCCGCTTGCGGTTAAGGCGAGACCGACGGCGACGGCGATGGACTCGGCGACGGGACGGAGCTCTCCGAGTAGTTCGTGCCGAGAACCTTCACGAGGAAGGCCGCGAACTCCTGCGGGTCGAACTCGCCGGTGGTCGGATCGTAGTTGTACTGGTACAGCTGACCGTTGACGTACACCGTGGGCGTGCCATGACCCGGCTGCGCCGGCTGCATCGCCACGTTCGGGAAGGGATTGGTGAGGAACCGGTCGGTCGCCGCGGCGACCCAGGCCTTGAAGGTCTGGCTCGTGATGCAGCTCGAGACGTTCGTGAACTTGGAGACCCCCACCTCCTTGGCGAGCGCGATGAGCGTGTCGTCGCCGAGCCCGCTCGTGTTCTCCTCCGGCTGGTTCTCGAAGAGTATGGCGCTGAAGTCGAAGAAGTTGTCTGGTGAGAAGTTCGCGACGCAGGCCGCGGCGTTCGCCGCTCTCGTCGAATACTTCGTGCCCATCGAGACGCGGTCCAGGATCGCGACCGGGTGGATCTCGAGCGTCGCGGCGCCGTCCCGGACGAGCTTCGCGATCTGCGCCGCGTTGGCGGCCTCGAAGGCGCCGCAGATCGGGCACATGTAGTCGGCGTAGACACGGATGTCCAGAACGTCGGCCGGGTCGTTCGACGCCGACGGCACCGGCTCCTGGCTCGGCTTGAGCGCTGGCGTCAGCACCGCGTGGAAGCCCTCGCCGATCTTGATGCCGTCGCTCAGCATGTTGAGAGGCCCGGGGGCCGGCGGCCGGATCGTGTTGACGATGACGATCGCGACCGCCGCGACGATAGCGAGGACCACCACGATGAGGCTGCCCTGCAGGATGAACCTGTTCCGGCGATCCTTCTTCCTCTGCTCCTCGCGGAGCTGGCGCGCCTTCTCCCGTGCCGCATCGCGCCGCGCATTCTTGCTCGGGCGCGGATCGCTGGTGCTCACATCAAACCTCACTCAACCGCCATGGTGCTCGCTGATGCCGACACCAGCGCTCACGATGCTAAACCCGCCGGTCTGGGAACCGACAGGGTAGATGCTGAACCCAGCCTAGCCATTCCGCACCACCGGCATTTCGCAGACCGGCGTCACGAGTGCCATAATGACGCAAGCACGGCCCCCGCCTGGAGACCGTGCAGTCCATTCACTACGGATCGTCCGGCACGTACCTGCCGGTGAAGGAGAAGCACCACCATGGCATCAGTCACCTTTGACAAGGCAAGCCGCATTTATCCCGGCCAGGCCCGCCCCGCCGTCGACAAGCTCGACCTCGAAGTGGCCGATGGCGAGTTCCTCGTCCTCGTCGGCCCCTCCGGATGCGGGAAGTCCACCTCCCTGCGCATGCTCGCCGGCCTCGAGGAGGTCAACGAGGGCCGCATCCTCATCGGCGACCGCGACGTCACCGACGTGCCGCCCAAGGATCGCGACATCGCGATGGTCTTCCAGAACTACGCGCTCTACCCGCACATGACGGTCGCCGAGAACATGGGCTTCGCCCTCAAGATCGCCGGCGTCAACAAGGAGGAGCGCGCCTCCCGCGTGCTCGAGGCGGCCAAGCTGCTCGACCTCGAGGACTACCTCGGCCGCAAGCCCAAGGCCCTCTCCGGCGGCCAGCGCCAGCGCGTCGCGATGGGCCGCGCGATCGTGCGAAGCCCCCAGGTCTTCCTCATGGACGAGCCGCTCTCCAACCTCGACGCGAAGCTGCGCGTGCAGACCCGTACCCAGATCGCATCCCTCACCCGCCGCCTCGGCGTCACGACCGTCTACGTCACGCACGACCAGACCGAGGCGCTCACGATGGGCGACCGGATCGCCGTGCTCAAGGACGGCCTGCTCCAGCAGGTCGGCACCCCGCGTGACCTCTACGCAGAGCCGCAGAACGTGTTCGTC
This sequence comes from Clavibacter sp., assembly GCA_044508495.1. Lineage (GTDB taxonomy): Bacteria > Actinomycetota > Actinomycetes > Actinomycetales > Microbacteriaceae > Terrimesophilobacter. Next base: position 2,121 of record JBIQHP010000004.1, read on the forward strand.
GCCGGCTTCATCGGCTCGCCCGCGATGAACCTCTTCGACGCGGATGTCGTCGACGGCGGCCTCAAGTTCGGAACGGCGACCGCGAAGGTCGACCGGGCCACGCTCGCCGGCGCCTCCGCCAAGAAGGTGACGATCGGAGTCCGGCCCGAGGATGTCGTGGTCGCCACGAGCGGCAGCGGCCTCCCCGTCGACGTGGACATCGTCGAGGAGCTCGGAGCCGACGGCTACCTCTACGGGCACACCGAGATCGACGGCAAGCGCGTCGACATCGTCGCTCGCGTCGACGGGCGCACCCACCCGAACGCCGGGGACAAGGTGGTCATCACGCCGCAGCCCGACCACATCCACGTGTTCGACACCGAGTCCGGCCTCCGCCTGAGCAAGAAGGCCGTCGAGGCCGCCAAGTAACGCGAGCGGCCCGCCGCGCCGACGATTCGAGGGTCGGGCGGGGCGGCGGGCCGCATCCGTTGCGCGAGGAGCGTCACCGTGAGCGGGTCACTGAGCATCACCTCGGCCATCGTCGACCCGGCGCTGCTCGACCTGCCCTGGAGCGTGCCGCTCGAGACCTGGCCGGAGGACACGATCGCCCTGCTGCCGAAAGGCATCTCGCGGCACCTCGTGCGGTTCGTCCACCTGAGCGGCTACGTCGTCGCGATCAAGGAGACCTCGGAGGACCTCGCCCGCCGCGAATACGACCTGCTGCGGACGCTCCAGCGGCTCGACGTGCCCTGCGTCGAACCGGTCGCCGTCATCACCAACCGCACCGACGACGACGGCAACGCCCTCGACTCGGTGCTCGTCACGAGGCACCTCCGGTTCTCCCTCCCCTATCGCGCCCTCTACTCCCAGACGCTCCGCCCTGACACCGCGACCCGGCTCGTCGACGCCCTCGCCGTGCTGCTCGTGCGCCTCCACATCATCGGCTTCTTCTGGGGCGACGTCTCGCTCTCCAACACCCTCTTCCGGCGGGATGCCGGCGCCTTCGCCGCCTACCTCGTCGACGCGGAGACCGGGAACATCTACGACGGCCTCTCTGACGGCCAGCGCGAGAACGACCTCGAGATCGCCCGCGTCAACATCGCCGGAGAGCTGCTCGACCTCGCGGCCGGCGGGAGGCTCGACGAGGCGACCGACCCCATCGAGGTGAGCAACGGCATCCTCGCCGCCTACCGCACGCTGTGGGGCGAGCTGACCGGATCCGAGTCCTTCGACTCGACCGAGCGCTGGCGCATCGCCGAGCGGGTGGAGCGCCTCAACGACCTCGGCTTCGACATCGAGGAGCTCGCGATCAGGACGGATGACACCGGCAGCCAGGTGCGCATCCAGCCGAAGGTCGTCGACGCCGGCCATCACCAGCGCCGGCTCCTGCGCCTCACCGGGCTCGACGCCGAGGAGAACCAGGCGCGCAGGCTGCTCAACGACCTCGACGCCTATGCCGCGACCAACTACGACGGCGAGGGCGACGAGGAGATGGTCGCGCACGAGTGGCTCGCGACGGTGTTCGAGCCGGTCATCCGGGCGATCCCCCGCGACCTCAAGGGCAAGCTCGAGCCGGCCGAGGTGTTCCACCAGATGCTCGAGCACCGCTGGTACCTCTCGCAGAACGAGAAGCGCGACGTGCCGCTCGCCGAGGCGGTCGGCTCGTACATCGACACGGTGCTGCGGCACCGACGCGACGAGGCGACCGTCATCGACCCCCCTACCGGTGCGTTCACGCTCCCCATCGCGATCGTCGACGAGGCCGACTGGCGCGACCGCGTCTGACCCCTATCTCAACCCGTTTCAAGGAGTCTCCGGGCATCCTCCACAACCACTGTGGCAAGGAGGCCTGAGTTCCGTAGAAACTCCTTGAAACGGGTTAAGACTCAGGCGAGGAGGTGCTCGATGCCGCGGCCGGCGACGTGGTCGAAGATGAGGTTCGTCTCGGTGTGCGCGACCGCCGGATGCCCGGCCAGGTGCTCGAGGACGAAGTCGCGCAGCTCGGAGGAGTCGCGCGCCGCGACGTGGAGCAGGAAGTCGTCGACCCCGGCCATCTGGAACAGTCCGAGCACTCCCGGCCAGCTCGGCGCCTCGTCCCGGAAGCTCTCGACGTCCTCCCGCACGATCGAGACGAGCCGGATCGACACGAGGGCCTGCACCGTCATCCCGAGGGCGGCCAGGTCGAGGTCCGCGTGGTAGCCGCGCAGGAAACCCTCCGCCTGCAGGCGCCTCATGCGCAGCGACACCGTCGACTCGGCGACGCCGGTGGCCGCGGCGAGCGCCGAGCCGGACATCCGGGCGTTCGCCGAGAGGGCTCGAAGGATCCTGCGATCGAGGTCGTCCATGAAGCCCGATTATCGCAGAATCCGCGATGATCCGCCAGCCGAGGCGAGGAAGCTCGCGAGCGACTTGCGGTAGGTCGTGGATTCTGTTTCTGTCGGAGCATGCAGCCGATGAAGCCCCGCCTGGAGACCCGCGCCGTCCACGGAGGAATGGAGGGGCTCGAGGCGTCCGGATCGCACGTTCCGACGATCGATCTCTCCACCACCAACCCCCTGCCGGGCGTCGAGCTCGGCGGCGACTCCTACGAGCAGCTCGCCACGGGCGGCGTTCTCCTTCCCGGTCAGTCCGCGGTGTACCAGCGGCTCTGGCAGCCGGGGGTCGCGCGCTTCGAGGAGAGCCTCGCGGGGCTCGAGGGCGCCGAGCAGGCCGTCGCCTTCTCGACCGGGATGGCCGCTCTCGCTGCAGCACTGCTCTCGACCGTCACGGCGGGGAAGCCCCACGTCGTGGCACTCCGGCCGCTCTACGGCGGCACCGACCACGTGCTCGACAACGGCCTCGTCGGCACGACCGTGACCTGGGCGCACAGCGTCGACGAGATCGCCGCGGCGGTGACCCCGCAGACCGGGCTCGTCGTCATCGAGACGCCCGCGAACCCGACCCTCGAGCTCGTCGACATCGCCCGCGCCGTGAAGGCAGCCGGCGACGTGCCGGTGCTCGTCGACAACACCTTCGCGACGCCCGTGCTGCAACGGCCGATCGAGCACGGGGCGGTCCTCGTGCTGCACAGCGCGACCAAGTACATCGGCGGTCACGGCGACGTCATGGGCGGCGTCGTGGCGACGAACGAGGAGTGGGCGACCCGCCTTCGGCACGTGCGCGCTCTTACCGGCGGCCTCCTGCACCCCTTCGCCGCATACCTCCTGCACCGCGGGCTGCGCACCATGCCGTTGCGCGTTCGGGCCCAGCAGGCGACCGCGCAGGAGCTCGCCGAGCGGCTGAACGGGCATCCTGCGCTCGAGCGGGTCATGTTCCCGACGCTTCCCGGATGCGACCCCGACGGCCTGCTCGGTCGCCAGCTCGAAGGCCCGGGCTCGATGCTCTCGATCGAGCTGAAGGGTGGGTACGGGGCCGCGGCGAAGTTCATCGAGTCGCTGCGGCTCGTGAGCCACGCCGTGTCGCTCGGCGGCGTCGACACGCTCGCGCAGCATCCGGCCTCGCTCACCCACCGCCCGGTCGCCGCGGAGGCGAAGCCCGGCGGGGGCATCGTGCGCATCTCGATCGGTCTCGAGCACGTCGACGACCTCCACGAGGACCTGCTCCACGCGCTGGCCGCTTCCGGTGGTTGAGTAGCCCGGTCTCGCCGGTCGTACGTGTACTGAGTAGGCGTAGAACGCCGTATCGAAGTATCGAAGCCACATCTTCGCGAGCAGAGCGAGTTCACCCGGTCTGATTTCGATACGCGATGCTCCGCATCGCTACTCAATCAGCGGTGGATCCCGACCTAGACGAGGATGCTCACCGGGTTCTCGATGCGCGCGACGAACACCGCGAGGATGCCCGAGTGCGGCGGGTTGATGATGGCCGAGAACTCCTGGGTTCCGAACATCCCGAGGTTCGAGACGGAGAAGGATCCGCCCTCGACCGCGACGGCGATCGCGATGTCGACGTCGTCGAATCGGCGCGTTACCTCGTCGGTCCAGATGGCATTCGCCGCGGGCGATGGTCCCGGAAGGCCGCAGCCACGGCCTTGACGACGAGGTCGTCGACCGAGACCTTGGTCTCGGCGAGCTCGTTGACGGATCCGCGCAGCTCCAGGAGTGCGTCGACCCGGCAGTCCGCCACGAGGTGGAAGTGCGGGATCGTGGTCGTGCTCTCGACGAGCCCCCGGGCGATCGCCCGGCACATCCCCGCATGAGGGACGTCGGTGAAGCCCGCACCCGCTGTCGCCGGGGCAGCCTGCGCGGCGGCAGGCGCGGCGCAGGAGCTGCTTCGGGCGACGGCGGAGCGGCCTGCAGGGGCGCCTGCGGGGCCTTGGCGCTCGCGGCGGCGAGCTCGCCACGATGGCCGACATCGTCGACGCCGTCAAGTTCCTGCTGAACAACCGCGGCGTCTCCGCGACCAACCTCTACGTCGACCGCGGCTGGCGCATCACCTGAGGCGTGCCTCCGCGCGGCGACTCGCGATCTCGTAGAGCGCCACGCTCGCCGCGATGCCCGCGTTGAGCGACTCGGTCGACGACGAGATCGGGATCGACACGATGGCGTCGCAGGTCTCGGTCACGAGGCGGGAGAGCCCCTTGCCCTCGCTGCCGATCACGACCACGAGGGGCGACGCCGCCCAGCTCAGTCCGGGCAGCGAGACCTCGCCGCCGCCGTCGAGGCCTAGCACGAACACTCCGCGCTCCTTGTACGCCTTGAGCGTCTGGGTGAGATTGCTCACCATCGCGACCGGGGTGCGCGCCGCCGCCCCCGCCGAGGTCTTCCACGCGGCCGCGGTCATGCCGACCGAGCGGCGCTGCGGCACGATGACGCCGTGGCCCCCGAAGGCGGCGACCGAGCGGATGATCGCCCCGAGGTTGCGCGGGTCGGTCACCCCGTCGAGTGCGACGAAGAGCGGCGTGCTCCCCTGCGACAGCACGCGCTCGAGGAGGTCGACCGGATGGGCGTACTCGTAGGGCGGGACCTTGAGGGCCAGCCCCTGGTGCACCGAGTCGAAGCCGGCCATCCGGTCGAGCTCGGGGCGCATGACCTCGAGGATGGGCAGGCCGCGCTTCGTCGCGATCGACATGACCTCCTTGACCCGGTCGTCGTACTCGATGCGCGAGGCGACGTAGAGCGTCGTCACCGGGATCGCGGCCCGCAACGCCTCGAGCACCGAGTTGCGGCCGGTCACGAACTCGGACTCGTCGCCTGATCGGGATCCGGACGTCTTCGGGCGGCGCTGCCGCGGCGCGGCATCCGTGCCCTGCGCCTTGCGCTTGCCGCCGGCCGCCTCGTAGCGCTCGGCCGCCGCCTTGCGCTTGCCGGCCGGGTGGTACGGCCGATCCTCGGCCTTGGGCGTCGGCTTCCTGCCCTCGAGCGCCTGACGCCCCTGCCCGCCGGAGCCGACCTGCGGTCCCTTGCTCTTCTTGCGCACGGCGCCTGGGCGGCCGTGCCGGGGTCCTGGTGTCTTCACGCGATGCTCCAATGGGTCCCGGTCGGCGAGTCCTCGAGCTGGATGCCCGCGCCGGCCAGCTCGTCGCGGATCCGGTCGGCTGCGGCGAAGTCCTTCGCCGTGCGCGCGGACTCGCGGTCCGCGATGAGCCTCTCCACGAGCCGGGCGAGCGCGGGGACCGCCGCGTCGTCCGAGGCCTCGCGCCAGGGATGGGCGAGCGGGTTGATCCCGAGCACGTCGGTCATCGCGAGCACCTCGCCCCGGATGCGCGCCGCCGCCTCGAGGTCGTCCCCGTCGAGCGCCGCGTTCCCCGCCCGCACCCGGTCGTGCAGCACGCCGAGAGCCTGGGGGACCGCGAGATCGTCGTCCATCGCGGAGGCGAAGCCCTCCGGGACCACGAGCACGCCGCTGCCGGCGAACGGAGTGCCGTCGAGCCTGCGGTCGACGCGCTCGAGGAACACCTCGATGCGCTCGAGCGCCGCCTCCGCCTCCACGAGCGCGCCGTCGTGGTAGTCGATCGTCGACCGATAGTGGGCGGAACCGAGGTAGTAGCGCACGACGATGGGCCTCGCCTGCGCGAGGAACTCGGCGGCGAAGATCGAGTTGCCGAGGGACTTCGACATCTTCTGGCCCTCGACATTGACGAGCCCGTTGTGCACCCAGTAGCTCGCGAAGCCGTCGCCGGCCGCCGCCGACTGCGCGAGCTCGTTCTCGTGGTGCGGGAAGCGCAGGTCGAGCCCGCCGCCGTGGATGTCGAACCGGCTCCCGAGGTAGCGGCTCGCCATGGCCGAGCACTCGATGTGCCAGCCGGGGCGGCCCGGTCCCCAGGGGGAGGGCCAGCTCGCGGACTCCGGCTCGTCCGGCTTGTGGCCCTTCCAGAGCGCGAAGTCGCGGGGATCGCGCTTTCCGCGCGGGTCGGCATCCGCCGCCGGCGCCATGTCCTCGGGCTTCTGCCGGGTGAGCTCGCCGTAGGCGGGCCAGGAGCCGGTGTCGAAGTAGACGTCGCCCGAGCCGTCCGGTGCGGGATAGGCGTGGCCGGCATCGATGAGCCGCTCGATGATGTCCTGCATCTGCCCGATGCTCGCGGTCGCACGCGGCTCGTAGGTCGGCGGCAGGATGCCGAGCGCCGTGTACCCGGCGGTGAACTCGAGCTCGAAGCGGTAGGCGAGCGCCCACCACGACTCCTCCTCCGTGGCGTTCACCAGGATCTTGTCGTCGATGTCGGTCACGTTGCGCACGAGCGTGACGCGGAATCCCCGGTAGCCGAGCCAGCGCCGCCACAGATCGTAGACGAGGGCCGAGCGCAGGTGGCCGATGTGCGGCGAGGACTGCACCGTGGGCCCGCAGACGTACATCCCGATCTCGCCGTCGACGAGCGGGACGAGGTCGGTCACGGTTTGCGACCGGGAGTCGTAGAGGCGCACTGTCACGAGCAAAGCCTACTTGGCGCGCCCCCGAGAGGGCTCCGTGCGTCGGCTACCATCGGGATCGTGCAACCGACGAGCGCCGCCCAGCTCGAGGCGGCCGGCGCCGACCTCGTGCCTCCGCTCGAAGAGGTGCGCGACGGCCTGCTCGCCCTCGGGCTCCGCCAGCCCGGCACGCTCCCGCACTACACGCTCAGCTATCTCGTGCTCGACTCCGGCGGAGCCGTGCACCTCGTCGACCCGGGCTGGGACTCCGACGAGAACTGGCGGATGCTCGTCGCGGCGCTGCGCTCGCTGGGTCGTGCCCTCTCGGATCTCGCGACCGTCACGGTGACCCACCTGCACCCCGACCACCTGGGGATGGCCGGGCGGGTGAGGGCGGCATCCGGAGCGCCGGTCGCGCTGCACCGCCTCGAGCAGGAGGGCATCCGCGCGCTCACGACCCCGCTGCCGGAGCAGGAGTCCCTCGCGAGGTTCGCGGAGTGGGGGGTGCCCGAGCACCGACGTCAGGAGCTGCTGGACGCCGTGGAGCGCCGCAGCTCCTGGCGGCCGTTCACGGCCGATCGCCTGCTCGAGGACGGAAGCCCGCTCGGCATCCCCGGCCGCGATCTGCGGGCGGTGCACACTCCGGGTCACACGACGGGCCATCTCGCGATCGTGGGCGAGGAGGACGGCGTGGTGCTCCTCGGCGACCTGCTCCTGCCCAACCAGTTCCCCGGCATCGGCCTCGGCGGACCGTCCGACGGCGACCCGGTCGGGGACTACCTGACCTCGCTCGACCGGATCGGCGCCCTCGACGCCTTCGAGGCGCTCCCGGGTCACGGCTACCGCTTCCGGGGGATCGCCGAGCGCTGCACCGTGACCGCGGAGCATCACGAGAAGCGCACGAGGGAGGTGGCGTCGCTGCTCGACGGGGATCGCCTGCTGTGGGACATCGCGGCCGAGCTCAGCTGGACAGCCGGATGGGAGAGCCTCACCGGGCTCCAGCTGCTCTCCGCGCTCTCGCAGACGGCGCTCCACTCGGCCAGGCTCCACGCCGACCGACCGGGCGACGGCTCGCTCAGCGGGAGCTGATGAGGCAGTTCGCGATCACCGCGACGCCGTCCCCCGAGCCGGTGAATCCGAGACCGTCGGAGGTCGTCGCCCCGACGCTCACCGGCGCGCCGAGCATCGCCGCGAGCGCCGACTCCACCTCGGTCCGGCGCGGCCCGAGCTTCGGCCGGTTCGCGATGATCTGCACGGCGACGTTCACGATCGAGAAGCCCGCCCCGGTCACGAGCGCGAGGGCCTCCGCGACGAACATCTCGCTGCGCGCTCCGGCGAACCTCGGGTCGTCGGTGCCGAACCTGCTGCCCAGGTCGCCGAGCCCCGCCGCCGCGAGCAGCGCATCGCACACCGCGTGACACACCGCGTCGCCGTCGCTGTGGCCGGCGAGACCGGGCTCGTCCGGCCAGTACAGGCCGCCCAGCCAGAGCGGCCGGGACTCGTCGAAGGCGTGGATGTCGACCCCGACCCCGGTGCGCAGCGAGGAGGACCTCGCACCGACGAGCTGCTCGGCCCGCCGCAGGTCCCAGGGCGTCGTGATCTTGAAGGCGAGCGGATCGCCGTCGACGACCGAGACCGGATGCCCGGCCGCCCGGAACAGCGCGGCGTCGTCCGTGAAGTCCTCCGCAGCCCTCTCGTGGGCGGCGGCGAGGTCACCGCGCGGAAAGCCCTGCGGGGTCTGGACCGCGCGAAGCTCACCGCGGTCGACGTTCTCGGTCACCGCGCCGTCGCGATCGACCCGCGCAATCGTGTTGACGACGGGGAGCACCGGCACGACGCCATGACCGGTTCGCGCGACCTCCGCCGCGACCTCGTCGAGCAGCCGGGCGGGGGTCAGCGCCCGCGCGGCGTCGTGCACGAGCACCGTGCCGACCTCGGGGTCGAGGGCCGCGAGGCCCCTGGCGACCGAGCGCTGGCGGGTCTCGCCGCCCGCGACGACCACGGCATCCGTGCCGTCGAGCAGCCTCCGGGAGTCCTCGAGCCGGTCGGCCGGGACGACGACGATCACCTGCGGCGCGTTCGCCATCGCGAACACCTCGTCGAGGGCGCGCTCGAGGATGCTCCGGCCGCCGATCGACACGAAGGCCTTGGGCACCGGCTCGCCAAGTCGCGAACCGCTCCCGGCGGCGACGACGATGACGGCGATGCGGCCGGTCAGGACGCGAGGACCTCGTCGAGCACGGTCGAGGCCTTCTCCTCGTCGGTCTTCTCGGCGAGCGCGAGCTCGGAGATGAGGATCTGGCGGGCCTTCGCGAGCATCCGCTTCTCCCCGGCCGAGAGGCCGCGGTCCTGGTCACGGCGCCACAGGTCGCGCACGACCTCGGAGACCTTGATGACGTCGCCCGAGGCGAGCTTCTCAAGGTTGGCCTTGTAGCGGCGCGACCAGTTGGTCGGCTCCTCGGTGAACGGGGCGCGCAACACTTCGAAGACCTTGTCGAGGCCCTCCTTGCCGATGACGTCGCGCACGCCCACGAGGTCCACGTTCTCCGCGGGGACCTCGATCGTCAGGTCGCCCTGCGTGACGTTGAGTTTGAGGTAGAGCTTCTCCTCACCCCGTACGGTCCTCTTCTTGACCTCGGTGATCGTTGCTGCCCCGTGATGGGGATAGACGACAGTCTCGCCGACCTCGAAAAGCATGGATGTGGCTCCGTTCTGCGACCCACAGTTTACCACAGGGGCACCGACCGCCGGAGGGCCGCCTGAGACCTGCACGGTGCCGGCGCTAGGCTAAACTCGCAACTGAGTTCCCCGGGATCATCGCCCGCGAACGACACCGGTTCAACCCTCGGAGGATCCCGTGAGAGCACGTCTTGCCAGGAGCGCCGTCGCGGCCGTACTCGGCGCAGCCCTCGTCCTGGGCGGTGCGACGGGCTGCACGTTCATGACCCCGCAGACGACCACGAAGCACTACGACGCGAGCGACGGCATCGGCGCCACGGTCGGCGACCTCCAGGTGCGCAACGCGCTCCTGCTCACCGCGGACGGCTCGACGGCGAGCCTCCTCATCAACATCGACAACCCGACGAAGTTCGGCATCCCGGTCAAGGTGCAGTACGAGAACGCCGAGAAGGCGAAGGTCGACACGACCGTCTACGTCAATGCGGGGGCCGTCAAGGGCTTCGGCGGCGAGGGCTCGGATCGCATCATCCTCTCCGGCATCGACGCCCCGCCCGGATCGCTCTTCCCGGTGTTCATCCAGTACGGCGACGCGACCGGCAAGCAGCTCTGGCTCCCCGTGCTCGACGGCGCGGCGAGCGAGTACGCGGCGCTCGTGCCCGAGCCGGCCCCCTGATCCGGATTTCCGGTCCTCAGTCCTCGAAACGGTAGCCGAGGCCGCGCACCGTCACGAGCATGACCGGATTCGACGGGTCGCGCTCGATGCGGTTCCTGATGCGCTTGACGTGCACGTCGAGGGTCTTGGTGTCCCCGAAGTAGTCGGCGCCCCACACCCGGTCGATGAGCTGCCCGCGGGTGAGGACCCTTCCGGCGTTGCGCAGGAGCACCTCGAGCAGCTCGAACTCCTTGAGCGGCATCGCGGTCTCCACGCCGCGCACCGAGAGGGTGTGGCGCTCGAGGTCCAGCTCGACGTCCCCCGCGACGAGCACGGCATCCTCGACCTCGCCGAGATCGACCCTGCGGCGCAGCACGGCGCGGATGCGGGCGAGCAGCTCCCGGGTCGAGTACGGCTTGGTCACGTAGTCGTCGGCGCCGAGCTCGAGGCCGACCACGATGTCGACCTCGCTGTCCTTGGCGGTGAGCATGATGATGGGCACCGTCGAGGTCGCCCGGATCCTGCGGCAAACCTCGGTCCCGGAGAATCCGGGGAGCATGAGGTCGAGGAGGACGAGGTCGGCGCCGTCGCGCTCGAACCTCTCGACCGCGGTCGGCCCGTCCGCCGCGATCGTCGTGTCGTAGCCCTCGCGCTCGAGCAGGTAGGCGAGCGGCTCGCTGAGCGAGCGTTCGTCCTCGACGAGGAGGATCCGCGTCATGCGCTCTCCTCGAGCGATGCCGCCATCGCGTGGGAGGCTTCGGGCAGCAGGATCGTGAAGGTCGAGCCGTAGCCCGGCTGCGACCACACGCGCACGTCGCCGCCGTGGTTCTGCACGACGTGCTTGACGATGCTCAGGCCCAGTCCGGTTCCGCCGGTGTGCCGGGAACGGGCGGGGTCGATCCGGTAGAACCGCTCGAACACGCGGTCGATCTCGTCCGCCGCGATGCCGATCCCCTGATCGGTCACCGCGATCTCGACGATGCCGTCGACGTTGCTCACGCCGATCCCCACCCGCGATCCCTTCGGCGAGTAGAGGATGGCGTTGGACACGAGGTTCTGCACGGCGACCACGAGCAGGTTCTCGTCGCCGAACACCTCGGTGCCTGCGTCGCCGCCGCTCGCGACGGTCACGTGCCTGGACTCCGCGGCGACCCGGTTCTGGTCGATCGCCGAGGCGATGACCCGGTCGATCTCGACCACCGCCGGCTTGCTGAGCGCGTCGGCCGCCTGAAGCCGGGACAGCTCGATGATCTCCTGCGTGATGCGCGCGAGCCGGTCGGACTCCTTCGTGAGCCTCTTGGCGAACCGCTTGACCTGCTCGGGCTCCTTCGCCGCGGCCTGGAGCGCCTCGGCGAGCAGGCTCACCGCACCGATCGGGGTCTTGAGCTCGTGGCTGATGTTCGCGATGAAGTCGCGACGCACGGCATCCAGGCGGTAGCCCTCCGTGCGGTCCTCGGCCAGGAGCAGCACGTAGCGGGCGCCCAGGCGCGCGACCCGCACCCAGAGGTAGATGCTGGCCTCGCCGAACGGCCCCCTCGGCAGCTCGAGCTCGCGGGCGACCGCCTCGCCGTCGCGCCGGACCTCGTCGACGATCGCGACGAGCTCCGGATGCACGAGGGCCTGATTCCAGACCAGCCCGAAGGCGAGTGCTCCGGGGCTCGCCTTGATGACGTTGTTGGACGGGTCGAGCACCATCCCTGCGGACTCGAGCGCGTCGATGACCTGGTCGACGCCATCCGGCACGGACGGGGTCACGACGGCGACCGCCTGCCGGCCCCTCCTCGCGGCGATCGTCACGACGAGCACGGCGGAGGCCCCCACGACGAGGCCGAAGGCCATCGACGCGAGCACCAGCCAGGCGGGGTCCATAGCGACTAGATTAGTTACTTCGGTCGTGCCGCCTCACCGGAGAGCGACACGAACGCTCCGAGGTCGAGCGTTGTTCAGACGGTGGCCACCGTCCGTTAACCTTCGACCGGCAGGATGGCGGCGCCGGACGACGTACGCCGTGAAGGGATGGACTATGCGCGAAGTGTTCCAGCAGGAACTGCGCGAGGTGCAGGAGCGGCTCGTGGAGATCGCCTCGCTCGTCGAGGTCTCGATCGAGAACGCCACGCGGGCCTTCAACGAGTCGAACGTCTCCCTCGCCGAGACCGTGATCGCCGACGACGACAAGATCGACGAGCTCACGGTGAGCCTCGACGAGCTCGCCATCAACATCCTCGCCCGGCAGCAGCCGGTGGCCCGCGACCTCCGGATCGTCGTGAGCGCCCTGCGCATCTCCGCCTCGCTCGAACGGATGGGCGACATGAGCGAGCACATCGCCCAGCTCGCCCGCTACCGCTTTCCCGAGAAGGTCGTCCCCAAGTCGCTGCGGGCCACCTTCGCCGAGATGGGGCAGCTCGACGTCGAGGTCGCGAGGAAGCTCACCGAGCTCCTGCGCACCGAGGATGTCGCGATCGCGGAGCAGATCCGCAACGACGACGACAAGGTCGACGAGCTGCACCTGAGCGTCTTCGACAAGGTGCTCGGCGAGACCTGGAAGGGCGGCGCGGAGGACACCGTGGATGCGACGCTCGCCTCCCGGTATCACGAGCGCTTCGCCGACCACGCCGTCTCGATCGCCAAGAAGGTGCAGTACCTCGCGACGGGCGACTGGCAGGTCGGCTCCTCCGTCAGCTGACGCCCACGGACCTTTCCACCTCGTGCGAGTGATGCCCATCCGGACGAATGACCCTGCCGAGGCGGTGTGTCTCGTCCGAATGGGCATCACTCGCGCCGCGAAGACCTCGCCGCCGGTTGAGTAGCCGCGGCGGCGTATCGAAACCGCCCGACGGTCACTTCTTGCCCTGGGCGGCGACGGCCGCGGCGCCGGCGGCTGCGGCCTCCGGGTCGAGGTAGCGCGAGGGCTCCGCGGGCATGAAGTCCTCGCCCAGCTCGTAGACGAGCGGGATGCCGGTCGGGATGTTGAGCTCGGCGATGTCCTCGTCCGAGATGCCGTCGAGGTGCTTGACGAGCGCGCGCAGGGAGTTGCCGTGGGCCGTCACGAGCACGGTCTTCCCCGCGGCGAGCTCGGGGACGATGTCCGAGCGCCAGTAGGGCAGCATCCGCCCGATGACGTCCTCGAGGCACTCGGTGCGCGGCATGGCGGCGCCGAGGCCCGCGTAGCGCGGGTCGTGCGCCTGCGAGAACTCGCTGTCGTCGTCGAGCGGGGGCGGCGGCGTGCCGAAGGAGCGGCGCCAGGTCATGAACTGCTCCTCGCCGTACTTCGCGAGGGTCTCGGCTTTGTTCAGACCCTGGAGGGCGCCATAGTGCCGCTCGTTGAGCCGCCAGCTCCGCTTGACGTCGATCCAGTCGCGGTCGGCGGTCGCGAGCGTCTCGTTCGCCGTGTGGATGGCGCGCTTGAGCACCGAGGTGAACTGGATGTCGGGCAGGAGCCCGGATGCCGCCAGCAACTCCCCCGCGCGCTTCGCTTCGGCGCGTCCCAGCTCGGTGAGGGGCACATCCACCCATCCGGTGAACTGGTTGGACTCGTTCCAGGCGGACTGGCCGTGGCGGAGCAGGATGAGCGTGTGCGTCATGCCGCCAGCTTATCGAGCGATGATGAGCCTCGGAGTCGGGCCCTCCAGTCGCGCGATCGAGATCTTCACCTCGCCGAGTTCGGCCTCCAGCCTCTCGAAACGTGCGTCCACCTTCTCGAAACGCGCGTCGACCCTGTCGAACCGGGCATCGATCTTCTCGAAGCGCAAGTCGAGCTTCTGCGTCTGCCTCGAGAGCAACCCTGCGACACCGCCGAGCACTGTCGCCGCAGCGCCGAAGACGGCCACGACCGTCGCGATGACCTCGGGTGTCACGAGCATGCTCCCATTCTGCCCGACCTTCCCGGGCGGCACCACAACGCTACGCGGCAGTGCTCGATCCCCGCGCACGGACTCCCCTGTTCGGTGGGCCGAGTGCAGGAGCCCCTCGTGTGGAGGAGGGGCCCCGCGCTGCGATCAGAGCCGCGGCATCCGCGGGATGCTCGCGGTCGCGCCGGCGTCGAGGGGCACGATGATCTCCTGGGCGGCGGCGACCACAACGCCGTCAGCGGCAACTGCAAGGGTCGCCTCCGGCTCGGTGTTCCTCTTGACCATGGCGAGCGCGATGGGGCCGAGCTCATGGTGGATCGCGGAGCTCGTGACGCGACCGACGATCCGTTCGCCGAGCGACACCGCGTCGCCGGGCGCGGGGAGCACGGCATCCGATCCGTCGAGGTGCAGCAGCACGAGCCGGCGCGGCGGGTGCCCGAGGTTGTGGACCTTGGCGACCGTCTCCTGACCGCGATAGCACCCCTTCGACAGGTGGACGGCCGAGCGCAGCCAGTCGAGCTCATGCGGGATCGACCTCTCGTCGACCTCGGTCGCGAAGCGCGGCCGCCAGGCGGCGATGCGCAGCGCCTCGAGCGCAAGCGTTCCGGCGGCCGGATGCGCGAGCCCTTCGAGCGCGGAGCGGTCGACGAGCGTCTCCCGCCAGGTCCATTCGCCGTAGGCATGTCCGTCGCCGTCCGCGTACTGATGCCCTCCCGCCGTCACCGAGCTCCAGGGGTCGACCCAGGCGAGGGGAATCCCGTGAGGCGCGGCCACGGGAAGGCCGGCATCCGCGAACGAGCCGACCGTCGCATACTCCGCCGTGCGGTCGGCGACCTCGACGCGCATCATGAACCGCATCGAGTCGAGCCAGGCCAGCAGGGGCGCGGTCTCCGCCGCCTCGACGAGCAGCCACGTCGTCGTGCCGTCGTCGAGCACGCGCAGCACGTGCTCGATCCGGCCGGTGGGGTCGAGCAGGAGCGCCTCGGCCGGCTCACCGGGCTCGAGGCGGGAGAGGGCCTGGCTCGTGACGGAGTCGAGCCAGGAGAGCCGGTCGGCACCCGTGACGGCGAGCACTCCGCGGTTCGAGAGGTCGACGATCGCCTCGCCCGCGGCGAGAGCGCGCTGCTCGGCGATCGGGTTGCCGTAGTGGGCGGCGACCCCGGCATCCGCACCGCTCGCCTCGACGGCGCCCGGTCGCGGCATCATGCCCGCACGACCTAGCGCTGGCCGCGGAAGAGGTTGTACAGCACGACGACCGAGACATAGCCGATCGCGAGCGTCGCGAGGCCGAGGAGGCCGACGAAGAACAGCTCCAGCGCGAGGATCATGCTGCGATCCTATCCGGTCGCCGCGGGGACCGCCCCGCTCGCGACGACCCAGAGCACCGCCGTGGCGACCCCGAGCACGAGCACGGCCCCGCCGACCGAGGCCATGACGCGCTGCACGAAGCCCTCCTTGGTGAGGGTCGAGAGCTGGATGCAGAAGGTGACGAGCACGGCGGCCGCGAGCGCGATCGGAAGCCAGGTCAGGTACTGGTCGACGGGGGACGCCACGCCGATCGTGACCGCGGCGACGAGCGAGAGCGCCCACACGGGCAGCACCGTGCCCACCTGCAGCTCCCAGGGCTGGTCGTCCGTCGTCGTCACCCCTCCATCCTGCCCCCATTCGGCGCGCTTGTAGACTGTTGAACGGTCGAATCCGGAGGATCTCGTGGCGCAGCTGTTGATTCTCACCTCTGCGGAGGGGGACGACGTGCTGCCCGCCCTCTCCCTCCTCGGCCACCGGGTCCGGAGGATCCCCGCCGAGCCAGCGCAGCTCGTCAACGCGCCGGGCTGCGACGTCATCGTCGTGGATGCCCGCGCCGACCTCGCGAGCGCGAAGTCGCTGTGCCGGATACTCAGGACCACCGGGCTGGCGGTCCCACTGCTGCTCGTCGTCACCGAGGGCGGCCTCGCCGCCGTCACCGCGGAGTGGGGAGCCGACGACCTCGTGCTCTCGACCGCGGGGCCGGCTGAGGTGGATGCGCGCATCCGGCTCGTCCTCGGGCGCCAGTCCGAGGAGGCGACGAGCACCAAGGTGAGCGCGAGCGGCGTCGTGATCGACGAGGCGAGCTACTCAGCGAAGGTGCGGGGCCGCGCCCTCGACCTCACCTACAAGGAGTTCGAGCTCCTGCGCTTCCTGGTGTCTCACCCGAGCCGGGTCTTCACCCGCGAGCAGCTGCTGAGCGAGGTGTGGGGCTACGACTACTTCGGCGGCACTCGCACGGTCGACGTGCACGTGCGGAGGCTGCGCGCCAAGCTCGGCGACCTCGAGGCCGTCATCGGCACGGTGCGCAACGTGGGCTACCGGTTCAACGTCTACGAGGAGGACGAGAGCGATCGTGTCGCTGAGCCCGTCGGTTCCTGAGTCCCTCACGGGCCTCGTGGCGCGCTCTCTCGCGGTCGACGGACAGCCGCCGTTCTCCGACCAGTCGCTCGTCGAGCTCGGTCGCGGGGAGCGGGAGCTCCTGGAGCTCGAGGCGGGCGCGGCGGTCGTCGGCGCCTCCGGCGGCGAGGCCGAGTTCGAGCTCGTCGTCGACCCGGATGCCCGGGGCGCCGGCATCGGCACCGCGCTCGTCGAGAGGGTGCTGGCCGCCCATCCCGCCGCGGAGTTCGCCTGGGCGCACGGCGACCACCCTGCCTCGCGAGCCCTCGCCGCGCGCTTCGGCTTCGAGCCGGTGCGGACCCTGTTGCAGCTGCGGGCCGAGGTCGGTCTCGATACTCCGCCTTCGGCGGCACTCGACCAGCGGAACGCTCCCGCCGGTCGAGTGCCCGCGCAGCGGGTGCATCGAGACCACCTCCGCATCACCCCCTTCCGTCCCGGCGAAGACGACACCGAGTGGATCGCCCTCAACGCACGGGCCTTCGCCGGGCATCCGGAGCAGGGCAGGCTCACCCAGCGCGACCTCGACGACCGCAGGGCCGAGCCCTGGTTCGACCCCGGCGACTTCCTTCTGCTCCGCGAGGGCGACGACCTCGTGGGCTTCTGCTGGCTCAAGATCGGTTTCGATACGCCTCCGGCTACTCAACCAGCGGAGCTGGGCGAGTTCTACGCCGTCGGCGTCGACCCGGACCGCCAGGGCGAGGGTCTCGGCCGCGTGCTCATGGACGCCGGCCTCGCGCACCTGGCCGGCCGCGGCATCCGCACCGCCGCGCTGTACGTCGAGGCCGACAACGCCCCCGCCCTCGCCCTCTACGACCGCTACGGATTCACCCGGCACACGATCGACGTACGGTACCGGCGACGCGGCCCCGGTTAAGCGTCCGTTCACCCGCTGGTGCCATGATCTACTGATGGACGCCGAAGGCTTTCTCGACGACACGGGGCTCGCGACCGACAGCCTCGACGACGACTACGACTCGACCTGGGTCGACGACGGCACGCTGCCCGAGGATCGCTTCCTCGACCGGGAGCTCAGCTGGCTCGCCTTCAACCAGCGCGTGCTCGAGCTGGCCGAGGACGAGAACGTGCCCCTGCTCGAGCGCGTCAACTTCCTCGCCATCTTCTCGAG
This sequence comes from Clavibacter sp., assembly GCA_044508495.1. Taxonomy (GTDB): domain Bacteria; phylum Actinomycetota; class Actinomycetes; order Actinomycetales; family Microbacteriaceae; genus Terrimesophilobacter. The sequence continues at coordinate 19,674 of JBIQHP010000004.1, forward strand.
CAACCTCGACGAGTTCTTCATGGTGCGCGTCGCGGGCCTCAAGCGCCGCATCATGACGGGGCTCGCCGTCCCGACGAACGTCGGGCGCGCACCGCTCGACGTGCTGAGCGCCATCAGCGAGCGCGCCCACGACCTCCAGGCCCGTCAGGCGGCGGTGTTCCGCGATCGGGTCAAGCCCTCCCTCGACGAGGCCGGCATCCACATCGAGACCTGGGCCGACCTCGACGAGGAGGACCGGACCCGCATCGACGAGATCTTCTCCAGCCAGATCTTCCCCGTGCTCATGCCGCTCGCGGTCGACCCGGCGCATCCCTTCCCCTACATCTCCGGGCTCTCCCTCAACCTCTCGATCCGGGTGCGCAACCCGAAGACCGGCAAGGAGGAGTTCGCGCGGCTCAAGGTGCCGACCGTGCTCCCCCGCTTCGTGCAGCTCCCGGATGACGAGCGCGGCCTCCTGCGCTTCATACCCCTCGAAGACCTCGTGTCGAACCACCTCGAGGAGCTCTTCCCCGGCATGGAGATCCTCGAGCACCACGAGTTCCGCGTGACGCGCAACGAGGACGTCGAGATCGAGGAGGACGAGTCCGAGAACCTCATCCAGTCGCTCGAGCGCGAGCTCCTGCGCCGCCGGTTCGGCCCGCCCATCCGCCTCGAGATCACCGACGACATGGACGAGCGCACGCTCGAGCTCCTCGTGCGCGAGCTCGGCATCACCGAGCAGGAGGTCTACCGGCTCCCCGCCCCGCTCGACCTCGGGGGCCTCTTCGAGGTCTTCCGCATCGACCGGCCGGAGCTCAAGTACCGCAAGCATGTGCCCACGACGAGCGCGGCGCTCCTCCCGGTCGAGCCGAACGCCGAGCCCGACGTGTTCGCCTCGATCGCGCGGGGCGACATCCTGCTCCACCACCCCTACGAGTCCTTCGCGACGAGCGTGCAGGCCTTCCTCGAGCAGGCCGCGCGCGACCCCGGCGTGCTCGCCATCAAGCAGACCCTCTACCGCACGAGCGGCGACAGCCCCATCGTCGAGGCGCTCATCGCCGCCGCGGACGCGGGGAAGGCCGTGCTCGCGCTCGTCGAGATCAAGGCGCGGTTCGACGAGTCGGCGAACATCAACTGGGCCCGCCAGCTCGAGAAGGCCGGCGTTCACGTCGTCTACGGGATGGTCGGGCTCAAGACGCACTGCAAGCTCGCCCTCGTCGTGCGCGAGGAGGGCGGGGTGCTGCGTCACTACAGCCACATCGGCACCGGCAACTACAACCCCAAGACGAGCCGCATCTACGAGGACCTCGGCCTGCTCACGGCGGACGACCAGGTCGGCAAGGACCTCACCCGCCTGTTCAACGAGCTCTCCGGCTACGCGATCGAGAAGAAGTTCAAGAGGCTGCTCGTCGCCCCGCTGCATCTGCGCAAGGGGCTGCTCAAGCGCATCCGGGTGGAGACCGAGAACGCGCTCGCCGGGAAGCCGTCCGGCATCCGGATCAAGGTCAACTCGATCGTCGACGAGGCCATCATCGACGCCCTCTACCGGGCGAGCCAGGCCGGCGTGCCCATCGATCTCTGGGTGCGCGGGATCTGCAGCGTGCGGCCAGGGGTCGAGGGGCTGAGCGAGACCGTCCGGGTGCGCTCGGTGCTCGGACGCTACCTCGAGCACTCCCGCATCTTCTCCTTCGCCAACGGAGGCGACCCGCAGGTCTTCCTCGGGAGCGCCGACATCATGCACCGCAACCTCGACCGGCGCATCGAGACGCTCGTCCGCCTCACCGACCCCGGCCAGCTCGAGGAGATCGCCGGGCTCTTCGACCTGGCGATGTCGGACGGAACAGCGTCCTGGTGGCTCGAGGAATCCGGCGAATGGAGCCGCCACGCGGCGACGGAGACCGGCGACGCGCTCCAGGACCTCCAGAATGTCGTCATGCGACGGATCTCGGCACGCAAGCGGGTCGGAGTCCGGTGAGCATCGCCACGAGCTCCGCCATCACGAGCCCGGCCGTGGTCATCGCCGCCGGCGCCGTGTGCTGGCGTGTCGTCAAGGACAAGGTCAGGGTGCTCCTCGTGCACCGTGCGGCGAGAGCCGACGTGTCGCTCCCGAAGGGCAAGCTCGACCCCGGTGAGACACCGCCGCAGACCGCGGTGCGCGAGATCGAGGAGGAGACGGGCCTCCGGATCGCCCTCGGCGTGCCGCTCGGGACCGTCGAGTACGCCCTCGGCGGCGGACGGGAGAAGGTCGTCTACTACTGGGCGGGCGAGGTGACCGAAGAGGCGCTCGCCGCCTCGACGTTCCGCCCCAACGACGAGATCGCCGAGCTCGAGTGGCTCACGATCGACAAGGCCCGCAAGGCGCTCAGCTACGAGCGCGACCGGGAGGTGCTCGACCGTTTCGCGGGCCTCGTCGAGTCCGGAACGCTCAAGACCTTCGCGGTCATCGCCCTCCGTCACGGGAAGGCGGTCCCCCCGGGGTCTTGGGACGGCCCGGACTCCACCCGCCCGCTCCTGCATCGCGGGATCGACCAGGCCGCGAGCGTCGCGCCGGCCATCGCCGCCTACCGCCCGGCCCGGCTCGTGAGCAGCCCCGCCACGCGCTGCCTCGCGACGATCGAGCCGCTCGCCGCGCTCACCGGGCTTCTCGTGAAGACGGCGACCGACATCAGCCAGGACGCCTTCGAGAACGACGATGCCAGGGTCCGCTCCCTCGTCCGCCGCCGCCTCGCCAAGGGGCGGACAGTCGTGCTGTGCAGCCACGGCCCCGTGCTGCCCGACATCGTCGCCGCCGTCGCGAAGGAGACCGGAGCCGAGCTCGACCACGACCTGCGTCGCGCGGCCATGCTGTCGACCGCGGAGTTCACGGTCCTGCACGTGTCGGCCGAGCATCCGGATGGCGGCATCGTCGCCGTGGAGACCCACTCGCCGCTGCCCGCAGACTGAGGCCCGGCGCCGGCGCCGGCGCAACCTTCCCCTCGCGTTAACCTCCCGTTCACCTGCCGGGGGGAAGGTCGTTAACCGCGCCCTCCTAACCTCCGAGAGTGGGGTCAGCACCGGCCCCGCACCGAGAACCCTCGAAGGGAACATCACAGTGAAGCCCATGCGCCTGAGCGGCATCGCCGCCATCGCCGTAGCCAGCACCATCCTCCTCGCCTCCTGTGCGGCGAACGAGCAGCCGCCGACCGACGAGCCCGGAGCCCCCCTCTCGGGCGAGCTCAACGGCTCGGGAGCATCCTCCCAGGGCAGCGCATCCGATGCCTGGATCGCCGCCTTCCAGACCGCCAACACCGGCGTCACGATCAACTACTCGCCGGACGGATCCGGGGCGGGCCGCAAGGCCTTCATCAGCGGCGGCGTCTCCTACGCGGGATCCGACTCGGCCCTGAGCGACGACGAGCTGGCCGGCGACTTCGCGGCCTGCGCGCCCGGCACGAAGGCCATCGACCTGCCCGTCTACATCTCCCCCATCGCCCTCATCTTCAACGTCGACGGCGTCGACTCCCTGAACCTCGACGCGACGACCACCGCGAAGATCTTCAAGGGCGAGATCACGAACTGGAACGACCCGGCGATCGCCGCGCTCAACCCGGCCGCGGCGCTCCCCTCCGAGTCGATCACCGCCGTGCACCGCTCGGACGACTCGGGAACGACCAAGAACTTCGCCGACTACCTGAGCAAGGTCGCCCCCGAGGTGTGGGACGCCGAGCCGGCCGACAAGTTCCCGTACACCGGGGGCGAGGCCGCCCAGGGCACCTCCGGCGTCGTCGACGCCGTCACCAACGGCAAGAACACGATCGGCTACGCCGACGCATCGAAGGCGGGCGGCCTCGGGGTCGCCGCGCTCGAGGTCGGCGACGAGTTCGTCTCCTACACCGCAGCGGCCGCAGCCGAGGTCGTCGCGGGCTCCCCGCTCGTGGACGGGCGCGAGGCGAACGACATCGCGATCAAGCTCGACCGCACCACGACCGACCCGACGCACTACCCGCTCGTGCTCGTGAGCTACCTCATCGTGTGCCAGGAGTACGCGGATGCCGGCGCGGGCGCCCTCGTGAAGGCCTACGCCGGATATGTGGCCAGCCCCGCGGGCCAGGCCGTGGCCGCAGCGTCGGCGGGAGCCGCCCCGCTCTCCGCGGAGCTCTCGGCGAAGGTCGCCGCGGCGATCGCCACCATCAAGTAGCACGATCGTCCGGCATCGGTCCCCCGGCATTGCACGGGGGACCGATGCCGGACAAACTAAGACCAGAAGCCCACGGCAACCAAGGGACACTCAGCAGTGAACAACACCCCGGCGAGCGCCCCGCCCAGGGCGAAGTCCCGGCCCGCGGACCGCATCTTCTCGGGCAGCACCCTCGCCGCCGGCGTCCTCATCCTCACGGCGCTCGCCGCGGTCGCCGTCTTCCTCATCGCGCAGAGCATCCCGGCGCTCATCGCCGACCCCGCCGAGCTGCCCACGGCGCCCTCGAGCTTCTGGGAGTACGTCGCCCCGCTCGCCTTCGGCACCGTGTGGGCCGCCCTGCTCGCCCTCGCCATGGCTCTGCCCGTCTCGCTCGGGATCGCGCTCTTCATCTCCCACTACGCCCCCCGGCGCATCGCCCAGACGCTCGGCTACGTCATCGACCTGCTCGCTGCGGTGCCCTCCGTCGTCTTCGGACTGTGGGGGATCAAGGTGCTCGCCCCGTTCGTGCAGCCCTTCTACGCCTGGCTCGTCGACAACCTCGGCTGGATCCCGCTCTTCACGGCGCCCGTCTCGGGCACCGGCCGCACGATCCTCACCGTCGCGATCGTGCTCGCCGTCATGGTCCTCCCCATCATCACCGCCGTGTGCCGTGAGGTCTTCCTGCAGACGCCCGTGCTGCACGAGGAGGCCGCGCTCGCCCTCGGGGCGACACGCTGGGAGATGATCCAGACGGCGGTGCTGCCCTTCGGGATGCCCGGCATCATCTCGGCCTCGATGCTCGGGCTCGGCCGGGCGCTCGGCGAGACGATGGTCGTGGCCATGGTGCTCTCCCCGGCCATGGTCATCCACTTCGTGCTCACCGGATCGGCCAACCCACCGACGATCGCCGGGAACATCGCCCTCAACTTCCCCGAGGCGCACGGGGTCGGGGTCAACGCGCTCATCGCGACGGGCCTCATCCTCTTCGTCATCACCCTGCTGGTCAACTCGGCGGCCCGTGTCGTCATCAACCGCCGCAAGGCCTTCTCGGGGGCGAACTGATGAGCGCCACCGGGAACGGGATCGTCAACAGCCTCACGACCGCGAGACTGCCTAAGTGGGTGCCCTGGGCCCTCCTGGCCGGAAGCTGGGGTGTGCTCGCGGCGGTCTTCGCCTTCCTCCGTGCCGGGTCGGGAGGCGGGGACTACAATATCGTCGCCGTCGTGCTCCTCGGCACCCTCCTCTTCGACGTCCTGCTCGTCGTGATCTCGTACCTGGTCGAGGGCTCGCGCAAGGCGCGCGACCGGCTCGTGACCTCCCTCGTGTCGACGGCCTTCGTGATCGCGCTCCTGCCCCTCGTCTCGCTCGTCTTCACGGTCGTCGTCGACGGCTGGAAGCGCTTCGACATCGCGTTCTTCACCCAGTCGATGCGCAACGTCGTGGGCGCCGGCACCGAGCAGTTCCCGGGCGGCGCGCTCCACGCCATCGTGGGAACGCTCGAGATCACCGGGATGGCGACCCTCATCTCCGTGCCGGTCGGCCTGCTCACCGCAATCTACCTCGTGGAGTACGGCACCGGGCATCTCGCGAGGGCGATCACCTTCTTCGTCGACGTCATGACCGGGATCCCCTCGATCGTCGCCGGGCTGTTCGCCTTCGCGCTGTGCGCGCTCGTCACGGGCGACCCCGGCATCCGGTTCGGCTTCGGCGGGGCGATCGCGCTCACCCTCCTCATGGTGCCGACCGTCGTGCGCTCAAGCGAGGAGATGCTCAAGCTCGTGCCCAACGAGCTGCGGGAGGCCGCCTACGCGCTCGGCGTGCCCAAGTGGCTCACGATCCTCAAGGTCGTCATCCCCACCTCGATCGCCGGCATCACGACCGGCGTGACCCTGGCGATCGCCCGCGTGATCGGCGAGACGGCGCCGCTGCTCATCATCGCCGGGTTCACGGCGAGCATGAACTACGACCTCTTCAACGGGCGGATGATGGCGCTTCCGCTCTTCGTCTACACCCAGTACGCGAACCCCGGCACCGACGTGCAGCCCTACCTCGACCGCGCCTGGGCCGGCGCGCTCACCCTCATCCTCATCGTCATGGCGCTCAATCTCATCGCGCGCCTGGTCGCGAAGATCTTCTCCCCGAAACTCGGCCGCTGAGCCAGAAGGAAGCCCCTTGTCGAAACGCATCGAAGTGAACGACCTCAACGTCTTCTACGGCAAGTTCAAGGCCGTCGAGGATGTGACCCTCACGATCGAGCCCCGCACCGTGACCGCCTTCATCGGGCCGAGCGGATGCGGCAAGTCGACGTTCCTGCGCACGCTCAACCGCATGCACGAGGTCATCCCCGGAGCGCGCGTCGAGGGCGAGGTGCTCATCGACGGCAACAACCTCTACGGGGCCGGGGTCGACCCGGTGCTCGTGCGCAGGCAGGTCGGCATGGTCTTCCAGCGGCCCAACCCCTTCCCGACGATGTCGATCCGCGACAACGTGCTCGCGGGGGTCAAGCTCAACAACCGCCGGATGTCCAAGCCCGACGCCGACGACCTCGTCGAGCGCGCGCTCAAGGGCGCGAACCTGTGGAACGAGGTCAAGGACCGGCTCGCGCTGCCCGGGTCGGGCCTCTCCGGCGGCCAGCAGCAGCGCCTGTGCATCGCGCGGGCGATCGCCGTGCAGCCCGATGTGCTCCTTATGGACGAGCCGTGCTCGGCGCTCGACCCGATCTCGACCCTCGCGATCGAGGACCTCATCGAGGAGCTCAAGCAGGAGTACACGATCGTCATCGTGACCCACAACATGCAGCAGGCGAGCCGGGTCTCCGACCGGACGGCGTTCTTCAACATCGCCGGCACCGGCAAGCCCGGCAGGCTCATCGAGTACGACGACACGAACACGATGTTCTCGCGCCCCTCGGTGCAGGCCACCGAGGACTACGTCTCCGGCAAGTTCGGCTGATCGCCTGCCTTCGCTGATCGAGTAGCGACGCGAAGCGCCGCGTATCGAGATCAAGGTGGGCCGGGCCGCAGAACGCCTCTCGGCGCGAGGCCGCTCGGAGCGGCGAATATTGGAGCCCGGGGTTACTGCGGCCCGGCGGGGTCCTTGCGGACCACGACGATTCTAACCGCCGGCGCCCCGGGGATCTTCCCCTCAGTCCAGGGAGCCGCTGCGCCAGAGGCGAGCGCACGCGGCGAACTCCCCCGCCGTCCGGTCGAGCCGGAGCGCCCGGGTGGTGAGCTCGGTCGCCCGATCGGGGTTGACGGACTCGAGGTCGTCGGCGATGCTCGTGGCGCCCGAGGAGGCCAGCCGGCAGAAGGCGGCGGCGCGGTCGAGGGCGATCGCGAAGTCGCCCTCGAAGAGCCCCCGCAGGATCTGGTCGGCGAGCGCGATGATCTCGGCCGGCCCGGTGGGCGCCGTCGCACCGGCGACGACCGGGTCGATCGTCGTCGCCTGCTCGGCGCCGCGCTGGAAGAGCAGGCTCACGCCCTCGGGGTCCTGGCGGATGAGCGTCCGCAGGAGGTAGATCCGCCACAGGGCGCCGGGCAGGCTGCGCGGGCTCGACTGCGCCCAGAGCTCGGCGAGCGCGTCGATCCCGTGCTCGTCGGTGAACGCGACGAGCCTGTCGACGACATCCGGATCGGGACTCTCCCGCACGCGGGTCAGCAGCGCGTGGGCGGTGTCGTGCGCCACGCGGCTGATCTGGGCGGGGTCGGCCCCGCCCTCGAAGGTCTCGAACTTCGAGCCGGAGAACTGGGTCGGCTTGTGGAACTCGTCGGTCATCCGCTCCAGCCTAGGCGAGGCTGGCGAGCGGTTCGCCGGCGCGGCATCCACGGTAGATTTGTCACACGGGCCTCTAGCTCAGTTGGTAGAGCATCGGACTTTTAATCCGCGGGTCGCCGGTTCGAGCCCGGCGGGGCCCACCACGATCGGTGTGTCACTTCGCCTCATGGGCTCCCGACTACATCCGTCGACTCAGCCGAAGGTGAACGAGTAGGCCTGGAGCCCAGGAGTGAGCTCGACCTCGAGCGTGCCGCGCTCCGGCCCGGCGAGCTTCACGAGGTCGTAGATGTTCGGCTCGCCGCTCACCGCGATCGTCGTGCGCATGCCGTTCCTGATGACCGTGAGCGTTCCGGTCCCGCCGACATCGAGATACACGTGCTGGGCCAGGAAGTCGAGCCGGATGGCGGCGCGGCCGCCGGCGGCGAGCCCGGCGCCCGCCGTCGCTCCCTGGTCGTCGATCGTCCAGGTCCCCTCGAGGGCGAACCGGTCCTGGTCGAGCGTGGACGGGAACCGGAACTCGTGCGTGCCGTCGGTGTAGAGGCCCTCGCCCCCGTAGTTGCTCACGCGCTGCGAGTTGAGGTAGCTCTCCGGGGTCTGGCGCGGGTTCGTCGGGGTGAGGTCGGGCACCTCGGTGGCGGGAGGCAGCGACACGGCCGGGTCGGCATCCGCGAGCAGCTGCCGGATGAGCGCCTCGGTCTCCTCATAGTCGCCCTCGCCGTAGACGATGTGCCGGATGTCGCCCTCGGCGTCGATGAGATACTCGGCCGGCCAGTAGTAGTTGTGATAGGCGGTCCAGGTCGCGAAGTCGTCGTCGAGCGCGATCGGGTACTCGATTCCGACGCGGGCCGCGCCCGCCGCGACGTTCGCGGGGACCTTCTCGAAGGCGTACTCGGGCGAGTGGACGCCGATGATCGTGAGCCCGTGGTCGCGATAGGCGTCCCACCAGGCGTTGAGGTGCGGCGTCGCGCGCTGGCAGTTGATGCACGAGTACGCCCAGAAGTCGATGAGCACGACGCTCCCGCGCAGGGAGGCGAGGTCGAGGGCCGGCGAGTTCAGCCACCCGGTGATCCCCACGAGCTCGGGAGCGGCGCCGCAGTCGACGAGAGTCGCCGAGCGCTCGGTGCAGCCGGAGCGCAGCGGGAGGACGTCGAGGTTGTCCTTGACCACGTCACTCCCGCCTGCCGCCTCCTGCAGCGCGCTCGTGTAGTCCGGGATCGCGCGCTGGAGGATGTCCGGCAGGTCGAAGACGAGCCCGACGGCGAGGGCGATCATGACGACGCCCGCGGTCGTGCGAACGCCCCGCTCGTGCCGCCGGAACGCGCTGAGCCGCGCGGCGAGCCCGCGGCCGGCGAGGGCGAAGGCGAGCAACGGGATCGCGGTGCCGATCGCGAAGGCCGCCGTGAGCACGAGCGTCTCGGGTCCGATGCGGCCGGTCGCCCCGGCGACCGTGATGGCCGCGAGCACCGGACCGGCGCACGGGACGTAGACCGCGCCGAGCGCCAGTCCGAGGCCGAAGCCTCCACGATCGGTGCCCACGGGACGCTGGGCGATGCGTGCGAAGGGCCTCTCGATCCACTCCTGCACTCTGGGCACGATGAGGCCGACGCCGATCGCGACGAGGGCCGCGAGGCCGAGCCAGCGCAGCAGGTCCTGAGGAAGCCGCAGGAGGGTGAGCAGCGCCGAGCCGGCGAGAGTCAGCAGGCTGAAGCTCGTGACGAGCCCGGCGATCACGAGGTAGGGTCTCCCGCGGGCACGACCCTCGCCGCCCGCCCCCTGCACCCCGCCGGAGAGGAAGACGACCGGCAGCACGGACAGCACGCACGGCGAGATGCCCGTGATGAGACCCCCGACGAGCCCGATGAGTGCGAGGGTGAGCATCCGGAGGTCCTAGTTCAGCCAGATCCCGATGAGGAGGCCGAGCAGGTAGGTGACCGCGGCGGCGCCGAACCCGATGGCGAGCTGACGCAGGGCGCGACGCAGCGGCGACGCGCCGGAGAGCAGGCCGACGATCGCGCCGGTCGCGAGCAGCGCGATCCCGACGAGGATGGCCGCGACGACGACGGCGACCAGACCGGTGGCCCCGAACAGATAGGGCAGCACCGGCACGATCGCGCCGGAGGCGAAGAAGCAGAAGCTCGAGACGGCGGCGCCGAGACCCGTGCCGACGACGTCGTGAGTGTCGGCGACGGGCGACGGTGCGAGGCTGTTGTCCTCGAGCACGGCGGCGGCCTGCGCGGCGGCGGCCTCCTCCGACATCCCCCGCGCGCGGTAGACGAGGGCGAGCTCGTTCGCGTCGACGTCGAGATTGGGGAGCGCGTTGCGGCTCTCCTGGCTCGGGCTCGACGCGTCCAGCAGCTCGCGCTGCGAGCTCACCGAGACGTACTCCCCCCCGCCCATCGAGAGGGCGCCGGCCAGCAGGCCGGCGATCCCGGTGATGAGCACGAACTGAGCGGAGACCCCGGTCGCCCCGACGCCCAGCACGAGGGCGAGGTTGCTCACGAGACCGTCGTTGGCGCCGAACACCGCGGCGCGGAATGTGCCGGAGAGGCGATTGCGGCCGCGGGCGGCGAGCCCGCGCACGACCTCCTCGTGGATGCGTTCATCCGCCGCCATCGAGCGGGTCGCATCGTCGTCCGCGTCGTAGGGGGAGCGCGCCTCCGCGCGCTGGGCGAGCGCGAGCACGAACACCGACCCGAAACGACGGGCGAGCCAGCCGAGCAGACGGGTGCGGATGTCGCCCCTGCGCGGCTCGCCGACCCGGTCGCCGAGCAGGGCGAGCCAGTGCGCCTCGTGACGCCCCTCTGCCTCGGCGAGCGCGAGCAGGATCTCCCGCTCCTCGCCGGTGCGGCGCGCGGCGAGGTCCCGGTAGACGGCCGCCTCCGCGCGCTCGTCGGCGAGGTACTGCCGCCAGCGCCTCACCTCCGCCGGGGTGGGGCCGGCCGGAGGGGAGTCAGCCTCGACCATGGGTGATCCCCCAGCTTCCGGACCATCGCTCGCCCGGCGCGAGCCAGCGCACGCCGAGGCCGCTGTTGAACGCGTCGGCCGGCGCCGTCATCGGCTCGATCGCGACCGCCTGCCCGAGAGCGCCGGGATCGGCTGCCGACCCCCGCGGGTAGGTGTGCGGCGTGAAGACCTGCACGAAGCCGAAGTCGGGGCCTTGCCAGACCTCGGTGAAGCGGCCGTCCGGCGCGGTGAGCCGGTGCCGGGCGATCCCGTCGTCGCCGTGCAGCACCCCTCCGAACCCGGTGTCGAGGTCGAGGCTCCCGACACGGGTCCCCGCGCGGAGGTCGAAGCCGGTGCCCTCGACCGGCTCCTCTCCCACCGGGTTGAGCCGGTCATCCGTCAGGAACCGCGTCGTCGCAGCGACGGTGAGGACGAGGTCGCCGATCGGCGTGTCGCCGACCCGGAGGAAGGGGTGGGCGCCGATCGCGACCGGAGCGGGGACATCCGAGGCATTGCGCAGCTCGTGGGTCACGACGATGCCGTCGCCGACGAGCTCGTAGCGCACCGTCGTGTCGACGAGGAAGGGGTAGCCGTGCTGCGGATAGACGGCCGCCTCGAGCGTGATCGCGCTCTCGGAGCGCTCGACCACCCGGTACGGCCGCGTGCGAAGGAGCCCGTGGATGGCGTTGCCCTTGTCCGGCTCGGTCAGGTCGAGCTGCTGCGGCTCCCCGTCGAGGACCCAGACGCCGTCCCGGATGCGATTGGGCCAGGGGGCGAGGACGATGCCGGAGCCGTAGGGCGGCACGGTGTTCTCCGGGTGGCCATCGACGATCGGGACCTCGTCGACCTCGAGCACCCGGAGCGCGGCGGCGACCTCGGTGACGACGGCGCGAGACCGGCGCCCCTCTGCCGACCGCGTCAGTTCGAACTGTTCGCCGGTGGGTGCACGCATGCTGTTCAGCCTAAGCGCCGGCGGTCATCCTCGGCGTCAGTGCCAGGAGTCTGGAGCGGGCCTTTCCGGCACGACGAGCTCTCGGCGAGGACCACTGTTACGAGTTGCTATCGATGGTGCGTTCGCGGAACGCGGATTCGACCGACCTGATACTTTCGAGAGTGACGGCATCCGCTGGCGCCAGGCGCGACGCGTGACGGCCGGACCAGTTGCGGACTCACCGGCAGGAGAGGTTGCGAATCATGGGGGCCTCGAGAACAAGACTCTTGGGCGGAGCGGCATTCTCGCTCGGCCTCGTCGTGCTTCTGGCCGGATGCGGCAGCACTCCGGAACCCACTCCGACCTCCTCGGAGCCCGAGACCGAGGTCTCGCCGAGCGCACCCGGCGAGCAGGAGCCGGACCCGAGCGCCGACGTGCTGTTCACGATCACCGCGAACGTGCGCGCCGTCGACGGCCGTACCATCGGGATCTCCATGGCGGCGCACACGCCCCTTGCGAGCACCGATCCCGCCGCCGCCGCGCTGCGCGACGAGTTCCTCGGCGTGTGCGGCACGGGCAACGGCATCCAGCCGATCACCCCGGAGTACCTCGAGGAGAATGGCAGCACGCTCATGCGCGTCGAGTTCGCCGCGAACACCCCCGATCTCACCTTCGCCGCGCCGATCGACCTGTTCTTCGGAAGCCCGTACTTCGCCCAGTCGGCGACCGGCAGCGGGATCACGCCCGAGCCCGGCGGCCGGCCCTGCTTCTACGGCTTCGCCTGGGCGACCTCGGGCGACGCGCGCGGCATCGCCGACTTCGAGACCGCCGAAGGCGTCCCGAACCCGAACCAGTGGTTCTACGGCCACTACGGCTTCTCGGTCAACCCCTCCTCGGGCGCCACGATCGAGGCCTGCAAGGTGACGATCACCACCCTCGGCCTCAAGAGCGGTGTGACCGACGTCGAGGGCTGGGATCCGAGCCTGGCCGCGACCGGCATCTCCTGCGGCATCGGCTACAGCGGGGAATGAGCGCAACCGCTCCCGGTGAGCGGAGCGGTCATCGTTCCGCGAGGTCGACGACGTTGCTCAGCAGCATCGCGCGTGTCATCGGTCCGACCCCGCCCGGGTTCGGCGAGATCCAGCCGGCGACCTCCGCGACCTCGGGAGCGACATCGCCCGCGATGCGGCTCCGGTCGCCGTCGACGACGCGGCTCACCCCGACATCCAGCACGATCGCTCCGGGCTTGACGTTCTCGGCCGTGACGATCCCGGCGACCCCGGCGGCCGCGACGATGATGTCGGCTCGCCGGAGGTGATCGGCGAGGTCGACGGTGCCGGTGTGGGTGAGCGTGACGGTCGCGTTGTACTCGCGCCGGGTGAGCAGCGGACCGATCGCGCGGCCCACCGTGACCCCACGCCCGACGACGACGACGTTGCGGCCCGACCAGCTGATCCCGTGCCGCTCGACGAGCTCGATGACCCCGCGCGGTGTGCAGGGCAGCGGGGAGTCGATGGGGCGGCTCACGTTGAGCAGCAGCCGGCCGAGGTTCGTCGGGTGCAGGCCGTCGGCGTCCTTGCCGGGCGAGACGCGCTCGAGGATCGCGTCGGTGTCGAGGTGCGGCGGAAGCGGGAGCTGCACGAGGTAACCGGTCACGGCGGTGTCGGCGTTGAGCTCGTCGATCACGGCTTCGAGCTCGGCCTGCGTGGTCTCGGACGGCAGGTCGCGGCGAATCGACGCGATGCCCACCTCCGCGCAGTCGCGGTGCTTGCCCGCGACGTACCACTTCGAGCCGGGGTCGTCGCCCACGAGCACCGTGCCGAGGCCGGGCGTCCTCCCCGCCGCGCGCAGCACCGCCACGCGCTCCGTCAACTCCGCCTTGATCGCGGATGCCGTGGCCCGGCCGTCGAGAACTCGTGCCGTCATGGCCGGGAGAAGCCTTCGCTGGTTGAGTAGCCGCCCGCAGGACCTCCGCTGGTTGAGTAGCCGCGCAGCGGCGTATCGAAACCACCGAGCCGCATAACTGGTTTCGATGCGCCGCCCTGCGGGCGGCTACCCTTCGAGGGCCTCAGGGCGGCGCTCAACCAACGGGCAAGGGCTACCACTGCTCGAGGCCGGGGTAGAGGGGGAAGGCGTCGGTGAGCGCCTTGACCCGGGTGCGCAGCGCGGCGAGGTCGGGGTCGGGGCGCAGGGCGGCGGCGATGACGTCGGCGACCTCGGTGAACTCCTCGTCGCCGAAGCCGCGGGTGGCGAGCGCCGGGGTGCCGATGCGCAGGCCCGAGGTGACCATGGGCGGCCTCGGGTCGAAGGGTACGGCGTTGCGGTTGACGGTGATGCCGACCTCGTGCAGCACGTCCTCCGCCTGCTGGCCGTCGAGCGGGGACTCGCGGAGGTCGGCGAGCACGAGGTGCACATCGGTTCCGCCGGTGAGCACGTCGAGGCCGTTGGCCTTGGCGTCGTCGGCCATGAGCCGTTCGGCGAGGATGCGCGCCCCGCGCACCGTGCGCTCCTGGCGGTCCTTGAACTCCTGGCTTCCCGCGAGCAGGAACGCGGTGGCCTTCGCCGCGATCACGTGCATGAGCGGCCCGCCCTGCTGGCCGGGGAACACGTTCGAGTTGAGGTTCTTGGCGAGTTCCTGGTCCCGGCTGAGGATGAAGCCCGAGCGCGGACCGGCGAGCGTCTTGTGCACGGTGCTCGAGACGACATCCGCGTGGGGAACCGGGCTCGGGTGCAACCCGGCCGCCACGAGCCCTGCGAAGTGCGCCATGTCGACCCAGAGCTTCGCGCCGACCTCGTCGGCCACGGCGCGGAAGGCCGCGAAGTCGAGCTGGCGGGGGTAGGCCGACCAGCCGGCGATGATGACGGCCGGCTTGTGCTCGAGCGCCTTCTCGCGCACCGTGTCCATGTCGACGAGGAAGGTCTTCGGGTCGACGCCGTAGGAGACCGCGTTGTAGAGCTTGCCGGAGAAGTTGAGCTTCATGCCGTGCGTGAGGTGGCCGCCGTGGGCGAGCTCGAGGCCCAGGATGGTGTCGCCCGGCGTCGCGATCGCGGAGAGCACGGCCGCGTTCGCGGTGGCTCCGGAGTGCGGCTGCACGTTCGCGTACTCGGCGCCGAAGAGCGCCTTGGCCCGGTCGATCGCGAGCTGCTCGGCAACGTCGACGAACTCGCACCCGCCGTAGTAGCGACGGCCCGGATAGCCTTCCGCGTACTTGTTGGTGAGCACCGATCCGGCCGACTCGAGCACGGCGCGTGGCACGAAGTTCTCGCTCGCGATCATCTCGAGGTAGTCGCGCTGGCGGCCGAGCTCCTGCTGCAGCACGGCCGCGATCTCGGGGTCGACGCTCGACAGCGGGTCGGTGAAGGTGGACGGGAGGCGATTCGACACGGGGGCTCCTCAGGTGTGGAACGGATCTGGGCTCATCGGATGTCTCTAACGGTATCCGGTGATGGCCCAGGCGCACGGCCGATTCGCTTGCATCGCTCCCCGGTGGTGATCCACCCGAACGCCAGTTACGACGGAATCAGTGTACCGTCGGCGGGCCGGCGGAGGCGGCTTCGCCCCGTCGGAGAGTTCGCGCCGGCCGCATCGCCGGCGCCTCCCCTCCTCCACAGCCTGTGGGGAACGAGTTCTCCCAAGATCGGGACAAACCTCTTCCGACCTTTGTTTGCATCTGGAAGACTGTTCTCATGTCCAGTTCCGAAGCTCTCTTCGCCGCCGCGATCGACGCGGCGCGAGTTGCGGCGGCGATCCCCGACGACCTGACCGGAATCAAGGGGCTCGGCGACGCCGCCCTCCTCGCCACGCAGCGCGGTCTCTCCGAGCTGCGGCGCGTCATCGACTCGCGCTCGTCGGCGGTCGCGGGCGAGGTGGCATTCCGTTCGCGCCGCGAGCTGGGCTACACCGGGCTGGCCAGGCGCGAGGGGTTCGGAACGGCCGAGAAGCTCATCCAGAGCGCGACGGGGTCGACGGCGCGCGAGGCGACGACGCTCGTGGCCGTCGGCACGATGGTGCACGAGGCGCTCGTCGCGACGACGGCGGACTTGGCGACCGGCGCGCTTCCCGAGGGATACGAGATCAGGGAATCCTGGCTGGCGGCGGTGGGCGCCGCCGTGGCATCCGGGGAGCTCACGATCGAGAAGGCCAGGGCGATCAAGTCGGGGCTCGGGGAGCCGTCGAGGAGCGTGCCCGGTGCGGAGCCTATCGTCGGCCACGAGGTGGATGCCGGGGTCACCGCCGACGACCTGGCCGGAGCAGCAGAGCGGCTGCTCGCCGAGGCCGAGCCCCTCGACGCCGATCGGCTGTGCTCCCTCGCGCGGCGGTACCGCGACGAGCTCGACTCCGCCGGCATCGCGCTGCGCGAGCGGATGATCTACGAGCAGCGGGCGTTCCGGCGCTCGAAGCGGCCGAACGGGCTTCCCCGGTTCACTTTCGACCCGGACATCGAGACGGCCGCCTACTTCGACAATCTCTACGACAATCTGCTCTCTCCACGCCGGAACGGGCCGCGCTTCGTCGACCCCGACGACATCGCCTGGGCCGAGACCATCGCCAACGACGAGCGCACGAACGACCAGTACCTGCACGACGCCTTCGCGGGGCTCATCCGGCTCGGCGTCGACGCCGACACGGCCGACCGCGCGGCCGCCGCCGGCACGAGCATCGAGGGCGCGACCGCTCAAGGGCGGGCGGCACGCCGGGCCCGCATCGTCGGGTCACGAATCCCCTCGGTGCGTGTGCTCACGACCGCGACGACCCTCACGACCCGGCGCGGCAACGGCCGGATCGAAGGCTCGGAGCTCCCCGTCTCGGTCGAGACCGTCGAGCGCGCGATCTGCACCGGGGGAACCGTCCCACTCGGCTTCTCGGGCGACGGTCAGGTGCTCGACCTCGGCCGGGAGACGCGCCTCTTCACGAGTCACCAGAAGATCGCCCTCGCGGCACGGGATGGCGGCTGCATCTGGCCCGACTGCGACCGACCCCCGGCCTGGACCGAAGCCCATCACATCAACCAGTGGGCGCGGGACGGCGGGCGCACGGATGTCTGCGACGGCGTGCTGCTCTGCCGCTATCACCACCTGCTGCTCCACAACAACCACTGGGAGATCGTGCGGCGAGACAGCGGATACTGGCTCATTCCGCCCGCCGCCATCGACTGCGAGCGGCGACCTCGACGGCTCCGTTCGAAGAGTGCTGCGCTCCGGGACCTGCTGCGCGAACGCGGCCCGGGCGGAAGAGAGACCTCGCGACAACCTGCCGGGTCTGGCAGAATGGAACGACTAATTAGTTAGGACTCCTGACAAACTTGCGTTTCCCGTGCGCCGGAGTCCCGATAGCGCGAGGAGACCCCGTGGCGCGGATGCCCCGACCGGCCCTCTTCTGGGTCGCCGTCGGTGCCGCCATCGCCAGCAGCGCGGCCATCGCCGTCGGCGCAGCTATCGTGATCCTCGACTCGAACGGAGCAGCACCCGTGGCAGACCTCACCGCAACCGCAAGCACCGCCGGCACGCCCGGCACAGCAAGCGTCATCCCCGCCCCGGTGTCGCGCCTCGACGGCGAGGGCGGGTTCACGCTCGGGAGCGCGACGGGCATCGAGGCCTCTGCGGATGCCGCGCCGGTGGCCGAGTATCTCGGCTCGGTGCTCCGCACCGCGACCGGGCTTCCGCTGCCGCTCGCAGACTCGGCCGACATCGCCCTCGTGATCGAACCCGGACATCCGGACGGCGGTTACGAGCTGCGTGTGACCGAGGGCGGCATCCGGATCACGGCGAGCGAGCCGGCCGGGCTGTTCTGGGG
>JBIQHP010000004.1:37350-51202 GCA_044508495.1 Clavibacter sp.
GCGGGAGCTCCGGCTGGACGATCCCCGCGACGACGATCTCCGACTATCCGCGCTTCGCCTACCGGGGAGCGATGCTCGACGTCGCGCGCCACTTCTTCGGCGTCCACGATGTCAAGAAGTACATCGACGACCTCGCCCTCCTCAAGCTCAACGTGCTCCACCTGCACCTCACCGACGACCAGGGCTGGCGCCTCCAGATCGACGGCTGGCCCCGCCTCACCGAGATCGGCGGCGCGACCCAGGTCGGCGGCGGAGGCGGCGGGTACTACACGCAGGAGCAGTACCGCGACATCGTCGCCTACGCCGCGAGCCGCTACATCACGATCGTCCCGGAGGTCGACCTGCCAGGGCACACCAACGCCGCCCTCGCCTCCTACCCGGAACTCACCTGCGACGGAACCGCCCCCGCGCTCTACGAGGGCATCGAGGTCGGATTCTCCTCACTGTGCATCGACAACGAACGCACCTACGAGTTCGTCACGGATGTGCTCGGCCAGGTCGCCGCGCTGACCCCCGGCCCATGGATCCACATCGGAGGAGACGAGGCCCACTCGACACCCGAAGCGGACTACCTGCGCTTCATCGAAAGGGCATCCGCCATCGCCGCCGCGACGGGCAAGACGATCATTGGCTGGCACGAGATGGGCCGGAGCGAGGCGTTGCCGCCCGGCACGGTCGGTCAATACTGGAGCTTCACGACCCCGGAGGGGGACGCGGCCGAGCTCGCACGCACCTTCACCGACGGCGGCACCAGCGACGGCAGCGGCGGCCGGCTCGTCATGTCCCCGGCGGATGTCGCCTACCTCGACATGAAGTACGACGAGTCGAGCCCACTCGGCCTCGCCTGGGCGAAAGGGCCGACGAGCATCGAGGAGTCCTACGACTGGGATCCGGCCGAGATCGTCCCCGGTGTCGGCGACGCGCAGCTCCTGGGGGTCGAGGCCCCGCTGTGGACGGAGACGATCAGCACGCTCCACGACCTCGAGCGGATGACGTTCCCGCGGATCGCCTCGATCGCCGAGATCGCGTGGTCGCCCGGCGGGCCGCAAGAGGCGGGGGGCGACCGCGCCTTCGCCGAGTTCGCGCCGCGCCTGGCCGCCTTCGGCGCCCGCCTCGACGCGCTCGGCATCGCCTACGAACGCACCCCGAACGTCCCCTGGCAGTAAGGGTGTTGCCCCCTTCGAGACAGCCGCTCCGCGATCTCCTCAGGGAGCGGTAGTTCCACCCGCTCCCTGAGAAGGGCGGAGCCCGTCTCGAAGGGAGCGGCACCAGCGCAGCGCGATAGTCTCGTCGAAACCGCTCACAGCGCGCGAGGACGAACTCATGGCACTGATCCACCGCATGGGCTGGTACGGCGTACTCGCCATCGCCCTGGCCTGCGCGAGCACTGCCAACAACGCCATCGCCACGACCACGACGGCCGGTGTCGCGCCCGAACCGCCCACGGCATCCGTTCTCGCTCGCACCGTCGTCCCCGTACCCGGGTTCCGGGTCGACGGGGAGGGCGCCTTCCAGGTGGGCCGCACGACGAGCGTCGAGGCCCGCGGCGATGCCCGCCCGGTCGCCGAGTACCTCGTGAACCTGCTGCGCCCGATGACCGGGCTCTCCCTGCCGTTGAGCGGTCGAGGCGACATCGTGCTCGTCGTCGAACCCGGGCATCCGCCGGGCGGCTACGACCTGCGCGTCACGACCTCCGGGATCTGGCTGGCCGCGGATGACCCTGCCGGGCTGTTCGCGGGCGTCCAGACCCTGCGCCAGCTGCTGCCGCCGGCGACCCCCGCCACCACCCGATGGGGCATCGCGGCGACCACCATCTCCGACCGGCCGCGCTTCGCCTACCGCGGCGCCATGCTCGACGTCGCCCGCCACTTCTTCGGCGTCGACGACGTCAAGCGCTACATCGACGACATCGCGATACTCAAGATCAACGTGCTTCACCTGCATCTCGCCGACGACCAGGGCTGGCGCATCGCCATCGACGGCTGGCCGCGCCTCACCGAGGTGGGCGGTGCGAGCCAGGTCGGTGGCGGGGCCGGCGGCTACTACACGCAGGACCAGTACCGCGACATCGTGGCCTACGCCGCGAGCAGGTACATCACGATCGTCCCGGAGATCGACATGCCCGGCCACACCAACGCAGCCCTCGCCTCCTACGCCGAGCTCAACTGCAACGGCCGTGCCCGCACCCCGTACCACGGCACGAGCGTCGGGTTCTCCTCGCTCTGCGTAGGCAAGGAGCTCACCTACACCTTCCTCACGGATGTCCTCGGCCAGCTCGCCGCCCTCACCCCCGGCCCGTGGATCCACATCGGCGGCGACGAGTCGGGTGCGACGAAACTGCCCGACTACATCGCCTTCGTGAACCGGATCACCGGGATCGTCGCCGCGACCGGCAAGACGGTCATCGGCTGGCACGACATCGGCTACGGCACGGCGCTGCCGGCGGGTACCATCGGCGAGTACTGGGACTACACGCAGCCGCGCGGCGGCTCGCCCACGCTCACCCAGAACATCCTCGACACCGGAGGGCAGCTCATCATGGCCCCCGCCAACGTCGCCTACCTCGACCAGAAATACAGCCTCGACGAACGACTGGGGACGAAGTGGGCCCAGGCCCCCACGACCATCCAGGAGGCCTACGGCTGGGACCCGACGGCGGTCTTCCCGACGCGGGGCGATGAGGGCATCCTCGGAGTCGAGGCACCGCTCTGGACGGAGACGATCAGGACGATCTCGGAGATCGAGTACATGGCCTTCCCGCGCATCGTCGCGATCGCCGAGATCGGCTGGTCGACGAGTGCCGACCGGAGCTTCGAGGAGTTCGCGCCGCGCCTCGGAACCTTCGGCGCGTACCTCGACGCGGCCGGCGTCACCTATAAGAGGACCCCGGGGGTCCCGTGGCCCTGAGCCCGCGCGGTGCCAGAATGAGCGCATGATCTCCGTCGTGCGCCTCGTGCGCCTGGGTCTCGCACCGCTCACGCGCACGACGGTGTTCCGCCGGCTCGGGCCACTCCTGCTCCCGCCCTTCGAGGTCGTCGTCAAGCGTCTGAGCGGCGGCCGCGTCCAGGTGAGCGGCCTGCTCGTGCACTCCCTCACTCTGCGCACGATCGGCGCCCGGTCCGGCGAGACGCGGTTCACCGACCTCATGTACACACCGGACGGCCACGGCCGCGCGATCGTCGCCGGCACGAGCTTCGCGCGCGACCGGCACCCGGGCTGGACGTACAACCTGCTCGCGCATCCGGACGCCGAGATCACGGTGCGCGGGCGTCGCCTCGCCGTTCGGGCAAGCCTCATCGGCACGGGGCCGGATGCCGACGGAGAGCGGGACGCGGCATGGGAGCTCATCGAGGCGCAATGGCCGGGGTATCGCGCCTACGAGCGCGATTCGGGACGCACCGTGCGGCTCTTCCGGTTGCGGCCGGTGGCGGAGCTGCCGCCGGAATAGTCCGCTGGTTGGGTAGCGCGAAGCGCGTATCGAAAGCAGTCGGCCGTCAGGTCCCGGTTTCGATACGCCGCCTCCGGCGGCTACTCAACCAGCGGGACCGCCGCCTCCGGCGGCTACTCAACCAGCGAGGGATCACTCCACCCAGCCGAGGGTGCGCTCGACCGCCTTCTTCCACTGGCCGTACTCGCTCTCGCGCCGCTCGGGCGCGACGGCGGGCTTCCACGTCGCCTCCACCTGCCAGTTCGCGCGGAGAGCGTCGACATCCGGCCAGAATCCGACCGCGAGACCTGCCGCATAGGCGGCTCCGAGGCACGTCGTCTCGACGACGCGCGGTCGCACGACCTCGACGTCGAGCGCATCCGCGAGCAGTTGCAGCAGGAGCGAGTTCGCCGTCATCCCACCGTCGACCCTCAGCTCGTGCAGTTCGATGCCGGTGTCGGCGACCATCGCGTCCACGAGCTCGCGCGTCTGCCAGGCGGAGGCCTCGAGGATCGCGCGCGCGAGGTGAGCCTTCGTGACGTAGCCGGTGAGCCCCGCGATGACGCCCCTGGCATCGCTGCGCCAGTGCGGGGCGAACAGCCCCGAGAAGGCGGGCACGAAGTAGCATCCCCCGTTGTCGTCGACGGATGCCGCGAGCGCCTCGATCTCGCTCGCCGAGTCGATCGCCCCCAACTGGTCGCGGAACCACTGGACGAGCGAGCCGCTCACCGCGATCGATCCTTCGAGCGCGTACCTCGCCGGCGCATCGCCGAGCTTGAAGGCGACCGTCGAGAGCAGGCCGTGCTGCGAGCGCACGGGCGCCTCCCCGGTGTTGAGGAGCAGGAACGCTCCGGTGCCGTAGGTGCTCTTGAGGTCGCCCTCGTCGAATGCGCTCTGTCCGAACAGGGCCGCGTGCTGGTCGCCGAGAGCTCCCGCGACCGGCACGCCGTCGAGCGCGCCGCCGGCCAGGCCGGTCACCGTCCCGTACACCTCGGAGGACGAGACGATCTCCGGGAGCATCGCCCGGGGGACGCCCAGGCGCTCGAGGAGCTCATCGTCCCAGGCGAGCTCCCGCAGGCCCATGAGCAGGGTGCGACTGGCGTTCGTGACGTCGGTGAGGTGGCGTCCGGCTCGGCCATGAGCGCCCGCACCGCCGGTGAGGTTCCAGATGAGCCAGGAGTCCATGGTGCCGAAGGCGAGTTCGCCGCGCTCGGCGCGCTCGCGCAGACCGGGCGTGCTCTCGAGCAGCCACAGCAGCTTCGGGCCGGAGAAGTAGGTCGCGAGCGTGAGCCCGGTGCGATCCCGGAACCAGTCGACGCCGGCCGCCTTCTCGAGCCGCTTCACGATCGCGTCGGTGCGGGTGTCCTGCCAGACGATCGCGGGCGCGACGGGCTCTCCGGTCGCCCGGTCCCAGACGATCGTCGTCTCCCGCTGATTGGTGATCCCGATCGCGGCGAGATCGGATGCCGTGACCGCCGCCTTCTCGAGCGCGCCCGTCACGACCTCCTGCACGTTGCGCCAGATCTCGGCGGCGTCGTGCTCGACCCAGCCGGGCTGGGGGAAGTGCTGCGCGTGCTCCTTCTGCGCCACCGCGACGACGGCGCCGTCGTGGTCGAAGACCATGCAGCGACTCGAGGTCGTCCCCTGGTCGATCGCGGCGATGTACCGCCCGGTCCGTGCCATCGCGTCCTCCCGTCTCGCCCACGTCGAGCTTAGGACAGACGCGCCGGACGCCTCCGGATGACCTGGTCGGTCACGAGGACGAGGAGGAGGGCCGCCGTGGTGACCACGGCATCCGCGAAGGGCAGCGTCTCGATCCCGACGCCGTCGAGGAGCAGCGATCCGACGAGCGCGCCGCCACCGATCCCGATGTTGAAGGAGGTCGTGACGAGCGCCGAGGAGACGTCCCTCAACTGGGGCGACGCGAGCTGCAGAGCCCGCGTCTGGACGAGCGCGGGAATGCCCCCGAAGGCGGTCCCCCACACGACGAGCGCGACGACGGAGAGGGCGGGGAACCCGGGCGCGAAGCCCATCCCGAGAACCGAGATCGCCACGAAGAGGATGCCCGTGACGAGGCCCGCACGCGGGAACCGTCCGCCGAAGGCCCCGACGATCAGCAGCCCGACGGCGCCGGCGAGCCCGTAGACGAGCAGGAGGATGCTCACCGCGTCATCCGGGAAGCCGCTGACGGCCGTGAAGAACGGCACGATGTAGGTGTAGTAGAGGTTGTGCCCGACCATGATCACGAGCGTGATGACGCAGACGAGCACCACGCCGAGCAGGGTGGGATCCCTGCGCAGCGGTATCGGGATCTCTCCGGTCGCCGCGGGCTGCCGGTGCTCTACCGGGGGCAGGTAGCGGAGAACGAGCAGCGCCAGGAGCAGGATCACGACGCCGACGATGGTGAAGGCGAGCCGCCATCCGAGGAGGTGGCCGAGCGCGGTGCCGGCGGGCACTCCGAGCACGAAGGCCGCGGATCCGCCCGCCGAGGTGATCGCGACCGCGCGCGCGAGCTGCCCTTTCCGCACGAGGTGGCCGGGGTACGCGCCGACGACCGCCCAGAACAGCCCGTGCGCGAGCCCGCCGAGCACGCGCGAGGCGACGACGACCTCGTAGTTCGGGGCGATCGCCCCGAGGAAGTTGGAGAGCGCGAACACGACGAGCACGACGATGACAAGCGGCTTGCGGCGGAACCGTCGCGTGGCGCTCGTGAGAGCGGCGGCGCTCAGCACGACCGTCCCGGCGAAGACCGCGACGAGCAGCCCGATGCGCGACTGCGAGACCCCGAGGCCCTCGGCCATCTCGGGCAGCAGCCCGGTGGGCAGGAACTCGCTCGTGACCGAGACGAAGATCGCGCCCGCGAGCGTGAGCAGCCCGATCCAGGGGAATGCGGTATCGGTCTTCGGCGCACCCATGCCCGGTGGATCCTTCGCGTGTCGTGGTGCGTCAAGCCGCCCGCTGGATGCCGCGGGTGAGCGTCATCGTTCCCAGCGTACCCGCACCGATCCAATACGCTGGTGGCCTATGAGCGCGACGACTTCCCCCGCAGCCGCGACCGGGCACTGGGTCCTCACGCTGGTCTGCCCCGACCGGCCGGGGATCGTGCACGCCGTGAGCGGGGCCATCGTCGCGGCCGGCGGCAACATCACCGAGTCGCAGCAGTTCGCGAGCCTCGACACCGGCATGTTCTTCATGCGGCTGCAGGTCGAGGCGGCGACCGGCCGGGCCGCCTTCGAGGCGGAGCTCGAGCCCGTGACGAAGACCTACGGAATGGCCTGGACGCTGGATGTCGTGGGTCGCCCCCTGCGCACCCTCGTGCTCGTGTCGAAGGCCGGTCACTGCCTCGCCGACCTCCTCTTCCGCCAGCGCGCCGGTCAGCTCGGCGTGGAGATCCCGCTCGTGCTCGGCAATCATCCGGACCTCGCCGACCTCGCCCAGTTCTACGGAGTGCCCTTCGAGTCGGCGGCCGTGGTCTCGGCCGAGCAGAAGCGCTCCTTCGAGCAGCGCATCCTCGACGCCGTCGAGAGGCACGACATCGAGCTCGTCGTGCTCGCCCGGTACATGCAGGTTCTCTCCCCCGAGCTGTGCCTGGCTCTGCAGGGCAAGGCCATCAACATCCACCACTCCTTCCTGCCGGGCTTCAAGGGCGCGAACCCCTACCGGCAGGCGCACGCGCGCGGGGTCAAGCTCATCGGCGCGACGGCGCACTTCGTCACGAGCGACCTCGACGAGGGGCCGATCATCGAGCAGAACGTCGTGCGGGTCGACCACTCCCGCACGCCGGCCGAGCTCGTCGCGATCGGGCAGGACGAGGAGAGCCGAACCCTCACCCAGGCGGTCAAGTGGTTCGCCGAGCACCGCGTTCTGCTCGACGGTCGGCGCACCATCATCTTCCGCTGACCGATCGCTAGGCTGGGAGCCGTGCCGAACTCCCGCTCGCCCAGCCGCGAGCCGCGCCCCCGCATCGGGCCGAACGACCTGCTGCGATTCCTGCTCGAGCTCTTCGCCTTCTTCTCCCTCGGCTACTGGGGCTACCTCGCCTGGCCCTTTCCCTGGCCGGGTGTGCTGTTCATGATCGGCACCCCGCTCTTCGCGATGGTCGTCTGGGGGCTGTTCCGGTCGCCCAAGGCGAGGATCCCGCTCGACCCGGTCGGGCGCGCTCTCGTCGAGATCGGAGTCTTCGGCGCGGCGACGATCGCCTGGGCGATGCTCGGGCATCCCGTCGTCGCGCTCGTGTTCGGGGCCGTCGCCCTCGTGAGCGGAATCGTCAACCTGCGTGCCGAGAGCGCGCGCGAGCAGGCCGTGCGCGAGACGGCCTCGGGGGAGGGCTCCGCATGACGATGCTCTTCCACGGCGCCCGCAAGCTCGACGCGGACGGCCAGGTCGACGACTTCTGGATGATCGTCGAGGGGGACTCGATCGCCGAGACCGGCAGCGGCAGGCCGCCCGAGTCGGCGAGCGGAGCGGAGCGCATCGACGTCGGGGGCGGCTGGCTCGTCCCGGGCTTCCTCGATCTGCACTGCCACGGCGGCGGCGGCCACTCCTACGATGACGACGCCGAGGAGATCCTCGCCGGGATCGCCACCCACCGGTCCCACGGCACGACGCGGTCGGTGCTGAGCCTCGTCGCGAACCCCATCGCGCAGTTGCGCGCGAGCCTCTCGGTGATCGCCGACCTGGCCGAGACGGACCCGACGATTCTCGGCTCGCACCTCGAGGGCCCGTTCCTCGCCGAGGGCAAGCGCGGCGCCCACAATCCCGCGTACCTGCGCGCGCCGCTGCCCTACGAGCTCGAGGAGCTCATCGGCGCGAGCCGCGAGACGCTGCGCCAGCTCACGATCGCCCCCGAGCTGCCCGGCGCGCTCGAAGCCGTCGACGTCCTCGTCGAGGCCGGGGTCGCCGTGGCGATCGGGCACACCGAGGCCGACTTCGCCCTCGCGCAGGAGGCCTTCGACCGGGGGGCGCGCATCCTCACCCACGCCTTCAACGCCATGAGCGGAATCCACCACCGGGCGCCGGGCCCGATCGTCGCCGCGTTCGAGGACGAGCGGGTGACGATCGAGCTCATCCTCGACGGGCTCCACGTGCATCCGGATGTCGCGGGCATGGCCTTCCGCGCCGCCCCCGGCCGCGTCGCGCTCGTGACGGATGCCATGGCGGCCGCCGGCTCGAGCGACGGCGACTACCGGCTCGGCTCGCTCAACGTGACCGTGCGGGAGGGGGTCGCGGTGCTGAGCGGCACGGACACCATCGCGGGCTCGACCCTGACCCAGGATGTCGCGCTGCGCTGCGCGGTCGAGCAGGCCGGAGTGCACCCCGTGGACGCCGTCGCCGCGCTCACCGCGGTGCCGGCCCGCGCTCTCGGGCTCGAGCACCGGCTCGGGCGTCTCGCACCGGGCTATGCCGCAGACGCCGTCATCCTCGACCACGGCCTGCACGTGCAACGCGTCTGGGCGAACGGCGCCGCGGTGGGAGTGACCGCTCCCTGAGGAGACGGCGAGGCTACCTCTCCCACTCCAGCCGGTGGTCCCAGGCGTAGCGGTAGTAGTCGGCGTTCGCGAGCCCGGAGGCCGCCGCCTCGTCCACGATCACGGTCACCCGGGGGTGGAGCTGGATGACCGAGCCCGGCAGGCTCGAGGTCAGCGGCCCCTCGACGGCGCCGGCCACGGCATCCGCCTTCGCCGCTCCGAAGGCCAGGAGCACGAGATGCCGCGCGCGCAGGATCGTGCCGAGCCCCTGGGTGACGCAATGGGTCGGCACGTCGTCGAGCGACGTGAAGAAGCGGGCGTTGTCGAGACGCGTCTGCTCGGTGAGCGTCTTGACGCGGGTGAGGGAGGCGAACGAGGAGCCCGGCTCGTTGAAGCCGACGTGCCCGGTGCGGCCGATCCCGAGCACTTGCAGGTCTATGCCGCCGGCGGCATCTATCGCGCGCTCGTAGTCCTCGCCCGCGGTCTCGACCGGGCCGCTGTCCGCCGGCACGTGCACGAGCGAGGGGGTGAGGCCGAGCGGTACGACGACCTCCCGGTCGATGACCGCGCGATAGGACTCCGGATGGCCCGGCTCGAGCCCGACGTACTCGTCGAGGGCGAACCCCCGCACGCGGGAGAGGTCGAGGCCGCGACCGGCGAGCGCCGCCCACGTCGTGAGAGGGGTCGAGCCCGTCGCGAGACCGAGCACGGCGTCCGGCGTCGTGCGCACGAGCCGCTCGATCAGGCCGGCGGCGATCGCGCCCGCCTCGGCCGCATCCCGGACGATCACCACCTCTGCCATCGGACGATCCTATCGATTCGGCCCAGCCGCATCCGCCACGGCCGCAGCGCCCGTGCCGGCCATGGCGTTCGTGCCGGCCACAGCGCTCGTGTCGTCCGGCGTCGACGCCGCCCCGACGAAGGCGGCGCCCATGGCCGCCGAGGGGAATCCGGGGGGAACGAGCCGCACCCGGTCGGCAAGCTCGAGGGAGGCGAGGAACGGCGACTCCTGCGCCCGACGCGCGAGCACCGACGTGACGCCTCCGAGCAGCACCTCGCCGAGGGAGGCGATCCCGCCCCCGATCACGACGAGGTCCACGTCGACGGTCAGCACGAGGACGCGCACCGCGGAGGCCACGCTCTCGAGCAGGCGCTCCCGCACGTCGATCGCGAGCGCGTCCCCGGACTCCGCGGCCTCGAAGAGGTCCTGGGCGGGCTGCGGGTGCTCGGACGGCCACTGCCGGGCGATCGCCGACCCCGAGGCCATGAGCTCGAGGCATCCGCGCTGGCCGCACGGGCACAGCGGTCCGGCCGGGTCGACCGGGATGTGGCCGATCTCGCCGGCGGTGCCGCGCGAGCCGCGCCACAGGCGACCGGCGACGACGATGCCCGCCGCGAGGCCCGTGCCGAGATTGAGGTATGCCATGGAGTGCTCGTGCTGTGCCGGCCAGCCCTCCTGCGGCCAGCCCTCGTCCTCGAGCAGGTGGTAGGCGCCGAGCGCGGCGGCGTTGACGTCGTTCTCGATCCGCACGGGTCTGCCCAGGCGAGCCGAGAGCTCGGCGCCGAGGTCGAGTCCGTCGACGCCGAGGTTGACGGCATGGGCCACGCGGCCGGCGGACGCGTCGACGCGTCCGGGGACGCCGATGCCGATCGAGGCGGCATCGCCCACCTGGATTCCGGCGAGCGCGGCCACGCGCGTGACGGCGTCGACCGCCGTCTGCACCACGGCATCCGGGCCGTAGCCGGTGCTGAGCCGAAGCTGCTGCAGCATGGCCCCGCGGCCGTCGATGACGACGGCGTCCGTCTTGGTGCCGCCGATGTCGATGCCGATGTGCAATGCCGGTCCTTCTCCGCTCATCCCTTGACCGCCCCGCTCACGAGGCCCTGCGTCATCCGCCCCTGGATGACGAGGAAGAACACGATGACCGGGATCGACATGAGCGTCGAGCCGGCCATGATCGCGGCCCAGTTCGTGGTGCCGTTCGCGATCTGGAAGGTGCGCAGCCAGACCGGGAGGGTCATCATCTCCGGCCGCGACATGACGACGAGGGCGAGCAGGAACTCGTTCCAGGCCTGGATGAACCCGAACACCCCGGTCGCGACGAGCCCGGGAGCGAGGAGCGGGAAGGTGATCCTCCAGAACGCGCCGGTGCGGGAGAGCCCGTCGATCATCCCGGCCTCCTCGAGGTCGATCGGAACCCCGTTGACGAAACCGCGCAGGGTCCAGATCGTGAACGGCAGGACGGTCGCGACGTAGACGAGCGTGAGGCCGGCGATCGTGTTGAGCAGCGACCAGTCGTCGAGCACACGATAGGTCGACACGATCATCGCCTCGCCCGGGATCATCTGCACCACGAGGATCGTGAGGATGAACGACTTGCGACTGCGGAACCGGAACCGGGTGACCGCGAGCGAGGCGAGGAAGGCGAAGACGAGCGCGATGACGACGGTCGCGATCGTCACGACGAGGGAGTTGCCGAGCGCCGGGAGGAACTGGGCCCGATCGGTCGCGAAGAAGACCGTCTCGTAGTTGCGCAGGGTGAAGGTCTCCGGCCAGAAGTTGACCTCCGAGCCGATGATCTCGTTGTTCGGCTGGAACGAGGTCTGCACCATCCAGTACACCGGGAAGGCGGCGCAGGCGAAGACCACGACCGAGATCGCGCTCAGCACGATCGAGGTGAGTCTCTTCCGGAGCTTCGCGGTGCTCACAGCTGCTCCTCCCTCAGGCTCTGCCGCACGTAGTAGAGCGAGATGGCCAGCATGAAGAACACCGTGATGACGGCGATCGCGCCTCCGATGCCGTACTCGCCCGAGCCGAGCGCGACCTGGTAGATGTAGACGCCGAGGGTCGAGGTCTGCTCCCGGATGCCGCCGATCCCCTGCAGGGCGTAGATCTGGGTGAACACCCGCAGGTCCCAGATGACCTGCAGGATCGTGACCACGAGGAAGATCGAGCGGAGGTAGGGGAAGGTGATGAGCCGGAAGCGCTGTGTGCTGCGCGCCCCGTCGAGCTGGGCGGCCTCCATGATCTCGTCCGGGATCTGGGTGAGCCCGGCGTAGACGGTGAACGCCACGAAGGGGATGGCGCCCCAGACGATGATGAGGGTCGCGACGAAGAAGAAGCTCAGCGGGTTGATGAGCCAGGAGTGGGCGTGGAAGTCGAGCCCGAAGAAGCGGGTGAGCGCGTAGTTGACGACCCCGTAGGAGGTGTCGAACATCCAGCCCCAGACGATCGTCGCGGTGAGCGCGGGCATGGCCCAGGCAAGGAGCAGGCCCACCGACATGAGCACGCGGAAGAACCTGTTGAGCCGCGTCATGAGGAGGGCCACGAGGGTCCCGCCGACCATCGTCACGACGACGTTGACGACGCAGAACAGGATGCTGCGGACCATGACGTTCCAGAACGCCGGGTCGGTGAGCACCTTGGTGTAGTTGTCGAGGCCGATGAAGGGGGCCGGGGCGCCGAACACCTGGGCGCGCCCGAACTGCTGGAACGAGATCACGAAGAGCTGGATGAGCGGCCAGCCGACGACGACGAGCAGCACGACGGATGCCGGGACGAGCAGCATGTACGGCGTGAACCCGGCGCGGCGCTTCGCGGCGGAGGCCCTCGGCCCGGAGCCGGGCGAGGTGTGGGTCGGCGGCGCCCCGGAAGGCGCGGCAGTCATTGACGACATAGTCGATCCTCCCGCTTAAGATGGGCTTTGTGCCCCGGCCTTTCCTAGGGCGATGGGCAGTGAAGGGATGCTCGGCGCGACATGCACGGTCACGCCGAGCATCCCCTGTATTCGCTGGGTAAGCGGGCTGGGTCAGCCGTTGAGGATGCCGTCGATCTTCGCGTCGAGCGCCTTGGCGAGGGACACGATGTCCCCGCCCTGGGCGATCTGCACGAAGAAGTCGGTCAGCGCACCGGACGCCTCGACGTCCGCCCACTTGGGCGATGCCGGGGTGAGGCGGGCGTTGCCGGCGGCCGAGGAGATCGCCTGGGCGACCTCATCCGTTCCGACGGTGCTCGCGAGCGAGACCTTGGCCGGGACGAGGCCGTTCTTCCCGTAGATCGTCTGGAACTCGTCGCTCAGGATGATCGCGAGCGCCTTCGTCGCCAGGGTCGGGTGGGCCGACTTCGCCGCGACGGCGATGTTCGATCCGCCGGCGAAGACCTGCGCGGCACCGCCGTTCACGCCCGGGAGGGCGTAGACGCCGAGGTTCGACTCCTCGTCGGGGCAGCCGGGCGTCTCGGCGTCGGCCGGGGCGAGGATCGACCACTTGACCCAGCTCGGTGCGGAGAGCTGCAGGGTCGTGCCCTCGCAGTACCCGACCTGCGGGTTGGTCTCGTTGCCGTCCTTGGGCGCCGTCGAGGCCTTCGTCATGAGCTCCTGAACCTGCTCGAGGCCCTTGATGGACCCCGCGGAGGAGAACTGCGAGCTCCACTTGCCGTCCTTGAACGTGGCGACCTCTCCGCCGTTCTCCCAGATGAAGGGGAGCGCGTTGTACCAGTCCTGGCCAGGCCACCAGATCCCGGACTTGCCCGGGTTGTCCGCAGCGAGCGTCTCGGCGTTCGAGATGTACTCGGAGAGGGTGGTCGGGACGGACAGGCCCGCGGCCTCGAGCGCGGCCTTGTTGAAGAACACGAGGCGCGAACCGGAGTAGAGCGGGGCGGCGTAGAACTTGCCGTCGTAGCTGCCGGCCTCGACGAAGCCGGGCAGCAGGTCGTCCCCGCCGAGCGCCTGGTACTGGTCGGTCAGGTCGAGGAACGCACCCGACGACGTGAACGCCGCCGCCTGCGTGTTGCCGACCTCGACGACATCCGGGCTGTCGCTGCCCGACAGGCTCGTGGTGAGCTTGTCGACCAGGCCGGACCAGGACTGCTCCTCGATCGTGAGCGTCGAACCGGGGTTCTGCGCCTCGAACGTGGTCTTCAGGTAGTCGCGAGCCTCCTGCGGAGTATCGGTGCCCA
>JBIQHP010000106.1:0-4272 GCA_044508495.1 Clavibacter sp.
ATCAACGACAGCATCCTCAAGGCCATCGGCGAGAACCGGCACGCGGTCGGCCAGTCGGTCGTCGAGAGCTTCATGCGCATCACGAACCTCATGGTTCCCGGACGCCGGTTCGTCGTCGCCGGCTACGGGTGGTGCGGCCGCGGCGTCGCCCAGTACCTCCGCGCCCTCGGCGGCAAGGTCGCGGTGGCCGAGATCGACGAGCTCACGGCGTTCGAGGCGGCCCTCGACGGCTACCGCGTCGACACGGTCGAGAGCCTGGCCGTCTGGGGCGAGGTCTTCATCACCGCCACCGGGCATCCGGATGTGCTGGGCCCGGAGATCTTCCCCCTCCTGAGCGACGGGAGCGTGCTCGCCAACTGCGGGCACTTCCCCTGGGAGATCGACGTCGCGGCGCTCCGGGCGCAGGCGAGCGGCTCTCGCGTGCTCGACGAGGCGATCGAGCGCATCGAGTTCGCCGACGGCCGCCACGTCATCCTGCTCGCCGAGGGACGGATGATGAACCTTGCCGGGCGCGAGCCCAAGGGCAACTCGCTCGAGTCGATGGACCTCGGCTTCCTGCTCCAGTCGCTCTCCCTCGAGCGCGTCGCGACGGCGGCCGGGACTCTTCAGCCAGGCGCCCAGCCGGTGCCGGACGACATCAACCGCGACATCGCGAGGCGGATGCTCGCCGCCATGGGGGCGGACCGGTGACGGCCTCCGGAGGAGGCGAGGTGCAGGCGCCCGCCGGCCCCGACTACGCGGTCCCGGCGCTCGACAAGGCGCTCGACATCCTGGAGCTCCTCGCCGAGCAGGGGGGCGGGCTCGGTCAGGGCGAGATCGCCGCGGCCGTCGACAGGACCCCGAGCCAGATCTTCCGCGTCCTCCAGCGCCTCGAGCGGCGCGGTTGGATCGTGCGCGAGAAGCCGTCCGGCCTCTACCTGCTCTCGACGAAGATGCTCGAGCTCGCCCACCGTCATCCGCCGCTGCGGGGCCTTGTGGCTCACGCCGAACCCGTCCTCCGCGAGCTCACCGCGGAAGTGCACCAGTCCTGCAATCTGAGCGTCCTCGACGCCGGACGGGTCCGGGTCATCGCTCAGGTCGAGAGCCCCGCGGCCTTCGGCTTCCGGGTGCGGGTCGGCGCCGAGTTCCCGCTCGACACCCCCGCAGGACGAGTGCTCACCTCCGGCGCCCCGCAAGGCTACCTCCGTGCCGACGACAGCCTGCAGCCCGGGATCGTCGACCTCGTCGCGCCGGTCGTCGATCGCGACGGGGCCACGGTCGCCGCGATCACCGTCCCGTACATCGCGACCTCCTACAGCGATCTCGGCATCGACGCGGTCCTCTCCGCCGTGCGCGCGGCGGGCGAGGCGGTGAGTTCTCGCGTCCAGGGAGACGCCCCGGCTCCGCTCCGCTAGATTTGCGGGATGACGACTGAGATCTTCGAGGAGGCGGCGGGACGGCAGTTCGTGCTCGGCGGCAGCGACGTGAGCATCAACTCGCTCCCCAAGATCTCGCTGCACGACCATCTCGACGGCGGCCTTCGCCCGCAGACGATCGTCGAGCTGTCCGACGAGCTCGGCCTCGACCTGCCGGCCACGGATGCGGAGTCGCTCGGCGCCTGGTTCGCAGCCCAGTCCGACTCGGGGTCGCTCGTCGAGTACCTCAAGACCTTCGACGTGACGATCGCCGTCATGCAGACGACCGAGGGCCTCGCCCGCGTCGCCCGCGAGTTCGTGGAGGACCTGCACGCCGACGGGGTGATCTACGGCGAGGTCCGCTGGGCCCCCGAGCAGCATCTCGGTCGCGGACTCTCGCTCGACGAGGTCGTGGACGCCGTCCAGGGCGGAATCGAGGACGGCATCGAGGCCGTCGCGCAGGCGGGTGGCCGCATCCGGATCGGTCAGCTCGTGAGCGCCATGCGCCAGAACGACAACGGGCTCGAGATCGCCCAGCTCGCCGTCCGCCATCGCGAGAACGGAGTCGTCGGATTCGACATCGCCGGCCCGGAGGACGGGTTCCCGCCGAGCCGGATGCGCACGGCCTTCGACTACCTCGCCGAGCACTACCTGCCGACCACCGTGCACGCGGGGGAGGCAGCGGGTCTCGACAGCATCCGGAGCGCCCTCATCGACGGCCGTACCCTGCGCCTCGGCCACGGCGTCCGCCTCGCCGAGGACATCGAGGTCGGGCCCGCCGAAGGGGACAGCACCCTCGTGACCCTCGGGCCGCTCGCCGAATGGGTCAAGGACCGCGAGATCGCTCTCGAGCTCAGTCCGACCTCCAACCTCCAGACGGGCGCGATCGCGCAGTGGGGCAGCGCGCTCGCCGACCACCCCTTCGATCTGCTCTATCAGCTCGGGTTCCGGGTGACCGTCAACACCGACAATCGCCTCATGAGCAACACGACCCTGAGCAGGGAGCTCGCGGTCCTATCCGACGCGTTCGGCTACGACCTCGGCGACCTCGAAGTGTTCCAGCTCAACGCCGCAGCGGGCAGCTTCCTTCCCGTGGAGGATCGCGAGGAGCTCGCCGGACTCGTCGCCTCCGGCTTCGACCGCGCCTGAGAGCTACGGAGTGGCGAGCCGCAGGTAGACCGGGTTTCCCCAGATCGGGTGGAGCTCGACGTAGCGGCCGCGTTGCGGCGAGTCGAGCAGCATCCCTCCGCCGGCGTAGATTCCGATGTGCTGGCCCGGCCACCAGAGCAGGTCACCGGGAACGGCGTCGGCAGGTGAGATCCTGACGCCGTACCGCGCCTGCGCGTCCGCCGTGCGGGGCAGGCTGATGCCGAAGCCGGCGAAGACGTACTGGGTGAATCCGTCACAGCTGAAGCTCGTCGTCGGGCTGTTCCCCGAACCGTAGGGGACGACGCCGACGAACTGCATTCCATACGCGACGACCGCGGCACCGCTGTAGGTCTGAGCCGGCGGGTTGAGGGTCACGAAGCGGTTGACGGCGATCGAGGCGGAGACCGGCTTGGTGGCGCTGTAGCCGTCGCGGTCGACGGTGAGCTCGATCGACGGAGCGGCACTGAGGGTCTGGGTCACGACCTCTGCGGGCACCTGTGCCGCCGAGTCGGCTTCGGCACCGCCCTTGTCGAACGCGTAGGCCGGAAGGGCAAGGGTCGCCACGATCCCCCCGGAGACCGCGAGGGCCGCGAGCTTCGCGAACTGGTCACGGGCTTTCTTGGAACTCAAGTCGAACTGGCCCTTTCTCTTGCCGATGGCACCGGGTTTCGATGCCCTCGCAGAGCAAACCCGGGTTCCATGGTACTGCCTGAGGCGCGAGCGCCTAATTCCGTTGCCCCTTTTCAGGAGTTTCTCAGGGCCGCGACGAGCTTCGACTTGGTCAGTCTCGAGTACCCGTGCAGGCCGATGTCCTTCGCCTTCCTCTTCAGCTCGGGCACCGTCCAATCGTCGTAGTCGCCGGACCTGCCGCCTCGGCGGCCGACTGCGGACCGGCCCTCCTTCGCCGCCGCGTTCGAGATCCGTGCGGCTTTCTGCTTCGAGTCGCCCTCTCTGCGGAGCTTCTCGTAGAGCTCCGGGTCCTTGAGATGCTGGTCCCTCTTCCCTGGTGGCATGTCCTCCCTCTTCTCTCGATGACCGACGTGCTGCACCGTCCAGTCAAGGCAGCCGCATGCATTCCGGCAAGGGGCAAGCGCTCAGGAAGGCGAGTCTCTCAGCGACTCATCAGGTCGTAGCGCGCCAGAGCGTCGGCGTCCCGCGAGTACGTGGCCGAGCTTCTCGCGAGATCGAGGGCGGCGACCGGGTCGGACTCCGCCTCGGCGATCGTGAGAAGCCGCTCGGCCTCCGCGAGACGGGTCCTCGCCTCGGCCCCCACGCCGCCGCGGCGGGTCGTGATGAAGCCGCGAGTGGCGGCGAGCTGACTGCGCGCGCCGACGAGCGCGCCGACGAGCGCCGTCCGGGCGCCGTCGAGCCTCCGCTGCTGGTTGCGGGCTCCCGCCATGCTCGTGTCGAGCTCGGAGTTGGCGGAACGCAGGATCTCGAGCGTCGCGAGCGGGTCGGTCAGCAGCTTGTGCGTCGCGAGCGCGTGCTCGACGGTCTGGATGGCGTGGCCGACGAGGGCGCCCGCGTCGGCATCCGGTGGAGCGTCGCGCAGGGCGCGGGCCTCGGCGAGGTTCTTCCGCGTCGACTCGCGCAGGACGGTCACGGCGTCGGCCGCCTTGCCGAGCTCGTCGCGCAGCGTGTCGATGGCGTCGAGGAACTGGCCGGCCCGGTGAGCGTGGTCGCCGGCCTCGCGGATGAGGTCGGTCGCCGACGGCGCGCCCGCTGGGGT
>JBIQHP010000106.1:4372-6772 GCA_044508495.1 Clavibacter sp.
GCGTCGGCCTTCGAATCCGGCGTCGCTTCCGGCAGGGCCGGCCTCGAGGCGCCGGCCTCGAGGAGCGTCTGGGCGCGGTCGGCGGCGGCGATCGCCTGCTCGCGCTCCTGTCCGGCGCGGTCGAGGTTGTCGGCGACCGTGGCGATCGCACTGTCGACGTAGTCCGTCCTAAGCCGGGCGAGTGTCGCCGCGGAACCGGTCATCCTCTCGTCCACCGCGCCGATGGCCCGCCGGACCCCGGCCAGGTTCTCGGGAGCGTTCTTCTCGAGGTCGCGGAGCCCGGCGAACTCCCGCTCCTTCTCGGCGATGGCGGATTGCGCGGCCTCGCACAGGTGGATGATCCTCGCGCTCCAGTCGCGACGCTGGGTGTCCGTGTCGGGGAATGCGTCGTCGAGCTTCTGCTGGAGCCCGAAGGCTTCGCGGAGCTGGCCTCTCGCCGTGGCGAGGACTCGCTCGAACTCCTTCGACTTGGTGGCGCCGAACTGGGCGACGGCGAAGCCGAGCTCGTCCTCGGCGCTCGTGACGGCATCGTCGGCGCGCACGAGCAGGATGTTGGCCCGCTGCTGGAGCGAGCCGAGCGCATCCGGAGCGCGACCCGCTGTCTTGCGCCGGGCGATCGTCCAGAACCCGATCCCGACCACGAGGACGAAGATCACGACGACGGTGATGCCGACGGTCCATGCGGCGCTCAGCAGTTGGCCACCCATGCGGGCTAGTTTATGGGCGTACGGGCTCGCGTGGGTGTCGAGTCCGGAGCGAGGCAGAGCTCTCCCCAGAACCTCATCCCGCGCGTTGTCGCTGCAGCTTCCGGGTGAGGAGGCTCTTGCTGTGCAGCGGTATCGGCGCCTGGCCGGGGTCGGTCGTCGGTGGCGGGACGAGCCAGAAGTCGCAGCCCTGCCCCGCCCTTCGCCGGCCGCCGCTCGCGTCGCCGGACAGTCGCCGGATCTCCCAGTGCTTGTTGTGCAGGAGCATATGGTGGAAGCGGCACAGCAGCACGCCGTCATCGATGTCGGTCGCGCCGGAATCGCGTCTCCACTGCCTCGTGTGGTGGGCCTCCGCGAAAGCCGGCGGGCGGTCGCATCCGGGCCAGAGGCATCCGCCGTCGCGTACCGCAAGGGCCTCGCGCTGCCGCCGATTGTAGAGCCGCTGGGTGCGGCCGAGGTCGAGTGGGGCTCCGTCGGCGTTCACGGTCAGCTCGACCGAGTCGCCGCAGCAGAGGTCCGCGGCGACGGTCTCGGGGCTGATCGGCGACTGGTCGTTCTCGATCACGCCGAATCCGGCGCCCGTGCGTACGGTCTCCTCGGTGACGACGATCTTCACGAGGGGACGCAGTCGCCCGTAGGTCTTCTGCGGGTCGACGCCGGCACCGACTCGCACGAGCTCGACGAGGGCGTCGAGGGCGATCCGGTCGGTCGTGCGAGGGTCGTCGACGATGGCCTGGGCGCGTTCGCGTTCGTCGGGATCGACGAATCGCGGGCCGCCGCGGCGCGGGCTCGTGAACGGATCGAGCGCCGCGGAGAGCACGGCGGCGGATTCCGGATCCGCCTCCCCGGCGAATCCGTACATTCCGTTGGCCTTGGCGTAGAGGCGGAATCCGCCGTTGTCGTAGAGCTCCTGCTGGCGGGCCTTCACACCGGTCAAGTCGATGAGGTCCCGTTCGAGGCGTGCCGCCTTGTAGGCGTGGTCGGCGCCGAGCGATGTCGTCTCGGTCACGAGCCGTGTTGCGAGTTCCCGCAGCACGTCGGCATCGACCTGCTCGCTGGGTCGACCGAGCCCTCGGCGCAGCGCCCCGGCACAGTCGACCGAGAGTTCTCCAGAGGCGACGGCCGCGGTGATGGGGGCATCCCAGGGGAGGGCGAGCGGTTCGCCCGCGATCTCGGTCACGCCGGTGTCGAGGAGTTCCTGGGTGGCGGAGGCGTCGTCCAGCGCTTTGCCGAGGGAGACCAGCTGCGCGGCCTCGCGCCCCGTGACCCTGCTGACCGACTCGAGCATCTTCTCCGGACTGCTGAAGCCTTCGCGGGCCGCGAGCCCGGAGTGGCCGAACTCGCGGCGCGAGCGTCGGGCCACCTCCGCTGCGGCGTGGGTCTCGAACGCCCCCAGCCGGCGTTTGTGATCGGCGATCGCCCGGGTGAGCTCGAGCACCTGCGCATCCGAGAGCCTCTGGAAGTCGGCGGCGCACGACGCGAAGCCGGCCACCGCGGCGGCGGTGTCCAGAAGGGTCGAGGCCAGATCGTTCATGAAACCCATTCTCCCATGTTCGAATGTCTGACTCAAACAGAAGGCATACTTTAGTGGATAGATTCGTATTCACAGGTACCTCGAGGAGAAGAGGCGCGATCCCTCTCCTCCTCCACAGTCAGGTGCTACCATGTAGCACATGGAGAGGATCGGCATCCGGGA
>JBIQHP010000107.1:0-5517 GCA_044508495.1 Clavibacter sp.
CAAGTTACCCAAGCGGCCAAAGGGATCTGACTGTAAATCAGACGTCTCAGACTTCGGGGGTTCGAATCCCTCACTTGCCACGACATCACCACTGCATCCGGGCCTCTCGGCCTCGAGGCATGAGGATTTCTGGGTGTTGCTCTCTCAGGCATTTGCGTTATTCTTTATGAATCCGTTACCTGGCGGCACCTCGGTGCTGCCGGAGAACCCGATCTAACCCGGCTTGCGACCCCCTCGAGTGCCAGCCGATCGTTGAGGAGTATCAGGTCATGACTTCGCTGTGGTCCACCGCGCGTCATGCCGTGAACCCCGATCGCGCCGGGGTGGGGATTCGATAGCTCGTGGACGGTTTCGACTGGATGGGCGACTCGAAAGAGGTCGGCGCTCTCGACGCAGACTCCGGATTCGCCCAACTGGGGCTGGTTCCTGACTCGTACGCGGCAATCGCATCGCGCGAGCAGACCGCGCCGCCGGCACTGACCCGGCGCGAGTTGCGCGGGCGCGAGCAGGTGGCCGTGGGACCGGCTCGCAGGGCGAAGGCTCCTGCCGCCGCATCCGCCGCCTCCCGGGGTCAACGGAAGGCTCCGAAGCCGCCGAAGGCCGTTCGTCCGGCGGGTCCGCCGCGCGCGGGAGGCGGGAGGAGAGTCGCCGACGCCGCCCCACTGCGGAAGCCGGGGACACGGCGTCCGGTGGCAGCGCCGGTCGATCGACAAAAGAGGTCGCTTCGTCGTCAGCTGCTCTCGAAGCTCATGACGATGGGCGCCATGGCCGGCGCCGGACTCATGATGGTGGCGACCTCGGTGCCCGCGAACGCATTCCTTCCCAACACGGCGGACGTGCCGCTCGCGGCGGTGCCGGTGTCGATCGACGTCCAGTCGGTCAGGGTCGGGTCGGTAGCCGGAGGCCTCACGGTCGCGCGCGACTCGTACACCGCGACGTCGTTGCGTGAGCAGATCTTCCTGCGCTACGGCAACCGCAACTGGGCCTACACGAACAATCCCAACGGAACCATCCAATGGCCCTTCCCGATCGCCGTCCCGATCAGCGACGGGTTCGGGTTCCGCATCTCGCCGTGCCCCGGATGCTCCTCCAATCACAAGGGCGTCGACTTCACCCCCGGTGCCGGCGCGATCATCCAGGCGATCGCCGATGGCGTCGTGAGCGCCGTCATCTTGTCACACGCCGGCCTCGGCAACCATGTCATCGTCGACCACCACATCAACGGGCAGCTCGTGCAGAGCGTCTACGCGCACATGGCCGACAACTCGATACGGGTCGTCGTCGGTCAGGAGGTCAAGGTGACCGACGCGATCGGACTGGTCGGGAGCACGGGCGAGTCGACGGGCGCCCAC
Source organism: Clavibacter sp. (assembly GCA_044508495.1). Classification (GTDB taxonomy): domain Bacteria; phylum Actinomycetota; class Actinomycetes; order Actinomycetales; family Microbacteriaceae; genus Terrimesophilobacter. The sequence continues at coordinate 1,353 of JBIQHP010000107.1, forward strand.
CTGCACCTCGAGATCCACGTCAACAGGGTGCCCGTGGATCCCTTCGCCTGGCTCAAGGCCAACGCGAACTGATCAGACCTCGGTGAGCCGGTAGCCCTCGGTCTCGCGTGACTCCCATTCGTCGAAGGGGTCGTCCACGATCGCCTCGCGGGCGAGGTGCACGGATGCCTCCATCGCCTCCTGGGAGGACCAGATGGCGAGACCGGCGAGCACGCCGGCATCCTCGTCCTGCAGCGTGTGCACGCTGATGAGGCCGGGAGCACCATTGAGGGCGGCACCGAATCGGTGCATCGAATCGATGAGGTCGGGCTCGGCACCCGGTTTCGGATGGTGGATCGAAAGGTGCACGTACATGGTGGTCCTCTCCTCGGTCGACCGGGTGGAACACGTCGAAACTACTCTGCCCGTGGATGCTAGTCTCTTACGGTGCTGATGCCACGCGTGTCGTGGATTCCGCGCGCCCCCTTAGCTCATTGGTAGAGCACTTCCTTGGTAAGGAAGAGGTAGTGGGTCCGATTCCCACAGGGGGCTCGGTCATCCATGCGGATGACGCGGCTGGGTAGCTCAGTTGGTGAGAGCGCACGACTCATAATCGTGAGGTCGCGGGTTCGAATCCCGCCCCAGCTACCGATCAGAGGTCTGATATTCCGTCATAGGGCCGGATTCTGCATCCTGGGTTGGGCAAGCGGTTGTGGACAGGGCTGACGTCCGCGGCTCGCTCTGTGCCAGAATGCGCGCCTAGCACTCCACCGTCCCTGGGACATGCGGGTGTGTTGATTCGCGTGATGGATGCCGCTCGGCCTCTGTGAACCATGCTCGGGACGATCGAGCCCATACAACTTTTGTATTATATAGCTTGAAAGGTGTAATCTGCTGATGAAGTGGAGCATCGACATCGAGTTGATCGACGAGTGGCTGGCAGCGTTGGACCAGTCGTCGTATGAACAGGTCGTCGCGGCTCTGGAGTTGCTCGCCGAACGTGGACCGCAGTTGGGCCGCCCGTTGGTCGACTCTGTCGTCGGCTCGCAGCACAAGAACATGAAGGAACTCCGCCCAGGGTCAAGCGGACAATCAGAGTTGAGGGTGCCGTTCGCCTTCGATCCCGAACGGCAGGCAATCCTCTTAGTGGCCGGGGATAAGTCCGGAAACTGGAAGAAGTGGTATCAGGTGAACATTCCGATCGCCGACGATCGTTTCACCGAACATCTGAGTCGCTGGGAAAGGAAGGGTTCGTGATGGTGAAGAGTCTTGAAGACCTGCTGAGTGCGCGCCCGGTCAATCGTGCCGAGGTGGATGCGCACAAGAAGCGGATGCTCGACGAGATTCGCGCTTACCGGCTGCGGGAACTGCGCGAGGCGTCGGAATTGACTCAGGTCGAGCTGGCCGAGCGACTGCAGGTGAGCCAGAACCGGGTCTCGCGAATCGAACGCGGCGATATCGAGCACACGCAGATCGACACTCTGCGAAAGTATGTCGAAGCTGTCGGTGGACAGTTGCGCGTCGAGGTCGAGCTTGGCGACCAACGCGTCAAGATCGCATGACCGTCCCGGACGTGAGGGAAATCATGGCTGAACCGGCGACCGGCCGCACCCAGAAGGGGCTCGCCAAGCGCGAGGCGATCCTGGATGCCGCGCTCGAGGTGTTCGGCGAGGTCGGCCTCCACGGGGCCTCGCTGCGGGAGATCGCGAGCCGGGTCGGCGTGAGCCACCAGTCGCTCATGCACTACTTCCCGACCAAGAACGAGCTGCTCATGGCCGTACTGCGACGGCGCGACGAGCGGCTGCGCCGGCACTTCGACGATGCGAGCGGCATGTCGATCTCCGAGCTGATCGCCCTCGCGGAGGACAACGTCGGGATGCCGGGCGTCATCGAGCTCTACAACATGGCCTCGGCGGAGGCGACGAACACAGAGCATCCGGCGCACGCCTATTACGCGGAGTTCTACGAGAGCATCATCGCCTCGAACGCCCGCTACCTGCGGCGCGCGGCGGATCGCGGCCTGCTGCGCGAGGGCTGGACGCCCGAGTCGGCGGCGCGCGCCATCCTCGGGATGATGGATGGCCTGCAGCTCCAGTGGCTCTACGACCGGGACGACGTGCACGTCGCCGAGAGCCTGAAACTGCTGGTCAGCGCCCTGATCTCGGTGCCGCTGAGCGAGCTGGACGAGCCCGCGAAATAAACTTGCCAACTGGCAAGGTTTTGGCGCTATTCTGTCTTCATGGCCAAGACTTCCACCGCTCCCGCGCGCCCGTCGCGCGCCGCTCAGCCCCCCACTCCCGCCCTCCCCGCGACGATCGCCGACGACGCCGTCGAGCTCGCCCGCACCTGGGCCCGTCGCGGCGCCCAGGCCGGATCGAGCGGCTCCGCCGCCCTCCTCGCCCAGGTGCTCAAGGACCAGAACGGCCTCGATTTCACGATCGGGTTCGTCGACCGGGTCATCCGCCCCGAGGACCTCCGCGTCGCCGCCCGCAACCTCTCCGACCTCGCCAAGCGCACACCTTCCTTCCTGCCCTGGTACATGCGGTTCGCGATCCGGCTCGGCGGGTTCGTCGCGCCCCTGCTGCCCTGGCCGGTCGTGCCGATCGCCCGCGCGGTGCTGCGTCAGATGGTCGCCCACCTCATCGTCGATGCGAGGCCGGCGAAGCTCGGACCGGCCATCGCGCGCCTCAGGAAGCCCGGCATCCGGCTCAACATCAACCTGCTCGGCGAGATCGTCCTGGGCAAGACGGAGGCCGAGCGCCGTCTGGCCGGGACCAAGAGGCTCCTCGAGCGCCCCGACGTCGACTACGTCTCGATCAAGGTCTCCTCGATCGAGAGCCAGCTCAACATGTGGGCCTTCGACGAGACGGTCGAGCGCGTGACCAAGCGCCTCACGCCGCTCTACGAGCTGGCCGCGGCATCCGCGACCCCCAAGTTCATCAACATGGACATGGAGGAGTACCGCGATCTCGACCTCACGATCGCAGTGTTCGAGAGCATCCTCGATCAGCCGAAGCTGCTGGGGCTCGAGGCGGGCATCGTGCTGCAGGCCTACCTGCCGGATGCCCTGGCCGCCTATCAGGGCCTCGTCGAGTGGTCGGCCGCCCGCGTCGCCCGCGGAGGGGCGCCGATCAAGATCCGCCTCGTCAAGGGCGCGAACCTCGCCATGGAGACCGTCGAGGCGACGATGCACGGGTGGGAGCTCGCGACCTGGCACAGCAAGCAGGCCACCGACACCAACTACAAGCGCGTGCTCGACTGGGCGCTCACGCCCGAGCGCGTGGCGGCCGTGCGCATCGGCATCGCCGGCCACAACCTCTTCGACATCGCCTTCGCGCACCTGCTCGCCGAGGCGCGCGGGGTCTCCGACCACGTCGAGTTCGAGATGCTCCTCGGCATGGCCGAGGGCCAGGCGGATGCCGTGCGCGAGGATGTCGGCGGCCTCCTGCTCTACACCCCCGTCGTGCTCCCGCAGGAGTTCGACGTCGCGATCGGCTACCTCATCCGGCGGCTCGAGGAGAACGCGAGCCAGGAGAACTTCATGTCCGCCGTGTTCGAGCTCGTCGACAACGAGGAGCTCTGGAACCGTGAGCGGGACCGATTCCTCGCCTCGCTCGCCGACGTCGACGTGGAGGTGCCGCAGGCGAACCGCCGCCAGTCGCGACTCGCGCCGCACGCGTCATTCGGCGTGGGCTTCGAGAACACCCCCGACACCGACCCGGCGCTCCCGGCCAACCGCGCCTGGGGCACGAAGGTGCTCGCCGCCGTGCCGAAGAGTCCGCTCGGGCTCGATCTCGTCGCGGCGGCCGCCGTCGCTGACGACAAGCAGCTCGACGCCGTCTTCGCGCGCGTGCTCACGGCCGCGAAGGGCTGGGCCGCGCTCGGTGGGTCGGGTCGGGCCGCGATCCTCCGCAAGGCGGCCGACGTGCTCGAGGAGACCCGCGGGTCGCTCATCGAGGTCATGGCCGCCGAGGCGGGCAAGACCATCGCCGAGGGCGACGTCGAGGTGAGCGAGGCCATCGACTTCGCACGGTATTACGCGCAGCTCGCCGAGGAGCTCGATTCCGTCGACGGCGCGAAGTACATGCCGTCGAAGCTCATCGTCGTCACCCCGCCGTGGAACTTCCCGGTCGCGATCCCGGCCGGCTCGACGCTGGCCGCCCTGGCCTCCGGCGCCTCCGTCATC
>JBIQHP010000107.1:5617-6738 GCA_044508495.1 Clavibacter sp.
GTCTCCGACGTCGTCAAGAGCGCCTTCGGCCACGCCGGCCAGAAGTGCTCGGCGGCGAGCCTCGTCATCCTCGTCGGCTCCGTCGCCCGCTCGGAGCGCTTCGAGAAGCAGCTCGTGGATGCGGCGACGACCCTGCGCGTCGGCTACCCGAGCGACCCGACGACCCAGATGGGTCCGATCATCGAGCCGGCGAGCGGCAAGCTCAAGAGGGGGCTCACCGAACTGGCGCCGGGGGAGCGCTGGCTGCTCGAGCCCGAGCGGCTCGACGAGAGCGGACGGCTGTGGTCGCCCGGCATCCGCACCGGTGTCGCGCCCGGAAGCTACTACCACCTCACCGAGTTCTTCGGGCCGGTGCTCGGTGTCATGCGGGCCGCGACCCTCGAGGAGGCGATCCGCCTGCAGAACCAGGTCGACTACGGCCTCACCGCGGGCCTCCACTCGCTCGATCCCGACGAGCTCGCGACCTGGCTCGCCACGGTCGAGGCCGGCAACCTCTACGTCAACCGCGGCATCACCGGCGCGATCGTGCGGAGGCAGCCCTTCGGCGGTTGGAAGCGCTCGGTGGTCGGCGCGAGCGCCAAAGCGGGCGGGCCGAACTACCTCGTGCACCTCGGCTCGTGGAAGAGCGCGAAGGCTTCTGCCGGCGCGGCGGTCTCGGATGCCGTGGCCGCGATCGTCGCGGCGTCCGGCTCCGAGCTCGTCGGCAGGGCCGCGCGCAGCGACCAGGCCGAATGGGACCGCGAGTTCGGCGTCGCCAAGGACGTGTCGGCCCTCGGCGTGGAGCGCGACGTGTTCCGCTACCTGCCGCTCCCGGTCGCGGTGCGGCAGAACGCGGGCGGCTCGCTGGACGAGCTCGCGCGCGTGGTCGCCGCCGGTGTTCGGGCGGGCGGGCTCCTTCCGGATGGCGCTGCCGCGGCCGACGGCGAGAGCGGACGCCACCTCGCCGTGAGCACTGCCGAACCCCTGCCCGCGGAGCTGCGGCGTTCGATCGAGGCGAGCGGGGCATCCGTCGTCGTCGAGACCGATGACGAGTGGCTCGCGCGGGCCGGCGCCGGCAAGCTCGGCGCCTCGCGTGTGCGGCTCGTGGGCGGCGGGCACACCGAGCTCGCCGAGGCGCTCGG
>JBIQHP010000108.1:0-6735 GCA_044508495.1 Clavibacter sp.
GGAGGCACGCCGGCAGGCTGCCCGACGAGGGTGACGGTGGAGGTGCGGGCGGCGGCGACCGCCGGCGCGTCGCTCGAGACGACGATCGTGTAGGTGCCGCTCGGGAACTCACCGAGCGGCAGGTCGACGACGACGCCGATGTCGACCGGGATCGTGACCTCCCTCGCAGGAGAGGCCGCGTCCTCGGGGACCACGGCGACCGTCACCTGGGTCGATCCGTCGCCCCGGCCTCCGGGCACGAGGACGCGCAGGATGCCCCGGATGTCCTGGTAGCCCTCGAGCCCGGCCGCGGCCTCGAGCCCCTCGTGATCGGCGACGACGATCCCCGGGATGACCGTGACGGTGGAGGGCCTCGTCGTCGCCCCGAACAGGTCGACGCCGCCCGGTTCGAGCGTGCGCACGATCGACTCCTGGAGATGGGCCGAGACCTGCCCGCCCTGGCTCACGACGCGCACGACCGGGCTCGCGATCCCGGGGGCGAAGCCGGCGAGCGAGAGGATGCGCTGACCGCCGGGTGGGACGAGGATGCCGTCCGTCCCCGCCGCCTCGACGATCCCGGTCTCCGAGTACACGGTGACGCTCACGATCGAACTGACCTTGCTCGGGTTGTTGAGCTCCACGAGCGTCGTGCGCCCGGTGACGGTCGAGCCGCCCACGAGCCAGCTCTCCGAGGTCGGCACCGCGCAGCCCGTCGCGGCGAAGCCGACGTAGTCGTCGGCCTCGACGTACTGGGACTGACTGCCGGCGAGGAGGCCGGCATCCTCCCCGGGCTCGGCGGGGGAGAGCGTGAGGCGCTGCGACGGGAGGTTCGACTCGTTGCCGGTCGCGGTCAGGCTCTCCAGGGCGGGGGTCCCCCGCGTCGAGGCGCGCACGATGTCCGGCCTGCCCAGCGAGATCGCCGTCGTCGCCTCCTGGCCGGTGTCGTCGCCGAGCCTCAGGACGGGTCCGGGGCAGATGCGCTGCTGAGTCGCGGCGACCGGACTCACGACGGCCGAGATCGCCCCCGTTCCGACGACCGGGATGGGCAGCCAGGTCGCGGCGGCGACGGCGGCGACCGCGACACCGGCGCCGACGAGACCCACGGCGCCGCGCGCTCCGGCCACGGCCAGGCGCCGGGCCGCGGGGCGACCGGCGGCGCGGCCGGCATCCGCACCAGGGCGGTCCTCGGGTCCTGGGCGATCTTCGGGTTCGTGGAGGTCCTCCAGGCCGGGCTCCTTCTCCGCGTCAGCCATGATCCTCCTCGTCGAAGGGCGCCGACGGGTCGTCGACGACGGGCGGCCTGCGCGGCCTCCGGCGCCGGCCGGTCGGGATCGCGAGCAGCGCGGTCACGCCGAAGACGCTGCCGAGGAGCGCGAGATAGCCGGCGCCGAGCGGCGTGCCGGCGTTCCCCGGATGCGGGCCGGCGACATCCGTCTCGCCCTCGTAGCGCCAGAGCAGGCCGCTCGCGGTCGTCCCGACCGGGGTGAGGATCTCGTTGCCGTCGAGCGCGTCGACCGTCGCGCGGTACGTCTCGTCGTCGTCGGAGCCGGGCGGGACGAGCACGAACGGGATGTCGTGATCCACGAGATCCGACGCGGCGTCGTAGCCGCTGCGGGTCGCGAGGTTCCCGGCGAGCAGGGCGAGCCTCTCGTCGAGGCCGGTCGCCTCCCGCCTCGTGCTCACGAGCGTCGACTGGTCGTCGAGGCTCGCCCCGAGCCCGCGTTCGAGGTGCGCCGAGATCCCCTGCGCGCCGAGCGATCCGATGACGAGCGTGCCTGCTCCCGGATGCGTGCGCGCCTCCGCCGTGACGAGAGCGGGAAGGATGCGATCGGTCGCCGGGCGCACCGCCGCCGTGCCGATGAGAAGGCCGCCGAGCAGGGGGATCGCCAGGGCGGTCGCGGTCAGGCCGCTCAGCACGGCGACCGGCGTCGTCATCCGCCCGAGCGCGCCGAGTGCGAGGACCGCCGCAGCCCCGAGCCCGAGCCAGTACAGACTCAGCCCGGACCCCGGCCACACCGTGACGGCGGAGGAGCCGACCGCACCGACCTGCACGTGCGCGGCGCCTACCGCGGTGAGGAACCCGAGCAGGGCGACCGCCATCGCCGGGACGGCCCGCCGCGACCCCGGCAGGAACAGCGCGAGGAGCGCGAGCACGCCGAGCGGGGCGAGCAGCAGCGCGACGAGCACGGCCGCGGTCGCGCCGGGCATCGCGACCCCGGGCAGAAGCGCCCCCGACGCGGAGAGCTCGGCGACGACGGAGGACCAGCCGAGCAGCCCGCCCGCCGGATCGGCGAGCGCGAGCTGCCAGCCGGATGCCGCACCCCCCGCAACCGGGACGCCGGGGTCGGCGAGGAGCCCGAGCGGGTTCCCGGCGAGCACCTGCCCGACGACGAGCGGCCCGAAGAGCACGAGGGCGGGGATCGGGATGCCGATCATCCGGTGGATGCTGCCGGGGCGCGCCGCGAGCAGCACGACGAACAGCACGAGCAGGGCGGGCACGAGCGAGGGGGAGCCCGCCGCGACCCCGGCCAGGAGCAGTGCGGCGGCCGCACCGGCCGCCCACGAGCGCGCGGCGCCGAGCGCGGCGAGGAACAGCCACGGCAGCAGGAGATGCGCGAGGACGGCGCCGAGCCTGCCCTCGGCGAGCGCGGCGAGGAGCGGAGGGGCGAGCGCCCAGAGGATCGCGGCGAGCACCGGGAGCCAGGGCCTTCGGCTCAGCCGACGCGCAGCGAACCAGGCGCCCAGCGCGGCGAGCGGCAGGGCGAGGAGGTAGACGAGCACGACCGAGTAGCTCGGAGACCAGAAGGTGAGCGAGCCGAGGATCGCGAGGACGCCGGCGAAGGGGTCGGCCGCGCCGAGGGCGCCCGTGCCGACCTCCCGCCACCCGTAGCCGATGTTCGCCCACAGCGCGGACACGGTCTCCGAGAGGGGCCTGAGGCCGCCTCCGGTCACCGCGCTCGCCCCGAGAAGCGTCCCGTAGGCGAGGATCCCGACGACGCCGGCGAGCAGGACGGTCCAGAGCCCGCCGTGGGCGACGAAGCCGGCGCGCCCCGCTGCGCGCGCCTCCGCAGCGCCGGTCACCGACGTGCCGGTGCCCGAGGCGAGTTCCTCCAGCTCGGCGGTCTCGGCCTCGCGCGCCTGGGCACGGCGCTCCCTGAGCTCCCCGGTCGACATCCTCAGCGGCGCGATCGCGCCCCAGCCGAGCGTCCGGGTGCGGCGGAGGTTCTTCCTGGCCGCACCGATCCGGCCGGAGAAGGCGGTGCCGAACGCGGCACGGAACTCCCCGCCGATCGCCCCCGGCCGCTTGGCGACGAGATCGAGGACCGAGCGGAGCACGGCGAGCGGGACGAGGGAGAGCCAGTGGGCGACGACCGCCCACGCCGGCGCGTAGACGAGTCTCCGGTGCAGTTGCGCGGCACGCGCGACACGGAACCGGCGGCGCTCGGAGACCCGGCCACGCCCGAAGGCCTCCGGGCCGCCCGCGCTCGCCACCTTCGCGCCCGGCACGAGAACGACCCGGTTCCCGGCGAGCCTTGCCCTGATCGAGAAGTCGAGCGAGGCGTCGATGCTCGGCAGCCCGGGGTCGAAGCCGCCGAGGCTCCTCCACAGGGATCGCCGCACGAGCATCCCGGCCGCGCCGACTCCGAGAACGTCGTCGCGCGTGTCGTGCTGGGCCTGATCGAGCTCCCCGTCGACGAGGGCGACGGATGCCCCGAGCGTGCTCAGCGTCTCGCCGAAGGCGGCGATCGTGTCCGGACGGTCGTGGCGCAGGAGCTTGGGGCCGGCGACGACGACGGAGGGCGCCCGCTCGACCGCGCCGAGCAGCTCGGCGAGCGCATCCGGATGCGGCGCGTTGTCGTGGCCGAGCAGCCAGAGCCACTCGCGGTCGGATTCGGCCTCGGGTGCGAACTGCACTGCGTGGGCGACGGCGGATCCGAAGGAGGTCCCGTCGCGCACGCTCAGCACGTGCGCGGGGGCGGATGCCGCGAGCAGGCCCTCGCCCCCGTCGCGCGAGGCCACGTCGACCGCGATCGTCACGTCGGGCCGCCGCGACTGGGCGGCGAGCGCCGCGAGGGTTCGCTCGAGATACTGTGCCCCGGAGCGGGCCACGAGTATCGCGATGACCCTGGGCTGCACTGCTTTTGACTGCACTGCTTTCGACTGCACTGCTCTTGACTGCACTGGCACCAAGCTACGCGTGCTTGCGCAGCTTGCGGCGCTCCCTCTCGGAGAGTCCGCCCCAAATGCCGAACCGCTCGTCGTTCTGCAGCGCGTACTCGAGGCACTGCGCACGGACCTCGCAGCTCGCGCAGATCTTCTTGGCGTCGCGCGTCGAGCCGCCCTTCTCCGGGAAGAACGCCTCCGGATCGGTCTGGGCGCAGAGGGCGTCGGACTGCCAGGCGAGCGCGTTGTCGTCCTCGGAGAGCGGCTGGCGCACGCCGGGAACGCCGAGCCGGACCGGATCGACGAACCAGTCGTCGGGGACTGCGCCGCGGCGGTCTGTGAGCCCCATAGCACATCCTCCCCTGTTCGGCCGACGCGACGAGCGCGAGTCGCTTAGAGTAATTACACTCGTGTAGTTCGGTCAGGTCAAGTCGCAGATCGTAAACCTTCTACATCAACTTGAAGGTTTGCGACGCGCCGACCAGGCGCTTTCCACCATGTCCCGGAGGTCGTGGCGCATCGACCAGTCGAGGTCGCGGGCGGCCAGCGCACCGGATGCGACGATCCTCGCGGGGTCGCCCGCGCGTCTCGGCCCGACATCCGGAGTGAAGGCGATGCCGGTCACCTCCGCGACCGTCGCCATGATCTCGGCGACCGACACGCCGGTGCCGCTCCCGAGGTTGTAGGCGGCCTCGACCGGCTCCCCGGCCTCCAGCCGGCGAGCCGCCGCGACATGGGCGGCTGCGATGTCGGCGACGTGGACGTAGTCGCGCACGCACGTGCCGTCGGGTGTCGGGTAGTCGTCTCCGTTGATGCGCGGAGTCGTGCCCGAGAGCAGGGCGTCGAAGACGAGGGGGAAGAGGTTGTGGGGGCTCACGTCGTAGACGTGCGGGAGACCGGAGCCGACGACGTTGAAGTAGCGAAGGCTCGTGTGCGCGAGCCCTGCGGCGCGAGCCTGGTCGCGAAGGAGCCACTCCCCCACGAGCTTCGACTCGCCGTAGGGGGACTCGGGGGCCGTCGGGGTGCCCTCGGTGACGAGGTCGACATCCGGCGTGCCGTACACCGACGCGCTCGAGGAGAACACCATCCTGGTGATCTCGCGCTCCTGCATGGCGCCGAGCAGCACGGCCGTGCCCGTGACGTTCTGCCGGTAGGTGTGGAGCGGCTGCTCGACCGAGACGCCGGCGTACTTGACGCCGGCGAGGTGGATGGCGCCGGTGACGTCGGCGCGGTCGAGCGTGGCGAGCACGAGTTCGCGGTCGAGGATGCTTCCGTGGACGAGTTCGGCGCCCTTGGGAACGAACTCCGCGCGCCCAGTGGAGAGGTCATCGATCACGACGACGGGCATGCGCGCGTCGAGCAGTGCCGCGGCGACGTGCGAGCCGATGTAACCGGCGCCGCCGGTCACGAGCCAGGTCATGCTCCAAGGCTAGTGGCGTGGGTGGGCCGGAATGCGGCGATACCCGTCCCGGAGCGTGACGACGATCGTCGAGACGATCGCCGTCGTCGCGAGGGCCACGAGGAGGACGATGAACAGGAACTGGATCATGGCAGTAAATCTATGTCTTGACGTATTCTGCCACGAGTGGCAGGATTGCCATAATCCATCCGAATCCTGCCAGGAGGTTCCCGTGCTCCGGAAAGTCGCCCTTCTCGCCATCCCCGGAACGGCGCCGTTCGAGTTCGGCGTCATCTGCGAGGTCTTCGGCATCGACCGCAGTGACAGCGGCGGACCCGTGTTCGACTTCTCCATCGTGACCGCAACTCCCGGCAAGGTCGCTACGAGCCTCGGCTTCGACCTCGTGATCGAGAACGACCTGGGCGGCGCGGCCGACGCCGACCTCGTCGCAGTGCCCGCGCACTCCATCGAGGCCGTCGACGAGCGCTACCTCGAGGTCATCCGGGCGGCCGAGCGGCGCGGCGCCTGGGTGCTGAGCGTCTGCAGCGGGGCCTTCGTACTCGGCCAGGCCGGCATCCTCGACGGGCGGCGGAGCACGACGCACTGGATGTACACCGACCGGCTGACGAGGGAGTACCCGAGCACCGAGGTCGACCCCGACGTGCTCTTCGTCGAGGACCGCGGGGTGGTCACGAGCGCGGGGACGGCATCCGGGATCGACGCGGCGCTGCACATCGTGCGCAAGGAGCTCGGCGCGACGGCCGCGAACATCATCGCTCGCCGCATGGTGGTGCCGCCGCAGCGCGACGGCGGGCAGTCCCAGTACATCGAGTCGCCGATCGTGGAGTGCCGCAGCGACTCGCTCGCCGCCGTCACGGAGTGGATGCTCGAGAACCTCGGAGAGGACCTCACGGTCGACCAGCTCGCGCGCAAGGCGCTCATGTCGTCGCGGACCTTCGCGCGGCGGTTCCGCGCCGAGACGGGGACGACGCCGGCGGCCTGGCTCAACCGGCAGCGCCTGCTGCGCGCGCAGCAGCTGCTCGAGCAGACCTCGCTCGGCCTCGAGCAGATCGCGGCCGACACCGGCTTCGGCTCCGCCGCCGTCATGCGCCACCACTTCCTCAAGGTGCTGCAGACGACCCCCACCGCCTACCGCCGCGCCTTCGGCCCCGCCCTCAGCGCCGCCTCCTGAG
>JBIQHP010000109.1:0-6630 GCA_044508495.1 Clavibacter sp.
CGGCGGTCGTGACGCCCGCGAGGTGGCAGGCCATGACATCCGTGTAGCCCTCGACGACGACGACGCGCTTGCCGCGGGAGATGTCGCGCTTGGCGAGGTCCAGCCCGTAGAGCACCTGCGACTTGTGGTAGACCGCCGTCTCCGGGGTGTTGAGGTACTTCGGCCCCTGGTCGTCGTCGAGCAGCTTGCGGGCGCCGAAGCCGAGGGTCTGCCCCGTCGTGTCCCGGATGGGCCAGACGAGCCGGCCGCGGAAGCGGTCGTAGGCGCCCCGGTCGCCCTGGCCGAGGAGGCCGGATGCGAGGAGCTCGTCCTCGGTGAAGCCCAGCCCCTTGAGGTGCGTGCCGAGCGCGTCGTAGCTCTTCGGGGCGAAGCCGACGCCGAAGCGCGCGGCGGCGGACGGGTCGAAGCCGCGGGAGCCGAGGAAGGCGCGGCCGGGCTCGGCGGCCGGCGTCGGGAGCTGCGCCGTGAAGAACTCCTCGGCGGCACGGTTGGCGGCGAGGAGCCTCGCGCGGTTGCCGTGGTCGCTCGCGGCGGACCCGCCGTCCTCGTAGTGGAGCTCGATGCCGACGCGGGCAGCCATCCGCTCGACCGCCTCGGTGAAGGTCACGTGGTCCATCTTCTGCAGGAAGGCGAAGACGTCGCCGTCCTCGCCGCAGCCGAAGCAGTGGTAGCGGCCGGCCTGGGGCCGCACGTGGAAGCTCGGGCTGCGCTCGTCGTGGAACGGGCAGAGGCCCTTGAGCGAGCCGACGCCCGCGCTCTTGAGCGTCACGTAGTCGCCGACGACGTCGGCGATGTTGATCCGCGACCGCACCTCGTCGATGTCGCCCCTGCGGATCAGCCCTGCCATAAGCCGATTCTAGGCGGGGCGGGCGACGAGCCTCCGGTGCCAGGCGTTCGCCGACTGGTCGGTCAGGCTCGCCACCTGGTCCACGACCGCGCGCTTGCGGCCGGCATCCGTCGTCGCCTCCCGCCAGTCGGCCGCGAAGCCCGCCTCGAGGGCATCCGGCCCCCGATCGAGCAGCACTTCCGCGAGCTCGGTGATCGTGTCGCGCTGACGGGCGTAGATGGGCTTGCGGGAGTTCGTCGACATGACGTTCGCCGCGACGATGCCCTTGAGCACCGCGATCTCGGCGCGGATCTCCCGCGGCACGACGACGCTCGCTCCGAAGCGGATGAGGTGCTCGCCGCCGTACTCTCGCCTGTGCGCGGCGAGGGTCGCCTGCGTGGCCAGCCCGGCGAAGCGGCCGATGAGCTGGCTCGTGAGGTTCTTGAGCCGGCCCTGCGCCGCGCGGGTGCCGTCGAACCCGTCGAGCCAGGACTCGAGGGAGTCGAGCCGGTCGAAGGCGGCCATGAGCTCGTCGTGGTCGAGCTCGCCGCCGATCCAGGCGAACATCGAGTCGACGAGCTCGTCATGATCGACGCGCGCGCCGAGGGCCGGCACGTCGATGTAGTCGCCGACGATCGCGTCCTCGAAGTCGTGCACCGAGTAGGCGATGTCGTCGGAGAGGTCCATGACCTGCGCCTCGATGCAGAGCCGTCGCTCGGGCGCCCCCTCGCGCAGCCACTCAAAGGCCGGGGTGTCGTCGAGGTAGAAGCCGAACTTGGCCCGGCCGCTCGGATCCCCGACCGCGTTCTCGGCGGGCCAGGGGTACTTGCAGCTCGCGTCGAGGCTCGCCCGCGTGAGGTTGAGACCGAAGGTGCGGCCGTCGCCGCCGAAGACCTTGGGCTCGATGCGGGTGAGCACGCGCAGCGTCTGGGCGTTGCCCTCGAAGCCGCCGATGTCGGCGCACCAGGCGTTGAGCGCGCGCTCCCCGTTGTGGCCGAAGGGCGGATGCCCGAGGTCGTGCGCGAGGCAGGCGGTGTCCACGACATCCGGGTCGAGGCCGAGGCTCGAGGCGAGCTCTCGGCCGACCTGGGCGACCTCGAGGGAATGCGTGAGCCTGTTGCGCGCGTTGTCGACGCCCGCCGTGGGGCTCAGCACCTGGGTCTTGGCCGCGAGCCGGCGCAGCGCGCTCGAGTGCAGCACGCGAGCCCGGTCGCGGGCGAAGTCGCTGCGGCGGCTGGAGTGCTCCTCGGGCAGCCAGCGGGCGCTGTCGTGCTCGGTGTAGGCGGCCGCCCCGGGTTCAGCCACCGGTCGTGTCCGCCTCTCCCTCGGTCAGGTCGCCGCGATGGGCGACGGCGAGCTCGCGGCTGTCGAGCCAGCCCTCCGGGAGCATCGTGCGCTTGGGATGCCCCGCCCGCCCGCGAGGCCCCTCGGCGTCCTCGCCGGGGTACGGCGCCTCCGGGTCGAGCTCGCCGAGCAGGTCGTCGAGCTGCTGGAAGCTCTCCACGCGCGCGAGGGCGGACCGCAGCTCGCTGCCCACCGGGTAGCCCTTGAAGTACCAGGAGACGTGCTTGCGGATGTCGCGGCAGGCCCATGCCTCGCCGTCGCCGCCCTCGCCACCGCCACCCTCGCCGCTCAGGAACTCGGCGAGGAGCTCGGCATGGCGGCGCAGGGTCGCGGCGACGACCCCGAGGGTCGGCCGAGCCTGGCGCGCAGCGGCCTCCTTGGGGGTGAGCTCCCCCGCCCTGACCTGGAACGCGGCGACGAGGTCGCCGAAGAGCCAGGGCCGGCCGAGGCATCCGCGGCCCACGACGACGCCGTCGCAGCCGGTCTCGTCGACCATGCGGATGGCATCCGCCCCGCTCCAGATGTCGCCGTTGCCGAGCACCGGGACCTCGGTCACGGTCTCCTTGAGGCGCGCGATCGCCGACCAGTCGGCCTCTCCGCTGTAGAACTCGCTCGCCGTGCGCGCGTGCAGCGCGACGGCCGCGACGCCGGCACCGGCGGCGATGCGGCCCGCCTCGAGGTAGGTGAGGTGATTCGAGTCGATGCCCTTGCGCATCTTGACCGTGACAGGGACCTCGCCGCCGGCCCGCACCGCGGCCTCGACGATCTCCCGGAACAGATCGAGCTTCCAGGGCAGCGCCGCCCCGCCGCCCTTGCGCGTGACCTTGGGGACGGGGCATCCGAAGTTCAGGTCGACGTGGTCGGCGCGGTCCTCGGCGACGAGCATCGTGACCGCCTCGGCGACCGTGAGCGGGTCGACCCCGTAGAGCTGGATGCTGCGCGGCGTCTCCGACTCGTGGTGACGGATGAGTCGCATGGTCTTCTCGCCGCGCTCGACGAGGGCGCGGCTCGTGATCATCTCGCTCACGTAGAGGCCGGCGCCGAACTCGCGGCACAGGCGCCGGAACGCCGTGTTGGTGATCCCCGCCATGGGCGCGAGCACGACCGGCACGTCGAGCTCAAGAGGCCCGAGCCGTAGTCTTGACTGTGCGGTGGCGAGAATGGTCATCGCTTCGATTCTCCCAGAAAGCGATCGCGCGCATGACGGACGCCGCCAGCGGCTCGATGACCGGCCGGGGCCGGGTCCTCGCGGATGCCGGCGCCCGCGGGCTCGCAGTCGAGATCGTCGAGCGACCGGGCGCCGGCAGCCTGGAGGAGGCCGCGAAGCTCCTCGGCATCCGCCCGGCCGACATCGTCAAGACGCTCGTCGTGCGGCGCACGAAGCCGCTGCCGGCGACCTATCTCTTCGCGCTCGTCCCCGGCGACCGGCAGATCTCCTGGCCCAAGCTGCGCGCCCTCGTCGGGGCGAACAAGCTCGCGATGCCCGAGGAGGCGCTCGCGATCGAGGCGACCGGATACGGCCGCGGCACGATCACGCCGCTCGGCAGCACGACGGCCTGGCCGGTCTACGCCGATGCCTCGATCGCCGGCCGCCGCATCGCGATGGGCGCGGGCGAGCGCGGCTACAGCGCCTTCGTCGACGCGGATGCCCTGCTCGCCGCCTTCGGCGCGACCGTCGCCGACCTCAGCGAGCCGCTCGCGCCGCGCTAGTTCCAGAGAAGCAGGTGCGGAGTCGCCTGCGGCGTGCAGGCCTTGGACGCGGGCGGCGGCCACTCGCACGTGTCGTCGACGCACACCGCGGCATCCGGCTGGCCCACCATGGTGAGCGGTGGCTTCTTCGCATCGGTCACGCGGCCGCCTCCTTCTCCTCGCGCACCTGCTGCAGGGCCGCGGCGAAGGTCGAGGCCTCCTGGGCGCCCGAGATGCCGTACTTGCCGTCGATGACGAAGAAGGGCACGCCCTGGATGCCGTACTCCTGCGCTTGGGCGACATCCGCCTTGACCGCGGCCAGGAACTCGTTCGACTCGAGCGCGCGCACGACGTCGGAACGATCGAACCCGAGCTCGGCCGCGATGTCGGCGAGGTCGTCGATGCGGCCGACGTGCTCGCCCTTGACGAAGTACGCCTCGAGCAGGCGCTCCTTCATCTCGAGCTGACGCCCCCTGGACTTCGCGTAGTGGAGGAGCTCGTGCGCCTTGACCGTGTTGGTCTGGTGCACCGAGTCGTAGTCGTAGTCGAGCCCGACATCCGCGGCGATCCCGGTCACCCGCTCGAGCATCTTCCCGACCTGGTCGAGCGTCAGGCCCTTGCGCTGGCTCAGGTAGTCGGCCGGCGTGCCGTCGAAGTCGACCGGGGTATCCGGCGCGAGCTCGAAGGAGTGGTACTCCACCTCGACCTCGCCCCCGAAGGCCTCCGCCCCCGCCTCGAACTTGCGCTTGCCGATGTAGCACCACGGGCACTGCACATCCGACCAGATGTCCACCTTGATCGCGTTACTCACATCCTCCCTAACCGCGAACCTTCTCGCGGCATTCCCGCTCCCTACGCACCAGAGTCTCTCGGCCCTCCCGTCGGAAATTCAGGAAGTCGCGTCAGCGTGCCATCCAGGAGCCGCCAGGTTCTGCGGCCATAGGGTGCGGCATCGACGCGAGTTCCTGAATTTCCGGCAGGAGGCCGATCTGGATGCCGCCGCCGCAGCGCGGCCTCGATTGCTTCGATGATCGAGGCGAACTCCTCCCGCACCATCGAGTAGGTCGCGAGAATCGGATGACGGCCCTCCACAGTGATCTTGACGTTCTTGCGCCAGTCGGCCTCCCTTCGACCTTCATGGGTCTTGCCGCCGAGTTCAATGGCCACCTCATCCTCGACGACGAGATCGATTCGTTCGACATCGCCCACCCTCAACTGACTGACCACGCGGTAGCCGTCGATCTGGAGCCAGGTACGAACGACGCTCTCGAGGATGCTGTCGCAGTGCAGGTCGACCCAATGGGCGATCATACGAGCGTCCTCCGGAAGCGCCAGCAGGATGCTCTCGAAGGTCATCCTGTCGATCGACCCGGATTTGAACCCCCAGTCGAATGCCGTGACTGCCACCTCGAACGGTTCGCCGAGCACGACCGATCTGAGCGCCTCGGCAAGGGAGACGCTCATCCGGTCACCGCCCGTCACGACCGCGTCATCGTCCCAGTGGATGATGACGTCCTGCGCAGCGGCGGGATCGAGCCGTCGGAATCGATTCCACTGTTCCCGAAGCCGGCTCGCTCGGCGCGGAACCGAGACGTGCAGCGGATGGTCGTTCCACACCCACGCGCCTCGGGCGGCGAGGGCAGATAGGCCGGTCAGCCTGCCGCCAACCCTGGCGGCACGCAAAGCGGGATCATGCTCGAGGAGAGTCGAATACCAGCCCTGTCGTGCGCGGACCACGGAACCGCTCCGAACGGCCGCGGCCAGCATCCGGTCATCGGCTCCCAGGGCGACGAGTTGCTGCTTCTGGGCGAGCCCACCGAGGCGCTCGACCATCCTCTGGACGGAATCCATCCCCGGATTCTGCTGGCCCGTCGATTCCCGCCGTCTTCGCTCGACCCCGATTCTCGGACAACGCGACCATAGGCAGCCTGCGGAGGAGTGGAAGCCCAACTCGTCGCGAATTCAGGAAATCACGCGAGTTCCGGGTAGATTCCGCCGAATTTCACTGATCGTCGACGCGGATTCCTGAATTTGCGACGAGACAAGGGCGGTCTCGAGAACCGAGGGAGAGAGGCACGGGCTTCAGGCGCCGATGAGCTGCTCGGCGAGGTAGCCCTGCAGGCGGTCGAGGGAGATGCGCTCCTGGGCCATCGAGTCGCGCTCGCGCACCGTCACGGCCTTGTCCTCGAGGGTTTCGAAGTCGACCGTGATCGCGAACGGCGTGCCGATCTCGTCCTGGCGGCGATAGCGGCGCCCGATCGCGCCGGCGTCGTCGAAGTCGATGTTCCAGAACCGGCGCAGATCGGTCGCGAGCTCCTTCGCGATGGGCGAGAGCTCGTCGTTGCGCGAGAGCGGGAGCACGGCCGCCTTGACCGGTGCGAGCCGGCGGTCGAGGCGCAGGACGGTACGCGTGTCGACCCCGCCCTTCGTGTTGGGCGCCTCGTCCTCGTGGTAGGCGTCGACGAGGAAGGCCATCATCGACCGGGTGAGGCCGACCGCGGGCTCGATGACGTACGGCGTCCAGCGCTCGTTCTTCGTCTGATCGAAGTAGGAGAGGTCGGTGCCCGAGTGCTCGCTGTGCGTCGAGAGGTCGAAGTCGGTGCGGTTCGCGACCCCCTCGAGCTCCCCCCACTCGCTGCCCTGGAAGCGGAACCGGTATTCGAGGTCGACCGTGCGCTTCGAGTAGTGCGAGAGCTTCTCCTGCGGATGCTCGTACAGGCGCAGGTTGTCTCGGTTCATGCCGAGATCGACATACCATTCGACCCGCGCGT
>JBIQHP010000110.1:0-6629 GCA_044508495.1 Clavibacter sp.
ACACGATCGGTGCCCTGCAGTCCGGCCACTGCGGGGCACCGTGCCTGCACTTCGGGGTGCGGCTGCACGGCGAGTACGTCTCGCCGCTGGGCTATCTCGTCGGCATCCCGTACTCCGTGCTGCTGCCGACACGGCCGCTGCGGTGAGCCGCCTCAGGCTCGGGGGTGCGCGCTGCGGTAGCTCTCCTTGAGCCGTTCGGCCGAGACGTGCGTGTAGATCTGAGTGGTCCCGAGGCTCGCGTGGCCGAGCAGCTCCTGCACGGCGCGCAGGTCGGCGCCGCCGTCCAGCAGATGCGTCGCGGCCGTGTGCCGCAGGGCATGCGGCCCCGAGGGACCGGTGCCCGGGATGTCGGCGAGCAGCCCGGCGACGAGCGCGTAGACGGTCCGGCTGCCGAGCCGCTTGCCGCGCGCCCCGAGGAACACCGCCGCATCGGGCCCGGTGAGGAGCGCCGGTCGCCCGCGGTCCAGGTACTCGACGAGGGCGTCCTTCGCGGGGACGCCGAACGGCACGACGCGCTCCTTCGACCCCTTGCCCGTCACGCGCACGGTGAGGCGGGCGAGATCGACGCGGTCGACATCCAGCCCGACGAGCTCGCTCACCCGCAGGGCGGAGGCGTAGAGCAGTTCGACGATCGCCAGGTTGCGCAGCGCGACGGGGTCTCCGGATGCCGCAAGCGCGGCGAGCGAGTCCAGGATCCCGTCGATCTGGTCTCGCGTGAGCACGCGGGGAAGGTGCTGATCGGCCTTCGGCGCGCGCAGGCGCACGGCCGCATCCGCCCCGATCCGGCCGGTGCGGCGAGCCCAGTCGGTGAGGCTCCGGACGGCTGCCGCGCGCCGGGCGAGCGTCGACTTCGCGAGGCCCGCCCTCGAGCCCTCCCAGAGCCAGTCACGCAGCAGCTCGAGCTCGAGATCCCCGAGCGCGGTCGCCTTCCGCTCGCCGGCGAATCTCCTGAGGTCGGCGAGGTCGGCGCGATAGGAGCGCGCCGTGTTGGGGCTCAGGCCGCGCTCGACCGTGAGCTGCCCGACGAACTCGTCGATGGCGTGCGCGAGGTCCATGCCTCCATGGTCGCTCACGCCCGTGGTCCCCCGCGGGATGCGCGCCGCGTCAGTCCGAGCTCGCCGCCTCGCGTGCGTTGAACGGCGACTTCTTGTTCGAGAACAGCTCGAGACGCTGTTCGGGGGTCATCGACTCGATCTGCGCCCAGTTGTCCGAGGAGAATCCGGTGACCTCGATCGTCTCGCCCACGGGCACGATGGAGTGGACGATCCGGTCCTCGTAGACGTGGACGAGGTTGAAGGCCTGGCCGAAGTCCACTCCGGAGAGAAGCCGGTCCTTCGCGGTGAGGTCGAGCGTGTAGCAGGTCGCCGCGGCCACCGAGACCGGGACCCCGGCGAAGGTGCTGTGCGTCGAGTAGTGCAGGTGCCCGGCGAGGACGGCCCGGACATCCGTGCCCCGGATGACGTCGGCGAGCCTGCCCTGATCGAGCAGCTCGAGCATCCCCATGGCCTCGAGAAGCGGCGTCGGGATGGGCGGGTGGTGGACGGCGAGGAGCGTTCCGTGCGGCGCGGGCGTGGAGAGCTCCTCGGCGAGCCAGGCGAGCTGTGCCTCGGTCACCTCGCCGTGGTGGTAGCCGGGGACCGTGGTGTCGAAGGAGATGATCCGCAGGCCCCCGAGGTCGTAGACGCGGTCCTGCGGACTCTCGTCGCCCTCCGCGCCGAAGAGCTCGCGCGAGTACTGGAGGCGCTCGTCGTGGTTGCCCATGACCCAGACGATCGTCGAGCCGAGCCGCTCGGCGACCGGCTCGACGAGCGCGCGGAGTCTCGCGTAGGCATCCGGCTCGCCGAGATCGGCAAGGTCGCCCGTGAAGACGATCGCCTCGGGACGGACTCCGGAGTCCTCGAGCTGGCGGAGCGCCTGCAACAGGTGGGCGTCCGTCGGCACGCTGCCATAGAGCGGCCGGCCGCCGCCGAGGAAGTGCGTGTCGCTGATGTGCGCCACGACGTGCTGCGCCGCAGGATGCTGCCCGAGTTGGATCACCGCTCCAGTTTATGGGGCCGTGGCGGCTCTCCGGCGGTCCCGCGGGGCACGATCCAGCGGTGCCGGAACCCGGGCATCGCCGCGGCGATGTGCTCGTAGTCGGAGTCGTAGTGCAGCACGGCGGCGTCGTTGACCCTGGCATAGGCGGCGATGAGGGTGTCCGCGGCGCCGGCCGCCCGCAGCAGGCCGTGCGACCAGAGCGCGTGCTGGATGTCGAGCACGTCGCGTGAGGTCGGGCTGATGGGGCAGGCTGCGTATTCGAGCAGCTCCAGCACCAGTCCCACGTGGCGGGCTGGAGAGCTCGCCATGTAGCCCACTTCTGCGGCGACGGGTGGACACAACAGGAGGTGCCGTGTGGTGACCTCTTCGACCAACGTCGCGAAAGCGGTGGTCAGCGCGGGGTCGTATCCGATCCGTGCGAAAACGCTCGTGTCGACCAGGAACCGTGCAGCGCCGTCAGTCGTCGACATGGCTTGCGGGCGATGGCAACGGGTAGTGGATCTTCACTGCATCCGGCTCCAGACCCAATTCGGCGATCCGCTTGATTCCGTCGAGCAGTCGCTTCTTGTGGGCGATCTCCTCGAGGGCGAGGTTGATCGCCTCACGGTTGGTTCGCACGCCGAGGGCTTCCTTGGCGAGCCGGAGCAGCTCGGCGTCGACGTTCACGCTCGTCATGGGCATCGTGATCACCTCGCTCGGGTTCACCACTGTCATATGAACTGCGCTCCTATCGTATATGTCCTTGGCGGATTCGGCTAGCGGCCGTCGGCAAGCACCCAGCCGGATGGCCGCTCTGTCGCGGCACCCTCGAGCTGCATCGTGCCGAGGACCGACTGAACCGAGGCGATCGAGAGGCCTGACCGCGCCGCGATATCGTCGACGACGCGAGCCGAGCGCGTGCTCAGGGCGTCGATGACCCTGAGCCGCTCCGCTCCGGGCTCCTGCGTGTCGAGAGACTCCCCGGCGCCACTGGGGCGGAGCGCCTCGCCGTCGAGGGGCGCGAGCTCGGCCATCTCGTCCGGGTTCGTCACGCACAAGGCCCCGAAGTCGCGGATGAGCCGGTGGCATCCGGCGGACGCGGCGCTCGTGACCGGCCCCGGCACGGCCCCGAGCGGCCTGCCGAGCGCCGCCGCGTGTCCCGCGGTGTTGAGCGAGCCGGATCGCCAGCCCGCCTCGAGCACGATCGTCGCCCGACTTGCCGCGGCGATCAGGCGATTCCGCTGCAAGAACCTCCACTTGGTCGGCGCGGCGCCGCAGGGCAGCTCCGAGATCACGGCGCCCTCGTCGACGATGCGCGTCAGAAGCGCCTCGTGACCGCTCGGGTAGAAGCGGTCCACACCGCCGGCGAGCACAGCGATCGTGCGGCCGGAGCTCGCGAGCGCCGCGCGATGCGCCATCCCGTCGATCCCGTAGGCCGCACCCGAGACGATCGTGTAGCCGCGATCGACGAGCCCGGCGGAGGCCTCCATCGCCACATGCTCGCCGTAGCCGGTCGCCGCCCTGGCGCCGACGAGGGCGATGGACGCCGCCGCGGTCGCGAGCACCGACTCCTTGCCGCGCAGCCACAGGGCGAGCGGCGCGTGGAATCCGAGGTCGTCGACGCCCGCTGGCCAGGACGGATCCCCCGGCACGAGCAGACGCACCGCGTATCGGGCGGCCTGCCGGAGCGCGATCAGAGCGGTGCGGGATTGCAACCGCGGCAGCCATCGCTCGACGGCCTTCTCGAGCTCCTCACGATCGACCTCGCCGCCGATCCGCTTCTCGAGGCTCTCGGCGCTCGCGCGAGAGACCACCGCCTCGAGCGCCGCCGTCGCTCCGAGTGCGGCGACGAGAGCCCCGGCGACGCGGTCTCCCGGCTCGGCGATGCCCGTCCAGGCGGCGCGTGCGAAGCGCTCCCCGAGCGCCTCTCCTTCGAGCTCTTCGCCCGCGATCGCGCGGATGAGCGGAGCGACCTCCGCCTCCTTCAGACCG
The DNA here is from genome assembly GCA_044508495.1 of Clavibacter sp. Taxonomy (GTDB): domain Bacteria; phylum Actinomycetota; class Actinomycetes; order Actinomycetales; family Microbacteriaceae; genus Terrimesophilobacter. The sequence goes on from JBIQHP010000110.1 coordinate 4,009, forward strand.
AGAATGCTCATGCCGACAGCGCCTTCCTGAGATAGAGCGCGCGACCGATGTGGTCGGCGCTGGGTGAGTCCGCGGCGTCGAGGTCGGCCAAGGTCCAGCCGAGCCGAAGAACGCGGTCATAGCCGCGCATCGTGATGCCGCCGCGTTCGAGCGCTCGGTCGAGGCCCGCCGTCACGACGGAGCCGAGTCTCGCGTGCGGCCCGCGAAGCCAGTGGCCCGGAACCTGGGAGTTGAGCCTCCACCCCGTCCCGGAGAGTCGCTCCGCCGCCCGGACCCTGGCATCCGCCACCCGTACGCGCGCCTCCGCGGTCGTCGTGCGCAGGCTCTCGCCCGCGAGCTTGAGCTGCGCGCTCGTGATGCGCTGCACGCGCAACTGGATGTCGATGCGGTCGAGCAGGGGTCCGGAGAGCCTCGCGAGGTAGCGTCGCCGCGCGCTCGGCGGGCAGGTGCACTCGGAGTCCCTCGCACCGTACTGCCCGCAGGGGCACGGGTTGGCAGCGAGGACGAGCTGGAATCGCCCGGGGTAGTGTGCGACCGCGTTCGCCCGGTGGATGCTGATGAGCCCCGACTCGAGCGGCTGGCGGAGCGCGTCGAGCACGGAGGAGTTGAACTCGGGCGCCTCGTCGAGGAAGAGGACTCCCCCGCTCGCCCGCGCAGCCGCCCCTGGGCGGATCTGCCTGCTCCCGCCGCCGATGAGCGCAGCGGCCGTGGCCGTGTGGTGCGGGGCCTCGAGCGGCGGCCTCGTCACGAGCGACCGCCCGACCGGAAGCCCGCTGAGCGAGCGGACCGAGCTCACCTCGAGGGCGGTCGCCGGGTCGAGATCGGGAAGCAGTCCGGGCAGCCTCGCCGCGAGCATCGTCTTGCCCGAGCCGGGAGGGCCAAGGAGGAAGACATGGTGCCCGCCCGCCGCGGCGACGATCATGGCCTCCACGGCATCCTCGTTGCCGATGATGTCGGCGAGGTCGAGTTCCTCGTCAGGGCGCGACTCCGGCTCGGCCGCGAGGATCGGCTCGACCGGGATCGGCTCGAATTCGGCTCCGTGCCAGATCGCGGCATCGCGCAGCGAGGCGATCGGGACCACCTGGATCCCCGGCACGAGAGCAGCCTCCCCGGCGTTGCCGGTCGGCACCATGATGGTGTCGAAGCCCGCGGATGCCGCAGCCGAGACGGCGGGCAGGATGCCGGCGATCGGCCGCAGCCGCCCGTCGAGGCCGAGCTCGCCGAGATGCACGAGCCGGTCGATCGACTCCGGACGCACGATGCCGGCCGCCGCGAGCGTCGCGAGCGCGATCCCGAGATCGAAGCCGGAGCCCTGCTTCGGCAGGGCGGCGGGCGAGAGGTTGACGGTGAGCCGGCGGGCGGGCAGCTCGCATCCGGAGTTCTCGGCCGCGGCGAGCACCCGGTTACGCGCCTCGCCGAGCGCGGCGTCCGGGAGGCCGATGAGCACGAAGCTCGGCAACTGGGAGGAGTAGTCCGCCTCGATCTCGACGATCGCACCCTGGAGTCCGAGGAGGGAGACGGCCTGCGTGCGCCCGACCGTCATGAGGAGATCCTCCTCAGATGCTCGATGCTCGGCGCCTGCCCGAAGCCCGCGATGACCGCGATCGCGTCGATGCGGACCTTGCCGCGGCGATACGGATGCGCGTCGCACCAGGCCATGGCCAGCCTCCTCATGCGTGCGAGCTTGCGCGCGGTGATGGCCTCGAAGGGATGCCCGAAGGCGGTGCTCGAGCGCGTCTTGACCTCGACGAAGACCGTGTCGTCGCCGTCGCGGGCGACGAGGTCGATCTCGCCGCGGGCGCACCGCCAGTTGCGGTCGACGACGGTGTAGCCGGCGTCCACGAGGTACTGAGCCGCGAGGTCCTCGCCGCGCCTGCCCAGGTCGTCCTTCGCTGCCATGCGTCGAGGATGGCGCACGCCGCCGCCAGGCTCGCCGCCAGAAACCCGGTTCGGTGGCTCCCGGCGCGACCGACGGTCTGTGGAGGAAAGGAGGGGTTAGGAGAAGTAGACCTTGCGCAGGGTCTCGGTCACGGTCCAGACCGTGCGCTGGCCGTCGCGGAGACGGCCGACCGCGCCGGGGGCCAGCGAGACGACCGGGCCGTCCTCGAAGGCGACCGTCGCCGCGCCGGACAGCACGACGAAGACCTCGTCGGCTTCGACATCCGTCGACGCGCCCACCGTGTGCTCCCACACGCCGTACTCGTGCCCGCCGAGCTCGCCGAGCGACACGGAGCCGGTCGTGGGCGAGCCGGCGACGACCTGCTCGGCCGGCACGGGCTCGTGCTCGAGCTCGAGCGAGACGGCCGCACTGAAGTCGATGCCCGTCACGAGTCGAATCCCAGCCCGACGGCATCCAGGGTGCGCAGCACGAGGTTGCGCCGGCCGCGGTGGTGGTCGGCGCGGTCGAGCGCCCAGCGGGACACCTCGACGCCCATCCAGGCGACCGGGTCGGGCGGGAAGGGGATGGGCATCGACCGCACCATCTTCAGCGCAGTGCGCTCGGTCTCGAGGCCCCAGAGCTGGTCGAGCATGACGTTCGCGGCGAACCGCGTACCCGCGACCCCGAGGCCGGTGAACCCGGCGGCATGCGCGACCCGGCCGCCTCGGGCGTGCCCGAAGAA
>JBIQHP010000111.1:0-6573 GCA_044508495.1 Clavibacter sp.
GCGGTGAGCTCGTGCCGCGAGGAGAGCTGGAGCTTGCGCAGCACCGCCGAGACGTGCGTCTCGACGGTCTTGATCGAGATGAAGAGGTCGGCCGCGACCTCCTTGTAGGCGTAGCCGCGCGCGATGAGCCGCATGACCTCGCGCTCCCGCGCGGAGAGCCGGTCGAGCTCGTCGTCTGCGACGGCCTGCTCGCCCGCGACGGCGCCGAAGGCGTCGAGCACGAAGCCGGCGAGGCGCGGCGAGAAGACGGCGTCCCCGCCCGCGACCGAGGCGACCGCGGCGCTCACCTCCGCCCCGGAGCTGCCCTTGGTGATGTAGCCGCGAGCGCCGGCGCGGATGACGCCCACGACATCCTCGGCCGAGTCCGAGACGCTGAGCGCGAGGAACCGCACGCGGTCGAGCAGTGCTGCGCTGCGCCGGATGACCTCGGCCCCGCCGCGGCCCGCTCCTCCCGGCAGGTGCACGTCGAGCAGCACGACCTCGGGCTCGAGCGCGGCGATCTGCGCGACGGCCGAGTCGACATCCGCCGCCTCACCGACGACGTCGATCGTCTCGCCGAGATCCGCCCGCAGCCCCGAACGGAAGATCGAGTGGTCATCGACGATGAGCACGCGGGTCATGGCGTTCCTCCCGGTTCGCTCGCGAGGTGCAGGTGCACCTCGGTGCCGCCGCCCGAGCCCGACCCGACGGTCGCGCCGCCGCCGGCGCGCGACATCCGTCCGATGATCGATTCGCGGATGCCGAGTCGGTCCGCGGGAAGCGTCGCGAGGTCGATCCCCGGCCCCCGATCGCGGATGAATACGTCGACCGCGTCGGGCGAGGTCTCGAGGTAGACGGAGATCTCGCCGCCCGCGTGGCGCGCGGCATTGAGCATGGCCTCCCGCGCGGCGGCGACGAGCGCGGGGTGCGCGGGCGCCGGCTCGCCCGTCGCGACGACCTCGAGCCGGGCCGGGTAGTCGAGCTCGATCGCGGCCGCGACGTCGCGCAGCTCGGTCGCGAGATCCTCCCCGACCGGCCCGGAGCCGGCGAAGAGCCATTCGCGCAGCTCGCGCTCCTGCGCACGGGCGAGGCGCGCGACCTCGCTCGAGGCACCGGCCCGGTTCTGGATGAGGGCGAGCGTCTGCAGCACGGAGTCGTGCAGGTGGGCGGCGATCTCAGCACGCTGCTCCTCGCGCACGCGGCCGGCCCGCTCGGCGAGCAGATCGGTCCACAGCCGGACGATCCCCGGCAGTGCGGCGACGGCCGCACCGAGAACGATCATGAAGACGGCGAGCACGGCCGTGATGGCGTCCGGCCGCGCATCCCGGGAGAGCAGGAGCAGCACCCCGGTCAGCACGAGGAGCCCCGCGCCGAGCGAGCGCACGAGGATGCGGTAGCGCCGGCTCCTCGCATCGTCCTGCCGATCGAAGGCGAGACTCCAGGCGACAGCGCCGCCGGCGAGGACGACCGTGAAGCCCGCGGCGGCATAGGGGCTCGCAGCGGCGTTGGCGAGGGCGACGGCCGCGACCGCCGCGAGCGCTCCGCCCCCCAGCAGGCTCGCTCCGACCGGAGTGCTCCGGCTCACGGCGTCGTCCGGCCCGGATGCCGCCTCCACCGGCACGAAGGCCCAGAGCCACAGGTACAGCAGGATGCCGGCTCCGCCGAGGATCGCGAGGCCCACGAAGACCAGCCGCACGGTGCTCTCCCGCCAGCCCAGATGCCCGGCGAGGCCGGCGCACACGCCTGCGACGGCCATCCGGCGCGGCCTGGCCAGGTGAGGGGCGAGTGTTGCGGTCACGATTGAATCCAAGCAGACCCTGAGGGGGATGCACCCGGCGAGCGCCGGAAATCAGGGTCCGATCAGGGTAGACCCTCATGGCGGGGGCCGCATCCGCGCGGAACCATGGAGCCATGGCAACCAAGAAGACCACACCCCCCGCTCCCGCCCCCACGGCATCCGGCCGCTTCTTCGAATGGATGCGCGGGCTCGGCGTGACGCGCGAGCCCGGCTGGATCGGCGGCGTCTGCGCCGGCGTCGCGGCCCGGCTCGGCATCGATCCGATCATCGTGCGCGGCATCGCCGTCGTGGTCGCCGTGCTCGGCGGGCCGGCGCTCCTGCTCTACGCGGCCGCCTGGCTCCTGCTGCCCGACACCGAGAACCGCATCCACCTCGAGCGCGTGCTCCGGGGCGAGTTCTACGGGGCGATCGCCGGCATCGGCGTTCTCGTGCTGCTCTCGCTCCTGCCGATCTCCCAGGGCTTCTGGTTCTCCGGCCCGTGGTTCTGGGACGGCCCGTACTGGGGCGCCTCGGTCTTCCGCATTCTGTGGACCGTCGCGATCGTCGGGAGCGCCACCTGGCTCGTCATCTGGCTCGCCATGCGGGCCCGATCGGGGAACCCGGCCTCCGGCACCTCACGGAGCGCGGCGAGCGCCCCCACACCCCCCCGACCGCCAGCCGACCCCGACGAGCTCGCCGCCTGGAAGGAGCAGCAGGCGGCCTGGCGGGAGGAGCACGCCGAGTGGCGCGCCGAGCAGGCGGAGTCGGCGAGGGCCGTCGCGCTCGAGCAGCGCCGCATCCGCGCGGGGCAGCACGCCGAGCACCGCAAGGCCTGGGAGGAGAGGGAGCGGCGGACCCGCTCGCATCCGCTGTTCTCGGCCATCGCGATCGGCGCCGCCCTCATCGCCGGCGCCGCCACGACGCTCGCGGTCGGCGACGGCGAATGGACCGGAGCCGCCGTGATCGCCGGCCTCGCCGTGCTCCTCGGGGTGCTCGGCCTCGCGATCGTGCTCAACGGCTTCGCCGGACGGCGCAGCGGAGGGGCATCCGGGCTCGCCGTGCTCGTCGCGATCGCCCTCGTCGCGGCACCGGCCCTCGGATGGATGCGCAGCCCGGTGTTCTCCTCGGGCGAGACTGCCTGGTCGCCGAGCTACTCCGCCTCCGCGGCCGCGAAGCGCACGATCGTGGGCGGCGACGTCGCCCTCGACCTCACCGACTACTTCGCGAACACCGCCGGCCGGCCGAACGGGGAGGTCAGGCTCTGGGTCATCGGCGGGGACGTCGAGGTGACCGTTCCCGACGGCGTCGCCCTGGACCTCGGCGCCTACGCCGTGAACGGCGCCGTGCGGATCGACGGATCGAGGGCAGAGTCCCGCTGGTTCACCCGCACCGAGGAGCACCTCGATCCGATCCGATCCCCTCTGGCCGGCACGATCACGCTCCAGCTCTGGGCGATCGGCGGCACCATCACCATCCAGCACGAGAACGACAGGGACTGATCATGACCGAGACGAACGAGACCACGACGACGACCACGACCGCCCACGAATCCGCCGGCCGACCGAGATCCATCCGGGTCGGCACCGTGATCTGGGGCTTCATCCTCCTCGGGATCGCCGCCCTGTTCTTCACCTTCGCCCAGCTCGATCTGAGCGGCATCAACCCCGGCGTCGTCGCCGCCTGGGTCGTCATCGGGATCGGGGCGCTCGCGATCCTCGGCGGTCTCGTCGGGGCGGCCGTCCGCCGGCGGTAGCCCTCTCGACGTCAGCGAGCGATGCAATGGCTCCTCGGGCAGTGCAGGATTGTGTCATGACCACCACCGAGCATGTCGTGAGTGTACGCGACCTTCGCAAGACCTACGGGAGCGTGACGGGCCTCGACGGCGTGAGCTTCGACATCCGGCGCGGGGAGACCTTCGCGATGCTCGGGCCGAACGGCGCGGGCAAGTCGACGACGATCGAGATCCTGGAGGGGTATCGCGACCGCACCGGCGGTGAGGCGCGGGTGCTCGGCGTCGACCCGCAGCACGGCGGCATCGACTGGAAGGCGCGACTCGGCATCGTGCTGCAGAGCACCGGCGAGAGCGGCAACGTCACGGTGCTCGAGCAGTTGACCCACTTCGCCGGCTACTACCGCAACCCGCGTCCCGTCGGTGAGGTCATCGAGGCCGTCGGCCTCACCGAGAAGACGAAGACCCGCATCGGCAGCCTCTCCGGCGGCCAGCGCCGACGGGTGGATGTCGCCCTCGGTATCCTCGGCCGGCCCGAGCTGCTCTTCCTCGACGAGCCCACGACGGGCTTCGACCCGGAGGCCCGGCGCCAGTTCTGGACGCTCATCGACGGCCTCAAGGCCGACGGCACGAGCATCCTGCTCACGACCCACTACCTCGACGAGGCCGCGCACCTCGCCGACCGCGCCGCGGTCATCGACGGCGGACGCATCGTCGACATGGGCCGCGTCGACGAGCTCGGCGGAGCGGATGCGCGCATCCCCGTCGTGCGCTGGCGCGAGCGGGGCGCGCCGCGCGAGCAGCGCACGACCGAGCCGGCCGCGCTCGTGGCCCGGCTCCACGCCGAGCACGGCGGCGAGCCCGCGGGACTCGAGGTCATCCGCCCGAGCCTCGAGGACATCTACCTGGAGCTCGTCGGCGCCGACCGAGCGGGCGAGCCCGACGCCGGGGAGGCGCTGTCATGACGACGACCGGCTCCGCGAGCCCGCGCGTCGACTCGATCGGCCGCAGCATCCGTCTCGGCCTCTCCCGGGTCGGCTACGAGCTCAGGGTCTACTCGCGCCAGGGGGACTCGGTGTTCTTCACCTTCCTGTTCCCCATCCTCATGCTCTCGATCTTCGCGGTCGCCTTCAGCAACGCGGGCAACATCGGCGCAGCCCCCGACGGCACCGGCGGCATCAGCTGGGCGGCGTTCTACCTGCCCGGCATGGTCGCGGCGGGCATGCTCCTGAGCGGTGTGCAGAACCTCGGTGTCGACATCGCCGGCGAGAAGGGCGACGGCACGCTCAAGCGGCTCGGCGGCTCGCCGCTCCCGGTCATCTCGTATTTCATCGGCAAGATCGGCATGGTCATGGTGAGCGCCGTGCTGCAGGCCGCTCTGCTCCTCCTCGTCGCCCGGTTCGCCTTCGGGGTCGAGCTGCCGGCCGAGCCGGAGAAGTGGCTCCTGTTCGTGTGGGTGTTCCTGCTGGGGGTGATCACGAGCTGCGTGCTCGGCATCGCGCTCTCCGCGCTGCCCCGGAGCGGCAAGAGCGCGACGGCCGTCGTCATCCCGATCGTGCTGCTGCTGCAGTTCATCTCCGGCGTCTACCTGCAGTTCAGCATGCTGCCCGAGTGGCTGCAGAACGTCGCGAGCGTCTTCCCGCTCAAGTGGATGGCGCAGGGCATGCGCGCCGTCTTCCTTCCCGAGTCGTTCGCCGCGCTCGAGCAGACCGGCGACTGGAACCTGCCCTGGGTCGCGATCGTCATGGGAATCTGGTTCATCGTCGGACTGCTGCTGTGTCGGATGACGTTCCGCTGGATCCGCAAGGACGGCTGAGCGGTCTGGACGGGCTGGGTCGGGTCAGAGGCTGACGCCGACGAGCTGCGGCTCGGGCTGCAGCCGCACGCCGAACTCGCTCAACACGCGCAGGTGCACGTAGCGGGCGAGCTCGACGATGTCCTCGGCGGTGGCCCCGCCGGTGTTCACGAGCGCGAGCGTGTGCTTCGAGCTGATCGCCGCGCGAGAGCCGGGCAGCGAGAATCCGCGCCGGATGCCGGCACGCTCGATGAGCCACGCCGCGCTGAGCTTGACCGGGGACTCGGGGGCGTCGGGGTCGAGGATCCAGTGCGGGGCGTCATCCGGAAGCGCACGCGCGAAGTTCTCGGTCACGATCGGGTTGGTGAAGAACGAGCCGGCGCTCACCGAGTCCGGGTCGGCCGGGTCGAGCACCATGCCCTTGGATGCGCGCAGCGTGAGGACCGCCGCGCGGGCATCCGCGAGCGGCACGCGTTCGCCGGGGGCGACGCCGAGCGCCTGGGCGAGCTGGTCGTAGGCGATAGGCGCGCTGAGCGGGCTCGTCTCGAGGCGCAGGTCGAGAGAGAGCACGATGCCGCGACGACCCTGCTTGAGCGCTGAACTGCGGTAACCGAGCTCGAGCTCGGATGCCGTGAGCCTGACCCGCTCGCCCGTCGCCGCATCCAGGAAGTCGAGGGAGTCGAGCACCTCGGAGAGCTCCTGACCGTACGCCCCGATGTTCTGCACGGGCGCGGCGCCGGCCGAGCCCGGGATTCCGGAGAGCGCCTCGACGCCGGCGAGCCCGTTCTCGACGGCGTGGGCGACGACCGCATCCCACGGCTCGCCGGCGGCGACCCGGAGGGTCCCCCCGTCGTGCTCGATGCCCCGGGTGAGCACGCGGATGACCGTGCCGTCGACGCCGTCATCTGCGACGAGCAGATTCGAACCGCCGCCGAGCGCGAGCCAGGGTTCGCCGCCGGCCCAGACCTCACGGGCCGCGGCCACGAGCTCCTCGGTCGTCGCGGGCGACAGCAGCTCGCGAGCCTCACCGCCCACGCGCAGGGTCGTGAGCTCGGCGAGCCTCATGCGCGCTCCGGTCTCACTCGCGGCCGGGCCTGATCCGAAGCTGAGCCTTGCCGAGCACGGTCTCGTCGGCGAAGGTCACCGTGAGGTCGATGCGGGCGCCCGCCTCATCGACGGCGCCGACTTTGGCGACCACGCGCACGAGCGCGCCATCCGCGGCGTCCACGAGCACGGGACGCGTGAACCGCACCTGGTAGTCGAGGACGCGGCCGGGGTCGCCGAGCCAGTCGA
>JBIQHP010000005.1:0-1094 GCA_044508495.1 Clavibacter sp.
CGCGCGAGGCGGGAGACGGCTTCGGTCAGGACCTCGGGGGAGCAGGCCAGATTGAGGCGGGCGAAGCCGGTGCCGGGGGTGCCGAAGGGCGGGCCGTTGCTCAGGGCGACCTTCGCGTGCTCGAGCGCGTGCGCGGCGGGGTCGTCCCCCCAGCCGAGGGCGCGGAGGTCGAGCCAGGCGAGATAGGTCGCCTCGGGCATTCGGTACTCCACCGAGGGGAGTCGCTCGGCGAGCAGGTCCGCGAGCAACCGGCGGCTCGCATCGAGCGAGGCGACGATCCCGTCGAGCCAGTCGCCGCTCTCGCGGTAGCCGGCGATGCTCGCCCTGAGGCCGAGGATGCTCGTGCGCCAGTACACCTCGAGGGGCATCGAGCCGACGATCTGCCGGTTCGGTCCCCCCGCGGTCACCATGAGCGCGCACTTGAGCCCGGCGAGATTCCAGGCCTTGCTCGCGGCCGTGACGCACACGCCCACCTCGCGCGCGGCATCCGAGACCGAGAGGAAGGGGGTGAAGACGGAGTCCGGGTAGGTGAGCGGGCCGTGGATCTCGTCGCTCACGACGGTCGCGCCGTACCGCGCGGCGAGCTCGGCGACGGCGCGCAGCTCCTCGGCGGAGTGCGCGCGGCCGACCGGGTTGTGCGGGTTGCAGAGCAGGAACGCGCGAGCGCCGTCCCGGAAGGCGCGCTCGATCCCGTCGAGGTCGAGGGACCAGCCTCCCTCGATGCCGCCGGCGAGCGGCACCTCGACGACTCGCGCGCCGGACTCGGCGACGAGATCGAAGAACGGGAAGTAGACGGGCGGATTGACGATGACGCCTTCGCCCGGCTTCGTCACGCGGCGGAGCGTCTCGACGATCGCGACGCCGACATCCGTCGTGGTCCAGACCTGTCCGGGGTCGACGGTCCAGCCCCAGCGCGCGGCCGCGAAGGCGGCGAAGGCCTCGGGCAGGTCGGAGGTCGGCGGAGCGTAGCCGGTGTCCGAGTCGCGGATGGCGGCGGCGAGCGCCTCGGCGATGGGCGGGGCGAGCGGGTAGTCGGTCTCGGCGACGAAGAGCGGGAGCACGTCATCCGGGAACGCGCGCCACTTCATGCTCGT
>JBIQHP010000005.1:1194-13042 GCA_044508495.1 Clavibacter sp.
GTCTACGCCTTCGACGACATCGCGATCGTGCCGAACCGGCGCACGCGCGACCCCGAGGACGTCTCGGTGAGCTGGACGATCGACGCCTACCAGTTCGACATCCCGGTGCTCGCCGCCCCCATGGACTCGGTCGTCTCGCCGGCGACCGCCATCCTCATGGGCAAGCTCGGCGGCCTCGGCGTGCTCAACCTCGAGGGCCTGTGGACCCGCTACGAGAGTCCCGAGCCGCTGCTCGAGGAGATCCGCGGGCTGCCCGCCGAGACGGCGACGAGCCGCATGCAGGAGATCTACGCCGAGCCGGTCAAGCCCGAGCTCGTCACGAGCCGCCTGGCCGAGATCCGCGCGGCGGGCGTCACGGTCGCCGGCGCGCTCTCCCCGCAGCGCACCCAGCAGCTCTACAAGACGGTCGTCGAGGCGGGGGTCGACCTCTTCGTCATCCGGGGCACGACCGTGAGCGCCGAGCACGTCTCCAAGAACCAGGAGCCGCTCAACCTCAAGAAGTTCATCTACGAGCTCGACGTCCCCGTCATCGTCGGCGGCGCAGCGGGCTATACGCCCGCCCTGCATCTCATGCGCACGGGTGCGGCGGGCGTTCTCGTCGGCTTCGGCGGCGGCGCGGCGTCGACGACGCGCGCGAGTCTCGGCATCCACGCCCCCATGGCGACGGCGGTGGCGGATGTCGCGGGCGCCCGGCGCGACTACCTCGACGAGTCCGGCGGCCGCTACGTGCACGTCATCGCCGACGGCGGGCTCGGCAGCTCGGGCGACATCGTCAAGGCGATCTCGGTCGGGGCGGATGCCGTCATGCTCGGCAGCACCCTCGCGCGCGCGACCGAGGCGCCGGGCGGCGGGCTCCACTGGGGCGCCGAGGCGCATCACCCGGAGCTCCCGCGCGGTCACCGTGTCGAGGTCGGGTCGGTCGCGCCGCTCGAGCAGATCCTCTTCGGCCCGTCCACGGCCGCCGGCGGGACCGTCAACCTCATGGGCGCGCTCAAGCGCTCGATGGCGACGACCGGTTACTCCGATCTCAAGGAATTCCAGCGGGTCGAGGTCGTGCTCGCCCCTTACCACGCCTAGGGAGCACGCATGGCGAAGAAGACCGTCACCCGATCGTCCAAGCTCGGCCCCGCCGAGCGCGCGGCGGCGATCACCGCGCTCCGGGAGAAGGAGCTCGACATCCTCGTGATCGGCGGCGGCATCGTCGGCACCGGAAGCGCCATGGATGCCGTGACGCGGGGCTTGCGGGTCGGGCTCGTCGAGGCGCGCGACTGGGCCAGCGGCACGTCGAGCCGGTCCTCCAAGCTCGTGCACGGCGGCATCCGGTACCTCGAGCAGCTCAACTTCCGGCTCGTGCGGGAGGCGCTCATCGAGCGCGGCCTGCTGCTGCAGCGGCTCGCGCCGCACCTCGTGAAGCCCGTGCGGTTCCTCTACCCCCTCAAGACTCCGATCGTCGAGCGCCTCTACATCGGGGCGGGGATGCTCCTCTACGACCTCTTCAGCTACAGCGGCGGGCGGCCCCCCGGCGTGCCGCACCACCGCCACCTCAGCAAGCGGCAGGTGCACCGGCTCATGCCGGGCCTGCGCGACGACGCCCTCGTCGGCGGCATCACCTACTACGACGCCCAGGTCGACGACGCGCGCTACGTCTCGAGTCTCGCGCGCACGGCCTCCTTCTACGGGGCGCACGTCGCGAGCCGGGTGCGCGTCGAGGGCTTCCTCAAGGTGGGCGAGCGCGTCGTGGGCGTGCAGGCGCACGACCTGCTCACGGGCGAGCGGTTCGACATCCGGGCGCGCCAGGTCGTCAACGCGACGGGTGTCTGGACGGACGACACCCAGGCCATGGTGGGCGAACGCGGCCAGTTCAAGGTGCGCGCCTCGAAGGGCATCCACCTCGTCGTGCCGCGGGACCGGTTCCAGTCCAAGGTCGGCCTGCTGCTGCGCACCGAGAAGAGCGTGCTCTTCGTCATTCCCTGGGGCCGGCACTGGCTCGTGGGCACGACCGACACCGACTGGAACCTCGACAAGGCCCACCCGGCCGCGACGGCCGCCGACATCGACTACCTGCTCGAGCACGTCAACAAGGTCATCAACGTGCCGCTCACGCGGGAGGACGTCGAAGGGGTCTACGCGGGGCTGCGCCCGCTGCTCGCCGGCGAGAGCGATCAGACCTCGAAGCTCTCCCGCGAGCACATCGTCGCACACAGCGTCCCAGGGCTCGTCGTCATCGCCGGGGGCAAGTGGACGACCTACCGGGTCATGGCGAAGGATGCGATCGACGAGGCGGTCGCCGCGCTCGACGGCAAGGTCCCCGAGAGCACGACGGAGGACATCGCGCTGCTCGGTGCCGAGGGCTACCAGGCGGCGTGGAACAAGCGCTCCAAGATCGCCCGCGCCTTCGGCGTGCACAAGGTGCGGATCGAGCACCTGCTGAACCGCTACGGAACGCTCACCGATGAGCTGCTCGACCTCATGAGGGAGCGGCCCGAGCTGAACCAGGCGCTCCCCGGCGCCGACGACTACCTCGAGGCGGAGGTCGTCTACGCGGCGACGCACGAGGGGGCGCTGCACCTCGACGACGTGCTCGCCCGTCGCACGCGGATCTCGATCGAGGCCTGGGATCGCGGCGTCTCCGCGGCCCCCGTCGCCGCGCGGCTCATGGGCGAGGTGCTCGGCTGGGACGCCGCCCGCGTCGAGCAGGAGGTCGGCCACTACCTCCGGCGGGTCGAGGCCGAGCGCGCCAGCCAGCAGCAGCCGGATGACGCCTCCGCCGACCGGGTGCGGCTCGAGGCGCCGGACATCACGGTCGCGAAGTAGCGGATATGTGGGGAGTGGCGCTGAGGCCGCGCTGGATCGCGGCGCTGCTCCTCGCGCTCGCCGTCGCCGCCGTCTTCGCGCTCCTGAGCCAGTGGCAGCTCTCCCGCAGCGTGAGCACCGGAACGGTCGTCGAGAGGCCGACCGAGACGGTGCTCCCCCTCGCCGAGGTCGCGCAGCCGCAGCAGGCGGTCAGGACCGCCGCCGACGGTCAGCTCGTCACGACCGCCGGCGGGTACCTCGACGGCGACACGATCGTGCTGAGCGGCCGGATCAACGAGGGGCAGGCCGGCTACTGGGTCGTCGGGCACCTCAGGACACCGGACGGAGCGGGCCTCGCCGTTGCCCTCGGCTGGACCGCCGAGGAGAAGGCGGCCACGAGCGCCGCCGCGCGCTTCGAGGGCGGCGAGGCGACCGTGACCGGCCGGTTCGTCGTCGACGAGGCGCCCCAGGCATCCGGGTTCGAGAGGGGGGCGCTCAGCACCCTCTCGATGGCGGCCCTCGTCAACCTCTGGCAGGATGCCGACCCGGCGGGCGTCTACAACGGCTACGTCGTCGCGGATCGGGCCGTCGAGGGTCTGGTGAGGATCGACTCCCCCCGCCCGATCACGACCGTGGAGCTCAACTGGCTCAACATCTTCTACGCGGCGGAATGGGTCCTCTTCGCGGGCTTCGCGGTCTTCCTGTGGTGGCGGCTCGTGCGCGACGTGTACCTCCGGGAAGCCCGCGAGGCATCCGTAGACTAAGAGCATGCCCCAGCTTCCCCGCGCGACCGACATGCCCCGCATCCGCAAGACGGTCTCCGTCTACAAGGTCTCGGCCATCGTGACCGGCATGTTCCTGCTCCTCCTGTGCGTCATGATGGTGCTCCGCTACGCCCTGCTCGTCGACATCGAGCTCGGCGGGCCGGACGGGTTCCTCGCCCTCACCCCGAAGGAGGCGATCACCGGCATCAACCTCTCGACGATCATCCTCATCGTCCACGGCTGGCTCTACGTGCTCTACCTCGCCTGCGACTTCCTGCTCTGGCGGCTCATGGGCTGGTCGTTCGGCCGGTTCCTGCTCGTCGCGCTCGGCGGCGTCGTGCCGTTCCTGTCGTTCTTCTTCGAGCGGACGGTCCCGAAGAGGGTCGCGGCGGAGATCAGTGCCGTCGAAAGCGCCGCGGAGGTCCCTGCGTGACAGAGCGCGGCCCGGTCCTCGTCGTCGACTTCGGCGCCCAGTACGCCCAGCTCATCGCGCGACGCGTACGGGAGGCGAACGTCTACTCCGAGATCGTCCCGCACACCATCACGGCGGACGAGCTCGCCGAGCGCAGGCCGGCCGCCGTCATCCTGAGCGGGGGGCCTTCGAGCGTCTACGAGCCCGGGTCGCCCACGCTCGACCCCGGCATCCTGCAGCTCGGACTTCCGGTGCTCGGCATCTGCTACGGGTTCCAGGTCATGGCGCAGCAGCTCGGCGGCGAGGTCGCCAACACGGGACTCCGAGAATACGGTGCCACGGAGGTCGCGGTTGTCGGGGACGGCGGGGTGCTGCTCGCCGGGCAGCCGGAGGCGCAGGTCGCCTGGATGAGCCACGGCGACTCCGTCGCGACCGCGCCGGAGGGGTTCGCGGTGCTCGCCTCGAGCGCCTCGACGCCGGTCGCCGCCTTCGGCAGCGAGGAGCTGCGCCTGTACGGCGTGCAGTGGCACCCCGAGGTCAGGCACTCCGAGTTCGGCCAGCGCGTGCTCGAGAACTTCCTGCACCGGGCCGCCGGCCTCCCGGCCGACTGGAACAGCGGCAACGTCATCGCCGATCAGGTCGCGCGCATCCGGGAGCAGGTCGGGGACTCCCGGGTCATCTGCGGGCTCTCCGGCGGCGTCGACTCCGCCGTGGCCGCCGCCCTCGTGCATCGCGCCGTCGGCGACCAGCTCGTGTGCATCTTCGTCGACCATGGCCTGCTGCGGCAGGACGAGAGGCGCCAGGTCGAGGAGGACTTCGTCGCCTCGACCGGTGTGCGGCTCGTGACCGTCGACGCCGTCGAGCAGTTCCTCGACGCGCTCGCCGGGGTGACCGACCCGGAGGCCAAGCGCAAGATCATCGGGCGGGAGTTCATCCGCTCCTTCGAGAACGCCGCCGAGGATCTCGTGCTCGAAGCGGCCGCAGACGGCATGGCGATCAAGTTCCTCGTGCAGGGAACCCTCTATCCGGATGTCGTGGAGTCCGGCGGTGGCACGGGCACCGCCAACATCAAGAGCCACCACAACGTCGGGGGACTGCCGGAAGACCTCCAGTTCGAGCTCGTCGAACCGCTGCGCACCCTGTTCAAGGACGAGGTGCGAGCCATCGGCCGCGAGCTCGGCCTGCCCGAGGCGATCGTCGCCCGCCAGCCATTCCCCGGCCCAGGCCTCGGCATCCGGATCATCGGGGAGGTCACGCACGAGCGGCTCGACCTGCTGCGACTCGCGGATGCGATCGTGCGCGCCGAGCTCACCGCCGCCGGCCTCGACGCCGACATCTGGCAGTGCCCCGTCGTGCTCCTCGCCGACGTGCGGTCGGTCGGCGTGCAGGGCGATGGGCGCACCTACGGGCACCCGGTCGTGCTGCGGCCGGTGTCCTCCGAGGACGCCATGACGGCGGACTGGTCGCGGCTGCCCTACGACGTGCTCGCGCGCATCTCGAACCGGATCACCAATGAGGTGCCGGGGGTGAATCGGGTCGTGCTCGACGTGACCTCCAAGCCGCCGGGGACCATCGAGTGGGAGTGATGTCTGGAATGTCCGGGTGAGCTCGAGTGACTGAGAACTCGGGGGACATCGAGCGGCTTCGGCGGGTGGCGTACGGACCGGGGGCCAGTGCGGCGGATCGGGCCGCGGCGGAGAGGGCGCTTCGGGTGCTCGCGGAGCGGCCGGCCGATGTCGCAGGTCCGGTTGCCACGGCGCCGGTCTCCGACACCGAAGTGCCGGCCGCGATCGAGGAAGGCGATGTGACGGGCGGCGCAGATCGCGGCCGAGTCGGCGACGAGGCACTGGAGTCGGTCTGGGCGAGGCGCATCCGGATCGGGTGGCTCGTGCCCATCGTCGCGGGCGCGCTGCTCGCCGGGGTGCTCGCGGCACTCGCGAGCACCGGGTGGTTCGAGACGGGCGAGCCGGAGGCATCCGTCGGCGCATCGCCCGCGACGACCGGTGGCGTACCGGCGCCGATGCCGGGCGACCCCGAGGCCGCCGACGCCTGGTTCGACGGCCAGGCGACGGCGAGCGACGCCTACCCCTATTCGAGCCTGCTCGAGGTGAACGACATCCACCCCTACGAGGTCCGATTCGTGCTGAGCGACGGAACCGACTGGAACGTCTGGGTAGGGAGATCCCGCACGGGGGAGTTCTGCCTCCTCGTCAACGACCGACGGGACGGCACCGGCAAGGGACTGTGCGTCGAGCGCGAGGAGTTCGCTCGTGCTGGAGTCCTCGTGACCGGGGGCGGGCACTTCGCCTACTGGATCGGCGACACGGTTCTCACCGATCGCTCCAGCGTCGGTCATGACGCGCAAGGACCGCGCAACGCAGGCCCCGGCGACGAGAGAGCGGCCCTGGCCTGGCTCGCGACCACCGCGAGTGCCGCCGACGTGTTCCCCTACCCGGAGACGCTCCCCGGGCTGGGGATCGACCCCGACGAGGTGCGCTCGGTCGCCAATCAGGACCCCGGCTGGGCGCTCTGGATCGCACGCCAGGGGACCACCGGCTATTGCCTCCTGGCCACCACCAACCTTCGCGGCACCACGTTCAGTTCCTGCGTGACGACGGAGGAGTTCCGCGCATCCGGTGTGAGCCTCGTCGCGCAGGGTCACAGCTCCCACTGGAACGGCGAGAGCGTCGCCTCCTCGGACTGACCGCTCAGTCGCGGAGGATCGCCAGCAGCCGCAGGATCTCCAGGTAGAGCCACACGACGGTGACCATGATGCCGAAGGCCGCCGTCCAGCCGTAGACGCGGGGTGCGCCGCGCTCGACGCCGGTCTTGATGCTGTCGAAGTCGAGCACGAGCGAGTAGGCGGCGAGCAGGATCACGAGGATGCCGAGCACGAGTCCGAGCGGGACGCCGGGAATGATCTCCGCGCTGCGAAACCCGAAGGGCTGGTCGTTGACGCCGGTCCACATGAGCACGAGGTTCAGGACCGAGAACACGAGGTAGCCGACCATGGCGACCAGGAACACCTTCGTCGCCTTCGCCGAGGCGCGCACCTTGCCGCTCGCGAAGAGGGCGAGCGTGACGCCGATCACGACGAGCGTCCCCAGGACCGCCTGGATCGCGATACCGGGGGCGAAGCCCTCGAAGAACCTCGTGACACCGCCGACGAACACGCCCTCGACCGCCGCGTAGGCGAGCACGAGCCCGGGGGAGGGCTTCTTCTTGAAGATGTTCACCATCGCCAGCACGAAGCCGACGATCATGGCCGGGAGGAAGAGCGAGGGGAGGATCCAGCCGACGACGGCACCGCCGAGCAGGATGGCGAAGCTCACGACGATCTTGACGATCGTGTCCTCGTAGCTCATCCGGTCGGTCTCGGCGGGAGTCGCCGAGGGGCGCGAGTAGAGCTCGGTGAGCTGCTCCGCGGTGAGCTCCGGCACGGCCGGACGAGCGAGCTGAGCCGCCTTGGTCGCGCTCGCGGAGAACGCGGGGGAGTTGCTGAAGGCCGGGTTCGATGACGCCATGGTTTCCTCTGCTTTCGGGGGAATCACGCTTTTCTCGAACCTACCGTGTGCGGGCTGTGGATTCTCTCGACATCGCGGCGAGCGAACGGCCGAGCCAGGCCGCCCCGGCCAGCAGGGCGCCGGCGATCGGCAGCACCACGACCCCCCATCCGTAGTCCGGGAAGAGCTGCGAGAGCGGGGCGGAGGCCAGGAGCGGGACCGCGATCACGAGATAGCTCAGAAGCGGCCGCTGCCGCACGAACAGCCATGCCGCGAGCGGGATCGCGAGGAACACGGTCGCCGAGGCCCCGTTCAGGAGCACGATCGTCATGAGCGCGCTCACCCCGGAGGCGAGCACGCGCCGCCAGCCGATCCCCGGCAGGATGCACCACCCCGTGACGTGCAGGAGGATGCCGACCGGCAGCACCCCGAGGGAGTACGCCGAGGTCAGCTGCACGAGCAGGCCGCCGCCGAGGATGAGGGCGAGGCCGGCCAGATACCGAGCGCGGTAGGAGCCCCAGCGCAAGGGGAGCAGCGAGGCGGGCTCGCGCCATCCGGGCGGTACGGGCTCAGGCTCGGCTGGTGCCGGGTCAGGCATACGAGGCGTAGATCTGGATGGCGGCGTAGACGATGAGGACGAGGCCGAGCACGCCCATGGCGACGCCGACCCAGAACGGGGTGTCGTACTTCTTCGTGGGCGGGTCGAGATCGAGCCCCGGCCGGATCGCGGCCGGGATCGAGGCGGAGGCCATCGCCAGGGCGGGAGTCCCGCGGCGTTGCGGTCGCCCGCAGTAGATGCAGAACTTCCACCGCGAGGCGAGCTCACGGTCGCAGCTGTCGCAGCGTTCCATGACGAGCAGATTACCAACAGGACGCATCGCGTAGCGTGGGACCGTGAAACTCCCGCCGGCGCCCCGCCCCCTCGTCATCGCGCACCGCGGGGCGAGCGGGTACCGTCCCGAGCACAGCCGGGCCGCCTACGACCTCGCCATCGACCTCGGCGCCGACGCGGTCGAGCCCGACATCGTCGCGACGGCCGACGGCGTTCTCGTCCTGCGGCACGAGAACGAGATCTCCAGCACGACGGATGTCGCCTCCCGCTCCGAGTTCGCCGAGCGGCGGACGACGAAGACCATCGACGGGCAGAAGCTCACCGGGTGGTTCACCGAGGACTTCACCTGGCCGGAGCTCGGGACCCTGCGCGTGCGCGAACGCCTGCCGAAGCTCAGGAGCCGCGCCTTCGACGATGGGGAGGGCATCCTGCGGCTCACCGACCTCCTCGACCTGCTCGACGCGCGCGGCGGGGCCGGCATGGTCGCCGAGCTCAAGCACGCGAGCTACTTCGAGTCGATCGGACTTCCGCTCGACGAGCTGTTCGCGGCGGAGCTGAGCGCCGCGGGGTGGGAGAGCGACCCGAGGCTCACCGTCGAGTGCTTCGAGACGAGGGTGCTGGGGCAGGTGCGGGATCGCGGGATCGCCGCACGGTACGTGTTCCTGCTCGAGGCCGCGGGAGCGCCTTCCGACGAGGTCGCGGCCCACGGACGCGAGGCGAAGTCGTACTCCGCCTACCTGACGGATGCCGGTCTCGCCGGGCTGGCGGCATCCGGGATCGACGGCATCAGCGTCGACAAGCACCTCCTGCTGGCACCGGATGCCGCGGGGCGCGTCGCCGGGACCACCGACCTCGTCGAGCGGGCGCACGCCGCAGGGCTCCTCGTCTTCTGCTGGACGCTGCGCGCCGAGAACGCCTTCCTGCCGAAGAGCCTGCGCCGCGCGGGCGGCTCCCAGGAGTTCGGGGACTGGCGCGCGGAGTTCGAGCTCATCATGCGCAGCGGGCTGGACGGAGTCTTCGCCGACCAGCCCGACCTCGCCATCGAGGTGCGCGAGGGGCTCTAGTCATCGCCGTCGGCGCCCGCGCCTAGAATTGACGGGCCATGACGTTCATCCCGGAGCAGGTCGCCCCCGGCCTCGAGTCGCGGCTGCTCGAGGGCCTCAACCCGCGGCAGCGCGAGGCGGTCGTGCACCGCGGCGAGGCCCTGCTCATCGTCGCGGGGGCCGGGTCGGGCAAGACGAGCGTGCTCACCCGCCGCATCGCCCACCTCATCGAGACGCGTGACGCCTGGCCGAGCCAGATCCTCGCGATCACCTTCACCAACAAGGCCGCGGCCGAGATGCGCGAGCGCGTCGAGGCGCTCATCGGGCAGGCCGCCGAGGGCATGTGGATCTCGACGTTCCACTCGGCGTGCGTGCGCATCCTGCGCCGCGAGGCGGAGGCCTTCGGCTACTCGAAGAGCTTCACGATCTACGACTCGGCCGATTCACGCGCCCTGCTCAAGCGCATCATCAAGGACCTCGACGCCGACACTTTCGGCTTCACGGTGAGCAAGGTCGCCGGCCGCATCTCCAAGGCCAAGAACGAGCTCCAGGATGTCGAGAGCTACTCCCGCGACGCGAACTTCGCCGACCCCGCCGAGGCGGTCTTCGTGGAGATCTTCCGCCGCTACTCGAGCGAGCTCGCGCGGGCGAACGCCTTCGACTTCGACGACCTCATCGCGCAGACCGTGTACCTCTTCCGCGCCTTCCCGCGGGTCGCCGCCCTGTACCAGCGGCGATTCCGGCACATCCTCGTCGACGAGTACCAGGACACCAATCACGCGCAGTACTCGCTCATCCGCGAGCTCACCCGGGCGCCGAAGCCGGAGGACCTCAAGGGCGCCGTCGGGTTCGACGGCATGCCGCTCAAGGAATACGCCGACCCGCTGCCGCCCTCCTCGCTGACCGTCGTGGGCGACTCGGACCAGTCGATCTACGCGTTCCGGGGGGCGGACATCCGGAACATCGTCGAGTTCGAGCGCGACTTCCCCCGGTCGAAGGTCGTGCTGCTCGAGCAGAACTACCGGTCGACGCAGAACATCCTGAGCGCCGCGAACGCGGTCATCGCGAACAACTTCGACCGCAAGGACAAGAAGCTCTTCACCGACATCGGCGACGGCGAGAAGATCGTCGGCTTCACCGGCTACAGCCAGCACGACGAGGCGCAGTTCATCGCCGACGAGATCGCCGAGCTGCGCGAGGCCGGCATCGACTACCGCGACGTCGCGGTGTTCTACCGCACGAACGCCCAGACGCGGGCGCTCGAGGACGTCTTCATCCGCTCGGCGCTGCCCTACCGGGTCATCGGCGGCACGAAGTTCTACGAGCGCGCCGAGATCAAGGATGCGATGGCCTACCTCATCGCCGTCGCGAACCCCGCCGATCCGCTCGCCCTTCGGCGCATCATGAACGTGCCGAAACGCGGCATCGGCCCGGCGACCGAGGCCGCGCTGCAGAATCACGCCGACAAGGACGGGCGCACGCTGCGCGAGGCTCTCCGCGATGCCGGCGGGCTCGGACTCGGGCCCAAGGCCACCGCGGCGATCGAGGGCCTCGCGACGATCCTCGACGAGGTGGGGGCGACGGCCGATACCGCTGCACCGGCCGACGTGCTCGCGGCCCTGCTCGAGCGCACCGGCTTCCTCGAGGCACTGCGTGCGAGCCGCGACCCGCAGGACGAGGCGCGCGCCGAGAACGTCGAGGAGCTCCTCGCCGTCACCCGCGAGTTCCGCAGGAACAACCCGGCCGGCACCCTGCTCGACTTCCTCACCGAGGTCTCGCTCGTCGCCGCGGCGGACGAGCTCGACGACTCGAGCGGCACCGTCTCGCTCATGACCCTGCACACCGCGAAGGGGCTCGAGTTCGAGGCGGTCTTCCTCACCGGTGTCGAGGAGGGGCTGCTCCCGCATCAGATGTCGGCCGGGGAGCCGGGCGGGCCGGCCGAGGAGCGCAGGCTCTTCTACGTCGGGATCACGCGCGCCCGGCGGCGTCTGTACCTCTCGCTCGCCATGACGCGCGCGCAGTTCGGCGACGTCACCGTCGCCATGCCGAGCCGCTACCTGCAGGAGATCCCGGCCGAACTCATCGACTGGCGGCAGTCGCCCGGGATGGCGAACTCGCGCGGGGGCACCGAGCCGCGCGCTCTCAACGCCCGCCGTGGTGGGTTCGGAGCCGAGAACTCCATCGCCGGCGGTTCGGCGGGTGGGCCTGGCGGATACGCGATCGAGTCGGCCGGGCCGGGGGCGACGGCGCGTGCGCGGGCTGCCGCCAGGGCAGCAGAGCGCCCCAAGACCGAGTGGACGAGCCGCGTGACGAGCACGGTGCGGGACAACGGCGACCTGACCCTCTCCCCCGGGGACCGCATCCGGCACGTCGACTTCGGGGACGGCGAGGTCACGGCGGTCACCGGCACCGGCCCCAAGTCGGTCGCGGAGGTGCAGTTCGAGACGGCCGGTCGCAAGCGGCTTCTCATCAAGATCTCGCCGATCGAGAAGCTCGGATGA
>JBIQHP010000005.1:13142-49148 GCA_044508495.1 Clavibacter sp.
ACTCTCGGCGTGAGCGCGGAGTTCCCGCCCGCGGTCGAGGCGGAAGCGGAGGCGGCCGCCGCCTCCGTCAGCCTGCCCGACGAGTCGCTGCTCGACGTGCCGTTCTTCACGATCGACCCGCCCGACTCGATGGACCTCGACCAGGCCATGCAGCTCGAGCGCTCCGGCGACGGCTACCGGGTCCGCTACGCGATCGCCGACGTCCCCGCCTTCGTCGAGCCGGGCGGAGCGGTCGACGCCGAGGCCCGCAGGCGGGGTCAGGCGCTGTACCCGCCCGACGGCCGCATCCCGCTGCATCCGCTCGTCATCAGCGAGGGCGCCGCCTCGCTCCTGCCCGGCGAGGAGCGCGGCGCCTACGTGTGGACCTTCGAGCTCGATCCGGATGCCCGGCTCGTCTCGACGAGCCTCGTCCGCGCGCGGGTGCGCAGCAGGCGACGGCTCGCCTACGAGGAGGTTCAGGAGCTCGTCGACGGCGGAGCGGCGCCGGAGAGTCTCGCGCTGCTCCAGGAGATCGGCCTCAAGCGCATCCTGCTCGAGCGCGAGCGGGGCGGCGCGAGCCTCGGACGGCCCGACCAGGAGATCCGCGAGCATGACGGTCGCTATGACCTCGTGCGCCGCCGGCCCCTCGAGGCGGAAGGCTGGAACGCGCAGATCTCCCTCCTGACCGGGATGGCGGCGGCGCGGCTCATGCTCGACGGCGGCGTCGGCATCCTGCGCACCATGCCGCCGCCGAACGAGGACTCCGTCGTCTGGTTCCGCCGTCGTGCGAAGGCCCTCGGGACCCCATGGGAGGAGGGCGTCGGCTACGGCGCCTATCTGCGGATGCTCGACCCGGCCGATCCGAGGCAGCTCGCGATCCTGCACGCCGCGGCCTCTCTGTTCCGCGGCGCCGGGTACACGGCGTTCGACGGCGAGCCGCCGGACCATCCGGAGCAGGCGGCCGTCGCCGCACCCTACGCGCACGCGACCGCGCCCCTGCGCCGTCTCGTCGACCGGTTCGTGCTCGTCGTCTGCGAGGCGCTGGCGAACGGGCGCGAGGTCCCCGGATGGGCGCGCGACGCGCTTCCGCAGCTTCCCGCGATCATGGCCTCCTCGGACGGCGTGGCCGGTCGCCTCGACCATGCCGCGATCAGCGCCGTCGAGGCGGCGGTTCTGCATGCCAGAGTGGGCGAGGTCTTCGGAGCGACCGTCATCAGCGCGAGGGACGGCGGGGGAGAGATCCAGCTCGAGGAGCTCGCCGTGACCGCCCCGTGCGAGGGCGATCTCGAGGCGGGGCAGGAGGTCTCCGCGACACTCGTCACGGCGGACATCGTCACCGGGACGGTGCTGTTCCGGGTCGGGAACGAAGGATCCGCGGTTCTTAAATCCGCCTGAAGCCGCCCCGGGACGGGAGCGCCTCGCTCGCGCGGTAGAGTTCTCTGTGGCAAAAGTGTCTTGACGTCGAACTATCTCGGTGTCGAGATACCACCCATCACCCCACTCCCGCGGATTGGACAGGCAGCGTGGATCTTTTCGAGTATCAGGCCAGGGATCTCTTCGAGTCCTATGGGGTGCCTGTGCTGGCCGGCATCGTGGCCGACACCCCCGAGGAGGCGAGGGCAGCGGCCGAGAAGCTCGGAGGGACCGTCGTCGTCAAGGCCCAGGTCAAGGTCGGCGGGCGCGGCAAGGCGGGCGGCGTGAAGGTCGTCCACGACCCGGGTGCAGCCGCCGCCGCCGCCGAGCAGATCCTCGGCCTCGACATCAAGGGCCACACCGTGCGCCGGGTCATGGTCGCGGCAGGAGCCCGCATCGAGCGGGAGTTCTACTTCTCGGTCCTGCTCGACCGGGCCAACCGCTCCTACCTCTCCCTCTGCAGCGTCGAGGGCGGCATGGAGATCGAGGAGCTCGCGGTCGAGCGTCCTGAGGCCCTCGCCCGCGTCGAGGTCGACCCGGCGACCGGCGTCGACGAGGCCAAGGCCGCCGAGATCGCCCGCGCAGGGCACTTCCCCGAGGAGCTCGTCGCGAAGGTCGCTCCGGTCATCGTGAAGCTCTACGAGGTCTACACGGGCGAGGACGCGACCCTCGTGGAGGTCAACCCGCTCGTGCTCACCGCCGACGGCGACATCGTCGCGCTCGACGGCAAGGTGACGCTCGACGAGAACGCCGGGTTCCGCCATCCGGGCCACGCCGCGCTCGAGGATGCGGCATCCGCCGACCCGCTCGAGGCCAAGGCGAAGGCCGCCGACCTCAACTACGTCAAGCTCGACGGCTCGGTCGGCGTGATCGGCAACGGCGCCGGCCTCGTCATGAGCACGCTGGATGTCGTGGCCTACGCGGGCGAGAGGCACGGCGGCGTCAAGCCGGCCAACTTCCTCGACATCGGCGGCGGCGCCTCCGCCGAGGTCATGGCGGCCGGTCTCGACATCATCCTCGGCGACGCCCAGGTCAAGAGCGTCTTCGTCAACGTCTTCGGCGGCATCACCGCCTGCGACGCGGTCGCGAACGGCATCGTCGGCGCCCTTCGGACGCTCGGCGAGAGCGCGAACAAGCCCCTCGTCGTGCGACTCGACGGCAACAACGTCGAGGAGGGCAGGCGCATCCTGAACGAGGCCGCGCATCCGCTCGTCACGCTCGCCGCCACCATGGACGAGGGCGCCGACACGGCCGCCGAGCTGGCCCACGCTGGTTGAGTAGCGGCGTAGCCGCGTATCGAAACCCACCACCTCAAAGGATTTCACCAATGTCAATCTTCCTCACCAAGGACTCGAAGGTCATCGTCCAGGGCATCACAGGCGGCGAGGGCACCAAGCACACCGCGCTCATGCTGGGGGCCGGAACGCAGGTCGTCGGGGGCGTCAACGCGCGCAAGGCCGGCACGACCGTGACGCACGGCACGCCCTCCGGCGGCACCGTGGAGCTGCCCGTGTTCGGCACGGTCGCCGAGGCCGTCGAGAAGACCGGGGCGGATGTCTCGATCGTCTTCGTGCCGCCGGCGCACGCCAAGGACGCCATGATCGAGGCGATCGACGCCGCCGTCTCGCTGCTCGTCGTCATCACCGAGGGCATCCCGGTGCAGGACTCGGCGGAGGCCTGGGCGCACGCCAAGGCGAAAGGCGGGGCGACCCGCATCATCGGGCCGAACTGCCCCGGCATCATCACGCCCGACGAGGCGCTCGTCGGCATCACCCCCGCCAACATCACCCACAAGGGCCCGATCGGTCTCGTCTCCAAGTCGGGCACGCTGACCTACCAGATGATGTACGAGCTGCGGGATCTCGGCTTCTCGACCGCGATCGGCATCGGCGGCGACCCCATCATCGGCACGACCCACATCGATGCGCTCGCCGCGTTCGAGGCCGACCCCGAGACGAAGGCGATCGTCATGATCGGCGAGATCGGCGGCGACGCCGAGGAGCGCGCCGCGGACTTCATCAGGGCGAACGTCACGAAGCCCGTCGTCGGCTACGTCGCGGGCTTCACCGCCCCCGAGGGCAAGACCATGGGCCATGCCGGCGCGATCGTGTCCGGCTCCGCCGGCACCGCCCAGGCGAAGAAGGAGGCGCTCGAGGCCGCGGGCGTCAAGGTCGGCAAGACGCCGAGCGAGGCCGCGAGCCTCATGCGGGAGATCCTCTCCGCGCTCTAGGCTCTTCAGCGGTATGAACCGCCCGCTGACCGCCCTGTTCGCCGCGCTCGAGGCGCTCCTCGTCGTCGGGATCGGGATCGGCATCCCGCTCGTCCCGCTCACCTTCCTGTGGGCGTTCCAGTACGGGCTCCAGCTCGACTGGACGGTGTTCTGGCGCGCCTCGGTCGACGTCTGGGTGCTCGGCCACGGCAGCGACGTCGTCCTGACGCTCGACCCGGTCACCGCGATCGTCGTCGGGTTCGAGAACGCCGGAAAGCCCTTCGTCGTCTCGATCGCCGCGCTCGGATTCGCCCTGCTGACCCTTCTGCTCGCGATGCGGGCGGGTCGGCGCATCGCCGAGACCCCCTTCGCGAGACTGGGGGCGGCGGTCGCCCTCATGACCTTCGCGGTGCTCGCGTTCGGCGTGACCGTGAGCGCGCTCCACCGTTTCGCACGCCCGTCCCTCTGGCAGGGCGCGCTGCTGCCGACGCTCGTATTCGCGATCGGCCTGCTCGTCGGCGTCGCCGTCACCCGCCGGCGCCTCGAGCGGATGCCGGGGGCCGCGATCCCGGGCACCGGCCGCATCCGGTCCTGGTGGAGAGGGCGGCCCGCCGAGCAGCGGGCGGTGCTCGGCCAGGGGCTGCGGGGCGGCCTCGCCGCGGTCGCCGCACTCGTGGCCGTCTCCGCCGTGCTGCTGGCCGTCATGCTCGTCGTGAACTACGCCCAGGTCATCGCCCTCTACGAGGGCGTTCACGCCGAGGTGCTCGGGGGGATCGCGATCACGCTCGGGCAGCTCGCCTTCCTGCCGAACCTCGTCCTGTGGACCGCCGCATGGCTCGTCGGCCCCGGCTTCGCGATCGGCGCCGGCTCCTCGGTCGGACCGCTCGGCACGAGTCTCGGCCCGCTGCCGGCCGTCCCGGTGCTGGGTGCGCTGCCGACCGGTGACCTCGCCCTCGGCTTCCTCGGGCTGCTCGTACCCGTCGTCGCAGGGTTCCTCGCCGCCGTCGCCGTGAGACCGGCCGTGCTGCGCGGTCTCGGCGACCGCCCTCCGCTCGTTCCGCTCGTCGTCACCGGCGTCCTCATCGGTGTCGTGGGCGGGCTCGCCCTTGGGCTGCTCGCCTGGGTCTCCGGCGGCGCGGCAGGGCCGGGGAGGCTCGCCGCCGTCGGACCGGACGCCGCCCTCGTCGGGATCTTCGCCGCCCTCGAGTTCGGCGTGCCCGCCGTCATCGGGCTCCTGGCCGGCCGGCCCCCTCGCCGTCGGTGAGCGGCGGCGCACCGAATAGGCTGAGAGCATGCTCTCCCTCGTCGTCCTGATCTCGGGGGGCGGCTCCAACCTGCGGTCGCTGCTCGACGCGGCCGAGGACGCCGAGTTCCCGGCCCGTGTCGTCGCGATCGGCGCCGACCGGGACGCCGAGGGCTTCACGCACGCGGAGCGATTCGGCGTCCCCACCTTCTCGGTCGCCTGGTCGAGCTACCCGGACCGGGAGAGCTGGGGCGACGCCCTGCTCGAGCAGATCGAGTCCTGGAGCCCTGACCTCGTGATCCTGAGCGGCTTCATGCGCCTATTGCCGCCGCGCGTCGTCTCGGCGCTCAGCCCCCGGCTGGTCAACACGCATCCGGCGTACCTCCCCGAGTTCCCCGGTGCGCACGCGGTTCGGGACGCCCTCGCGGCCGGTGCGACGGAGACCGGAGCGAGCGTCATCCTCGTCGACGAGGGGGTCGACAGCGGGCCGGTCCTCGCCCAGGAGCGCGTGCCGATCCTCGCGAGCGACACCGAGGGAACCCTGCACGACCGGATCAAGCTCGTGGAGCGGCGCCTGCTCGTGCAGGTGGTGCTCGACATCGCCAACGGAGACCTCGACCTCCGTTCGAACCCACAGGAGCCAGCATGACCGCCCCCGCCCCCCGCGACGTCGTCCCGATCCGCCGCGCGCTCGTCTCGGTGAGCGACAAGTCCGGGCTGCTCGACCTCGCGGCCGCGCTCGCCGCCGCCGGGGTGGAGATCGTCTCCACGGGCTCGACGGCGAGGCTCATCGCGGAGGCCGGGCATCCGGTCACCGAGGTCAGCGCGGTCACCGGCTTCCCCGAGTCCCTCGACGGCCGGGTCAAGACCCTGCACCCGGCCGTGCATGCCGGCATCCTGGCCGACCTGCGGCTCGCCGCCCACGAGGCCGAGCTCGCCGGCCTGGGGATCGCCCCCTTCGAGCTCGTCGTCGTCAACCTCTACCCCTTCGTCGAGACGGTCGCGAGCGGCGCGGCACCGGATGCCGTGGTCGAGCAGATCGACATCGGCGGCCCGGCGATGGTCCGCTCGGCCGCGAAGAACCACGCCAATGTCGCCGTCGTGGTCTCGCCCGCGAGCTACCCGTCGATCGTCAAGTCGCTCGCCGTGGGCGGCACGACCCTCGCCCAGCGGGAGCGGCTGGCCGGCGAGGCCTTCGCCCACACCGCCGCCTACGACTCGGCGGTGGCCGCCTGGTTCGCCGACACCCTCGGCGTGCGCGCCGGGAACCCGAGGAGCGGCGACCTCGAGCTGGTCTTCGTGCAGCCGACCGCGCTGCGGTACGGGGAGAACTCCCACCAGCCGGCCGCGCTCTATCACGTCGCCGGCGCCACGGGGCTGGCCCAGGCGCAGCAGCTCGGCGGCAAGGAGATGTCCTACAACAACTACGTCGACGCGGATGCCGCCCTGCGGGCCGCGTTCGACCACGACCGCCCGGCCGTCGCGATCGTCAAGCACGCGAACCCCTGCGGCATCGCCGTCGCCGGCACGATCGCGGAGGCCCACCGCCTCGCCCACGAGTGCGATCCGGTCTCCGCCTATGGCGGTGTCATCGCCGCGAACCGCGAGATCGACCTTGCGGCGGCCGAGTCGATCAAGGACATCTTCACCGAGGTCGTCGTGGCCCCCGGCTTCGCGCCGGAGGCGCTCGAGCTCCTGACCGCGAAGAAGTCCTTGCGGATCCTCAGGCTGCCGATGGGCTATCGCCGCGAGGAGCGGGAGCTGCGCCAGGTCTCCGGAGGGCTGCTCGTGCAGCAGCCGGACACGCGCTTCGCCGGCTTCGACGACTGGGAGCTCGTCTCGGGCAGGGCGGCGGATCCCGCCACCCGCTCCGACCTCGAGTTCGCCTGGCGCGCGGTGCGTGCCGTGAAGTCGAACGCGATCCTGCTCGCCCACGGCGGGGCCTCCGTCGGGGTCGGCATGGGCCAGGTCAACCGGGTCGACTCGTGCCGGCTCGCGGTGGACCGCGCGGGCGACCGCGCGCGCGGGAGCGTCGCGGCATCCGACGCCTTCTTCCCCTTCGCCGACGGCCTGCAGCTCCTCCTGGACGCGGGGGTGGCCGCCGTCGTCCAGCCCGGAGGCTCGATCCGCGATGAGGAGGTCGTCGCGGCGGCGAACAAGGCCGGCGTGACGATGTACGTCACCGGCGAGCGGCACTTCGCCCACTGAGCAGGAGAGATGCTGGCGGGTGAACACCTCAGGCTGATAAGATAACTTATCACCTGGAAGGCAGCTGGCCATGAGCCCCGTTACGACGACCTCCGTTCTCGACGACCTGGCATCCGTGGTCGAAGAGCGTGACGCGGCGGCTGAGAAGCTGCAACGATCCGTGCTCATCGCCAGCGAGTCCGGTGTCTCACAGCGGCAAATCGCAAAGACGCTGGGTGTGACGCAGCCCGCTGTCTCGCAGATGATTGCCGTGAGCCGTGCTCGAGCGAAATCGACCCGCGGCCCTGTCGGCCGCAAGCTCGCCCGGCATCGCGCCGAAGTCCTCCGAATCGCGCGCGCGGAGGGGGCCTCCAATGTTCGTGTCTTCGGCTCGGTCGCGAGGGGCGAAGACGACGAAGACAGTGACCTCGATCTGCTCGTGAGCATGCCGGGAAAACTGAGCATGTTCACACTTGCGGGACTCGGGATGGATCTGGAGGACCTGATCGGCGTACCGGTCGACGTCATTCCGGAACAACTCGTCAAGCGTGAGGTGCTGCCCGCCCTGCGCGCTTCTGCCGTGACGCTGTGAAGCGTTCAGACCGCCAGAGGCTTCTCGACGCGCTCGGGCACCTTGCAGTACTGAGACAGCACCTGACCCGCAGCGACCTACGAGAACAGATCGTGCTCGACGCGGCAGTGCTGAGGCTTTCCTCAGCGATTGAGAGCCTGTCACATGTCTCCGATTCGTTACGTCGTCAGACGATCCCTGATGAGCTCTGGCGGAAGATCAAAGGGACTCGAAACCTCATCGCCCACGAATACGGATTCCTGCACGAAGCGCAGCTGCGGGAGATCTTCGAAAGGGACGCCACCACACTCGAAGCCGACATCCGCCGGATGCTCGAACAGGCAGCCGGG
The DNA here is from genome assembly GCA_044508495.1 of Clavibacter sp. Taxonomy (GTDB): domain Bacteria; phylum Actinomycetota; class Actinomycetes; order Actinomycetales; family Microbacteriaceae; genus Terrimesophilobacter. Next base: position 21,095 of record JBIQHP010000005.1, read on the forward strand.
TGAGTGCAGAGCGCCGGATTTCGGCGGACTCCATCCGAGATGTCCTTCTCCGGTCGAGCCTGCCGAAGCCGGGCCGAATCGACAAACGGGACCCAGGCCCGGTCGCAATCCAATAGTCTCGCACCATGACTTCTTCCTCCGGTGCGCCCGCCATGATCCGCCGGATAGCCGGAGCGCTCGCAGCGGCCCTCGTCGCGGCCCTCGTCGCCCACCTCGCGACCATCCTGGTGTTCTTCGCCGCCAACAGGGCCGATGCCTCCCTGTTCGGTCAGTTGAGCGACTACTTCCTACCGTCCGCCCTCCTGCTCTTCCTGCTGCTCGCCGTCGTGGCCGGCTTCGACGGCTTCCGCCGCTGGTACGTCGCGATCCCGCTGGCCATCCTCGCGGCGCTGCTCGCCGCGCTCTTCGGCAGCCTCATCTCGGTCGTGGGCACGGGATCCACGATCGACGGCGCCGCGATCGCCTTCGTGTTCGGGACGCTCGTCGGCCCCAAGCTCGTCTTCGTCATCGCGGCCGTGGTCGCGGCGGCGAGCGTCGGGAGGCGGCTGTGGAGCGTCGTGACGGGTGCCAAGCTCGACGTGCCGCCTGCACGCGACCGCCGGATCGCCCTCGTCCGGCTGCCCGCCGCGAACCTCGCGGAGGGTCAGGTCACCCACATCGCCCGCTCGGTCATCGATGCCGAGAAGGCCGACGCCCAGTGGGACGACTACGTCGCCGCCCTCATCGAGAACGGCTGGGACACGATCGAGGTCCCGGTCGCGGCCGAGGCGCCCGACTCGGTGTTCGTCGAGGACGCCGTCGTGATCTTCGGTGACCTGGCGGTCATCGCGAGCCCCGGCCACGAGTCGCGCCGGAGCGAGACGGCGGGGGTCGAGGACACGGTGCGGGAGCTGGGGCTCCGGATCGCGAGGATCGAGCTGCCAGGCACACTCGACGGCGGGGACGTGCTCAAGGTCGGCTCGACCGTCTACGTGGGGCGGGGCGGACGGACGAACGCGGAGGGCATCCGGCAGCTCCGCTCGATCGTCTCGCCGCTCGGCTACACGGTCGTCGCGGTGCCGGTCACCAAGGTCCTGCATCTCAAGAGCGGCGTCACCGCGCTGCCCGACGGGACCGTGATCGGCTACCCGCCGCTCGTCGACCACCCCGAGCTCTTCGACCGGTTCCTCGGAGTCCCCGAGGAGACCGGCGTCGCCGTCGTCGTGCTCGACGAGGACAGCGTGCTCATGGCCGCCTCGGCGCCGAGGAGCGCCGCGCTCATCGCCGACCTCGGCTACCGCGTCGTCACGGTCGACATCGGCGAGTTCGAGAAGCTCGAGGGCTGCGTGACCTGCCTCTCGGTGCGCATCCGCTAGCCTCCCCTCCCCCTCGGAGCCGCCGGAGTTGCATCCGGCCAACGAGAGGCATACTCTGTAAGGCTGCGCTGACGGGTGGGGACGAGGGCGCGTCCCTCCGTCGGCACTGCAGGCCCGCGCCGGCCTCCATCGTTCCTCGGCTCCGCCGACCCCCGATACTGCAAGGAATACCGTTGTCCTCTGAGGTCGAAACCAAGCGACTCGGCACCTTCGCGTCGATCATGCGCGTCTACCCCTACGCGAAGCCGGCGATGCCCCGGATCTACCTCGGCATGGGCGCCGCGATGCTCGCGGCCCTCGTCGCGCTCGCCATCCCGCAGGTGCTGCGCTCGCTCGTCGACGGCCCGCTCCAGGACGGCGACTCGAGCGAGATCTGGTGGCCGGTCGGGATCGTCCTGTTCCTCGGCGTCGTCGAGGCCGTCATGATCTGGTTCCGGCGCTGGTTCGTACTGCAGCCGGGAACCCACATCGAGGCCAGGATGCGCAACGGCCTCTACCGTCAGCTTCAGGACCTCCCGGTCAACTTCCACGATCGCTGGCCGAGCGGGCAGCTGCTCTCGCGCGCCATCAGCGACCTCAACCTCATCCGTCGCTGGTTCTCCTTCGGGCTCGTGCTCTTCGTGGTCAACACGATCACGATCCTCGTCGGGTTCGCCGTGCTCGTGAGCATCAGCTGGATGCTCGGCGTGCTCTTCATGGTCTGCTCGATCCCGTTGTGGATCTACGGCTACCTGTTCGAGAACAAGTACTCGGTCGTCGCCCGCCGCAGCCAGGACCAGGCCGGCGACCTCGCGACGACCGTCGAGGAGTCGGTGCATGGCATCCGGGTGCTCAAGGCCTTCGGGCGAGGCAAGTACGCCCTGCGCAACTTCGAGTCGCAGGCCGAGCTGCTGCGCGGCACCGAGATCGAGAAGGCGAAGGCGATCGCCGGGATCTGGCTCTGGCTCCTGCTCGTGCCGGACGTGACCTTCGCGCTCTGCCTCGCCGGCGGCGTCTGGCTCGCCGCCGCCGGTCAGCTCACCGTCGGGGCGCTCGTCGCGTTCTTCGCGACTGCGACCGTGCTGCGCTTCCCCGTCGAGTCGATCGGCTTCCTGCTCTCGATGACCTTCGACACCCGCACGGCGACCGACCGGTTCTTCGAGGTGCTCGACGAGGAGAACACGATCGTCGATCCCGCGGACCCGAAGACGATCGCCGCGCCCGAGGGCCGGCTCGTCTTCCACGACGCGCACTTCCGCTACGCGGACTCGCCCGAGCGCTTCCCCGACCTGCTGAACGGCATCGACCTCGAGCTCGAGCCCGGCGAGACCATGGCGCTCGTGGGGCTCACCGGAAGCGGCAAGTCCACGGTCACGGCGCTCACCACGCGGCTGTACGACGTCACCGGCGGCTCGATCACGCTCGACGGGGTCGACATCCGGGACCTCTCCAGGGAGGAGCTGCGTCGTCACATCGCGATGGCCTTCGAGGACGCGACGCTCTTCTCGGCCTCGGTGCGCGACAACGTGCTGCTCGGCCGGCCCGAGGCGTCGGAGGCGGACCTCGCCGAGGCGCTCGACATCGCCCAGGCCGACTTCGCCTACGAGCTCCCGGAGGGGCTCGACACGAAGGTCGGCGAGGAGGGCATGAGCCTCTCCGGCGGGCAGCGGCAGCGGCTCGCGCTCGCCCGCGCGGTCGCGGCCCGGCCCGACGTGCTCGTGCTCGACGACCCGCTCTCCGCGCTCGACGTGGACACCGAGGCGCTCGTCGAGGCCGCCCTGCGCCGGGTTCTCGCCTCCACCACCGCCCTCATCGTCGCCCACCGGCCGTCGACGGTCATGCTCGCCGACCGGGTCGCTCTGCTCGAGGGCGGGAGGATCACCGCGGTCGGGAGGCACTCCGATCTTCTCGCCTCGAGCGAGCACTACCGGTTCGTCATCTCGAGCCTCGACGACGAGGGAGGCGGCCCCCGGCGAACCACGTCGCCCCCGACGACCCCCATCCCCATCGTCAAGAGCGGCGTAGGCCGCACGAGCGCAGAGGTCGGATCATGAGTGTGACGGGAGTCGAGGGCGAGGAGCGCCAGGACTACACCAAGGCGGAGAGCCGGCAGATCCGTGCGCGCTCGCTGCGTCTGCTCGGCTCGCTCGTGAGACCCCTGTGGGGACGGATCACGCTCACGATCGTCGTGGTCGTCGTGAGCACGGCGGCCCAGGTCGCCGGGCCGGCCTTCATCGCCCTCGGGATCGACAACGGCCTCCCCGCCATGCTCAGGCAGGACTGGGTGCCGCTCGGGCTGGCCGTCGGCGCCTACCTGTTCACGGGCGTCATCGGTGCCGTGCTCATCGCCTGGTACACCGTGCTGACCGCTCGGATCAGCCAGGCCATCCTCATCGAGCTGCGCAAGCGGGTCTTCCTCCACACACAGCGGCTGAGCCTCGAGTTCCACGAGAGCTACACCTCGGGGCGCATCATCGCGCGCCAGACGAGCGACCTCGACGCCATCCGGGAGCTGCTCGACTCGGGACTCAGCCAGCTCGTCCAGGGCGGCCTCTACATGGCGTTCATCGCGATCGCCCTGCTCTCGCTCGACTGGGTCAGCGGGCTCGTGCTCTTCGGCTCGCTCGTGCCGCTGTGGTTCCTCACCCGGTGGTTCCAGCTGAGCTCGCAGAAGGTGTTCCGGGAGACGCGCACGGCATCCGCCCGCGTCATCGTGCACTTCGTCGAGACCATGACGGGCATCCGCGCCGTCAAGGCCTTCCGCAAGGAGAAGCGCAACGAGAAGGAGTTCGGCTCGCTCGTCGAGGACTACCGCTACGCGAACGAGCGCGCCATCAACCTGTTCGGGATCTACGACCCGGGGCTCGTGCTCATCGGCAACGTCACCCTCGCGGTCGTGCTCTTCGTGGGCGGCCTCAGGGTCGCCGGGGGAGGTCTCGCGATCGGCGTGCTGCTCGCGACGCTTCTCTACACGCGGTCGTTCTTCGCGCCCGCGCAGGAGATCGCGATGTTCTACAACTCGTACCAGTCGGCCGCGGCGGCGCTCGAGAAGATCTCCGGCGTGCTCGAGGAGACGCCGAGCGTGCCGGATCCGACGGGGCCGATCGATCTGTGGCAGGCGAAGGGCGCCGTGCGCTTCGAGGGAGTCGAGTTCGCCTACAAGGAGGACCGGGTCGTGCTCCCGAGGTTCGACCTTGACATCCCCGCGGCGCAGACGATCGCGCTCGTGGGCTCCACGGGCGCGGGCAAGTCGACGCTCGCCAAGCTCATCTCGCGCTTCTACGATCCGACCGAGGGAGCCGTGACGCTCGACGGGGTGGACCTGCGCCAGCTGCATCCGAAGGATCTGCGCCGGGCGATCGTCATGGTCACCCAGGAGGCCTACCTGTTCTCCGGAACGGTCGCGGACAACATCGCCCTCGGCAAGCCGGAGGCGACCCGGGAGGAGGTCGTCGCGGCGGCGCGCGCCGTCGGCGCCCACGAGTTCATCGAGGGCCTTCCGAACGGCTACGACACGGATGTGAACAAGCGCGGAGGGCGGGTCTCGGCCGGCCAGCGGCAGCTCATCTCCTTCGCGCGCGCCTTCATCGCGGACCCGGTCGTGCTCATCCTCGACGAGGCGACCGCCTCGCTCGACATCCCGAGCGAGCGCCTCGTGCAGGTCGGGCTGCAGACGCTCCTCGCCGACCGCACGGCCGTCATCATCGCGCACCGCCTGTCGACCGTCGCGATCGCCGACCGGGTGCTCGTCATGGAGCAGGGCCGCATCGTCGAGGACGGGCCGCCGGCCGAGCTCATCGCGGGGACCGGCAGGTTCTCGCAGATGCACGCCGCCTGGCGCGACTCCCTCGTCTAGGCTCGTCGCTCCGTCCCCGAGTCTTCCGTTGTGCAGGACATCGCTGGTCTAAGGCGCCATCAGGTCGTGAGCCCATGCGGATCCACGCGATTGTCCTGCATAACAGTGGAGGAGGGGAGGGGCGGCTAGGCGCCTAGGGGCGGTGGCGGGCGCGTCGCAGGTCGATGCGGTAGCCGGATGCCGTGGGCACGAGCGGCGTGCCCTCCTCCTCGTAGTGGGGAAGGGCCTGGTCCTCATGACACAGCGGCGGCTGCCCGCTCGCGCGGATCACCCGCCACCACGGCAGGTCGCTCCCGTAGTAGGCCATGACCTGACCCACTCCGCGCGCCGCGCGCGAGCCGATCGCCGCCGCGACGTCGCCATAGGCCATGACCCTGCCGGGCGGGATCGACTCGACGATCGCGATGACCCGGCTCACGAAGTCCTCGGATTGTCGCATCTAGAGCGCCAGCACCCCGAACTTCTCGCCGTACTGGGTCTCGCCCTCCACGACGAAGCCGATGTTCGTGAAGAAGGCCTCCGGTCCGTCGTCCCCGGGCTCCCACAGCGCGGTGAGCCGCGAGAAGCCGCGCTGGCGCGCCTCGTCGGCGAGCGCGAGCACCGCGAAGGTGCCGACGCCCTGGCCCTGCGCATCGGCGGCGACGTGCACTCGCCAGACGCAGCTGCGGAACTCCTCCTGGGCGGCATCCGGGTCGAAGTTGCCGCGGATGAAGCCGACGACCGCGTCGTCCTTGAGCACGACGCGGGGCCAGCTCGTCGTCGCGTCGAGATAGGCATCGGCGATCGCATAGGTCGGCGGGACGACGAACTGCTCCTGCCCGCGTCGCAGCGTGAGCTTGTTCGCGGCGAGCGCATTGGTAGCAGACAATTCTTCGAGTCTCAGCTGAGCCATGATGACAGGCTAACCACACGGGACGACGCTCGCCTAGAGATATCTTGATGTCGAGATAGTTCCGCGATGCCTGTAAGCTGAATGGCGGCCGGATCGGCCCCGGGCCCAGCCCCGCCAGAGCATCCAGAACCCCGCAAGGAGAACCCCGTGTCGAAGATCAAGGTAACGGGAACCGTCGTCGAGCTCGACGGCGACGAGATGACCCGCATCATCTGGCAGGCCATCAAGGACACCCTCATCCACCCCTACCTCGACGTGAACCTCGAGTACTACGACCTCGGCATCCAGAAGCGCGACGAGACCGAGGACCAGATCACGATCGACGCAGCCCACGCCATCCAGAAGCACGGCGTCGGCGTCAAGTGCGCGACCATCACGCCCGACGAGGCGCGCGTCGAGGAGTTCGGGCTCAAGAAGATGTGGAAGAGCCCGAACGGCACGATCCGCAACATCCTCGGCGGCACGATCTTCCGTGAGCCCATCATCATCTCGAACATCCCGCGTCTCGTACCCGGCTGGAACAAGCCCATCATCATCGGCCGTCACGCCTTCGGCGACCAGTACCGCGCGACCGACTTCCGCTTCGAGGGCGAGGGCACGCTCACGATGACCTTCACCCCCAAGGACGGCGGCGAGCCGCAGTCCTTCGAGGTGTTCCAGGCGCCCGGCTCGGGCGTCGCCATGGGGATGTACAACCTCGACGACTCGATCCGCGACTTCGCGCGCGCCTCGCTCAGCTACGGGCTCGACCGCGGCTACCCGGTCTACCTCTCGACCAAGAACACGATCCTCAAGGCCTACGACGGCCGCTTCAAGGATCTCTTCGCCGAGGTCTTCGAGAGCGAGTTCAAGGAGCGGTTCGACGCCGCAGGCCTCACCTACGAGCACCGTCTCATCGACGACATGGTCGCCTCGAGCCTCAAGTGGGAGGGCGGCTACGTCTGGGCCTGCAAGAACTACGACGGGGACGTGCAGTCCGACACCGTCGCTCAGGGCTTCGGCTCGCTCGGGCTCATGACGAGCGTGCTCACCACCCCCGACGGCAAGATCGTCGAGGCGGAGGCGGCGCACGGCACCGTGACCCGCCACTTCCGCCAGCACCAGGCCGGCAAGCCGACGTCGACGAACCCGATCGCCTCGATCTACGCCTGGACGCGCGGCCTCGCGCACCGGGGCAAGCTCGACGGCAACCAGGCGCTCATCGACTTCGCCCACACTCTCGAGGATGTCGTGGTCACGACGGTCGAGTCCGGCAAGATGACCAAGGACTTGGCGCTCCTCGTCGGGCCGGACCAGGGCTACCTCACGACCGAGGAGTTCCTCGCCGCACTCGCCAGCAACCTCAAGGCGCGACTGGCCTGAGTTCCCAAAGCTGTGCGCTGAACGGACCGCGGGCTTTAGGCCAGCCTCGCCTTGCTGGAAAATCGGCCGGGTCGCGGGTAGCAATGGAACCATGATCTGGCTTGGAACCGCTGTCCGGAGATACCCGGTCGTCGCGATCACGGTGCTGGTGGCGATCGTCGGCGGCATCCTCGACCTCGCGGGAACCGCGCCTGCCGCCCAGTGGCTGGTGAGCGTCTTCGTCGCCCTCGTCGCCGCGCGGCAGGCCCGGGACATGATCCGCGACCTGCTGAAGGGCAGGTGGGGGATCGACGTCTTGGCGATCATGGCGATCGCCGCCACGGTCGCGGTGGGCGAGTACTGGGCGAGTCTCGTCATCGTGCTCATGCTCTCCGGCGGCGAGGCCCTCGAGGACTATGCGGCCGGCCGGGCGAAGCGCGAGCTGAGCGCGCTCCTCGACCGCGCTCCGCGTCTCGCGCACCGCCTCGGCGGCGACGGGCACGAGGCCACGGATGTCCCGGTCGCCGAGGTCGTGCCGGGTGACCGTCTTCTCGTTCGCCCATCCGAGATCGTGCCGGTGGACGGCGTGCTCGTCTCCGGGCCGGGCGCCTTCGACGAGTCGTCGCTCACTGGAGAGAGCCTCCCGGTCGAGAAGGCGAAGGGCGATGGACTGCTGAGCGGGTCCGTGAACGGTCAGGTCGCCGTCGTCCTGGAAGCCACCGCGCTCTCCGTCGACAGCCAATATCAGCGGATCGTGTCGCTCGTCGCGGATGCCGCCCGGAGCCGGGCGCCGCTCGTCCGGCTCGCCGATCGCTACGCCGTCCCGTTCACGGCGCTCTCCCTCGCGATCGCCGGCCTGGCCTGGCTCGTCTCGGGCGACCCGGTGCGATTCGCCGAGGTGCTCGTCGTCGCGACGCCGTGCCCGTTGCTGATCGCGGCTCCCGTCGCGTTCATGGGGGGGATGAGCCGGGCCTCCCGGCACGGCATCATCGTCAAGGGCGGCGGCACGCTCGAGAAGCTCGCGCGCGCGCGTACCGTGGCATTCGACAAGACCGGGACGCTCACCCGGGGCGAGCCCACCGTCGTCGAGGTACGCCCGGCGGGCGGCATGGACGAGGACGAGCTGTTCTCCCTCGTCGCCTCGGCGGAGGTCTACTCCTCGCATGTGCTCGCCACCTCGATCGTGCGCGCCGCCCACGAGCGTCGGTTGCCGATTCACGCAGCGTCGGCCGCGCGTGAGGAGGCGACCAACGGTGTCGTCGCCACCATCGGCGACGGGGGCGCCGCGCGCCAAGAGGTCGTCGTCGGGAAGCTGCAGCTGGTCGCGCAGCATGCCCCGGATGCGGTGGCGACGAGGATCGCCAGCGGCGAGTCGGCGGTCTACGTGGCGGTCGACGGGCGATTCGCGGGAGCGATCCTGTTGAGTGACCGGGTTCGCGAGAACGCCGGTGCGACGATCGCTGCTCTTGCCGCCTTCGGTCTCACGAGGACGCTCATCCTCACCGGGGACGCCCGGGAGACCGCCCGGCACGTGGCCGAGCAGCTGGGGATCACCGACGTGAGCGCGGAACTCCTCCCGGCGGACAAGGTGAGGATCGTCAGTGCGATCGCCGAACGCCCCGTCGTCATGGTCGGCGACGGTGTCAACGATGCCCCCGTTCTCGCGGTCGCGGATGTCGGCATCGCGATGGGTGCGAAGGGTGCGACCGCGGCGAGCGAGTCTGCGGACGTCGTCATCATGCTCGACGACCTGTCGAGGGTCGGCGATGCTGTTCTCATCAGCCGGCAGACGATGCGCGTCGCGCTTCAGAGCGTCTGGCTGGGCATCGCCTTGAGCGTCGGCCTCATGCTGGTCGCCGTGTTCGGGCTGCTGCCTGCGATCATCGGTGCCGCACTCCAGGAGGTCGTCGATCTGGCGACCATTCTCAATGCGCTGCGCTCGTTGGGTCGCGGTCGGCGAGCGTCGGCCGCGGTGGGCGCGCGGATGCCGGCGCGGGCGCTTCCGACATCAGCAGGCTGACCGGGGAGGAGGACCCGGAGCGATGCCCCGGGTCCTCCTCCCCGCCGCGCTGAGCCTCTCGCGGCGTCAGCCCGCGGTGACCTCGACGGGAGTCGAGGCGGCGCCGGACTGCACCGCGACCTTGCGCGGCTTGGCCTTCTCGCTCACCGGGATCATGACGCTCAGCACGCCGTTGTCATAGGTCGCGCTGATGTGCTCGGTGTCGATTCCGTCGCCGAGGTTCAGCTGACGCAGGAACGAGCCGCTCGGCCGCTCGTGGGCGAGCCACTTCACGTCCTCGCTGCGCGCTGTGCGCTCGGCGCGGATGGTGAGCAGCTGGCCGTCGACATCCACGTCCACCGAGCCCGGGTCGATCCCGGGCAGGTCGGCGTTGAGGATGTACAGGTCGCCGTCCTTGTGCAGGTCGATCGGCATGAGACGGGGGCCCTGCCGCGCATCCAGAAGGTTCGCGGCGACGCGGTCCAGTTCGCGGAACGGGTCGAAGAACATAGCCATGGAACATCACTCCTTCAATACTTGAGTCTGTTCGACTCAACTATTCATAAATTAGCACTCGACCATAGAGAGTGCCAGTCTCACCCGTTCGCCCTCCGCGGACAGCGTCGCCGCGTGTGCCGAAGGCGCGAGATCGGTAACGAATTGGTAACAGTGTGACCCGTTCGGGGGTAGAACGTGCCTACTGTGAACTCTGCGCGCAGATCCCGACTGCAGCATCCACACCAGTTGCTCGGAAGGGAAACGTCCGTGAGCATTCGCAGGATCATCGCTGGAGCCGCCACGAGCGCGCTCATCGCCTCAGGCCTCGTCGCGCCGGGCCTCATCGCAGGGCCCGCGCTCGGGGCCATCGCCGCCCCGACCTCCATCGGCGGCCACGGCCAGACCGCGTTCACGCCCGGCCGGTACATCGTGACCCTCGTCGACCCGTCCGCCGCGACTTATGAGGGCGGGGTCGACGGGTTCGCCCCCACCAAGCCGGATGACGGGGAGCAGCTCCGAAGCGAGCGCAGGACGGTGCAGAGCTACACCGACTACCTCGCCGAGCGGCAGCAGGAGATCGCGGCCTCCGTCGGGGCCACGATCGACTACTCGTACACCCTCGCCCTCAACGGCTTCGCCGCGCACCTCACCGCGAAGCAGGCGATGGAGCTCGCCCAGAGCAAGGACGTCGCCGGACTCGCCCCCGACGAGCTGCGGCACCTCACGGCGGTCCCCTCGACCTCGTTCCTCGGCCTCGACGGCCCCGACGGGGTCTGGGAGTCCCTGGGCGGTGTCGGCAACGCGGGCGCCGGAGTCGTCGTCGGCCTGCTCGACACCGGCATCGCGCCGGAGAACCCGTCCTTCGCCGGCGACCCGCTCGGAACCTCGCCCGGCGCCGACCCCTACCTCTCCGGATCCACCATCACCTTCGTCAAGGGCGACGGCAGCACCTTCACGGGCGAGTGCGTCGCGGGCGTGCAGTTCGCGGCCTCCGACTGCAGCACCAAGCTCGTCGGAGCACGCTACTTCGTCGACGGCTTCGGCGCCGGCAACATCGGCGGCACCGGGTTCGGCGAGTACCTCTCCCCGCGCGACGGCGACGGCCACGGCTCGCACACGGCGAGCACGGCGGCCGGCAATCCGGAGGTGCCCGCCTCGATCGAGGGCACGAGCTTCGGCACGATCACCGGTGTCGCACCGGCGGCGAAGATCGCCGCCTACAAGGTGTGCTGGACCGGCCAGAACCCGGCCGCGACGAACGACGACGGATGCGCGACCTCCGACCTCCTGGCCGGGATCGACGCGGCCGTCGCCGACGGAGTCGACGTCCTCAACTTCTCGATCGGCGGCGGCGCGGCGCAGACCACCATCTCCGCCACCGACGAGGCCTTCCTCGGCGCGGCCGCCGCGGGCGTCTTCGTCGCCGCATCCGCGGGCAACGACGGTCCCGGCGCCTCGACGCTCGACAACGCCTCGCCCTGGATCACGACGGTCGCCGCGAGCACGATCCCGAGCTACGAGGCCACGGTCACGCTCGGCGACGGCACGGCCATGGCCGGCGCCTCCGTCACGGTCGACTTGAGCGAGGGCGCACCGCCGCTGACGGGCGACCTCGTGCTCGCCCAGAGCGTCGCCGTCCCGGATGCCGTCAAGGCTGAGCTGTGCTTCGCCGACACCCTCGATCCCGCGCTCGCCGCGGGCAGGATCGTCGTCTGCGAGCGCGGCGAGAACGACCGCGTCGCCAAGTCGGCGGAGGTCGCCCGCGTCGGCGGGCTCGGGATGATCCTCATCAACGTGGTGCCGGGGTCGACCGACCTCGACCAGCACTCGGTGCCGACGATCCACCTCGACGCGCAGTTCCACGACGCGCTCATGGCCTATGCGGCGACCGAGGGGGCGACCGCGAGCTTCGCGGCCGGCAACTCGACGGGCATCGAGCCGCCGACGCCGCAGGTCGCCGGGTTCTCCTCGCGCGGACCGGTGCTCGCCGACGGCAGCGACATCCTCAAGCCCGACATCACGGCGCCGGGCGTGGCGATCATCGCCGACGGCGCGAACGCCGCGGGCGAGGAGCCGACCTTCCAGTTCCTCTCCGGAACCTCGATGGCGGCGCCGCACATCGCCGGGCTCGCCGCGCTCTACCTGGGGAAGTCGCCGAACGCCTCGCCGTCCGAGATCAAGTCGGCGATGATGACGACCGCCTACGACACGCTCGACGGCGCGGGCAATGCGGTGACCGATCCCTTCGTGCAGGGCGCCGGCCACGTCGACCCGACGCGGTACTTCGAGCCCGGCCTGCTCTACCTCAACGACCTGGGCGACTGGCTCGCCTACATCCAGGGCATCGGGTACGACGCGGGGGTCGATCCGATCGATCCGAGCGACCTCAACCTCGCCTCGATCGCGGTCGGCGCGCTCACCGCGCCGGAGACGATCACCCGCACGGTCACGGCCACGCAGCCGGGGACGTTCACGGCGGCGATCTCGGTGCCCGGCATCGACGCGGTCGTCTCCCCCTCGACGCTCAGCTTCGCGAGCGCGGGCGACACGGCGAGCTTCACCGTGACGTTCTCGCGCACGACGGCCGCGCTCGACGAGTTCGCGACCGGCTCGCTCACCTGGACGAGCGGATCGACCGTCGTGCGGTCTCCCGTCGCCATCCAGCCGGTCGCGATCGTCGCGCCGGCCGAGGTGTCCGGCGAGGGAGTGAGCGGCTCGGTCGGCGTCACGGTCACGCCGGGCTCCGACGCGGACATCCCGCTCACCACGACGGGGCTCAGCCTCGGCGTGCTGCAGCCGGACCCGACGGGTGTCGAGACCGAGCACTCCGGCTCGGGCACGAACGGCGACTACTTCGAGTACGTCGTCGCGGTGCCCGAGGGCACGGTGCTCGCCCGGTTCGACCTCGACTCGGTCGATGACACGGCGGATCTCGACCTCACGGTCTACCAGCTCAACGCCTCCGGAACGCCCATCGCGGGCTGGCAGTCGGCGAGCGGCTCGGCCGACGAGCGCGTCGATCTCGCCGATCCGGATGCCGCGGACTACCTCGTGTATGTCGACATCTACTCGGCGAACCCGACGACGGCCTTCGACTTCCGCACCTTCTCCGTGATGCTGGATGGCGCGCCGGTCGGTCTCGACCCGGCGGTGCTCGCCGGCCAGCAGGGAGTCCCGGCCGACTTCACGGCGAGCTGGGCCGGCCTCGAGCCGCACAGCAGCTACCTCGGCGTCATCGGCTACGGCGACACCGGGGCGCAGACGCTGCTCTCGGTGACGACGGGTGACGCGGTCGAGCCGGGAACCCCGATCAACACCTCGCCGCCGACCATCACCGGAACGCCTGCCGTGGGCAAGAAGCTCACGGCGCATCCGGGCGAGTGGGATGCGAGCGGGTTGAAGTTCGCCTACCAGTGGCAGGCCGACGGCACCGACATCCAGGGCGCCCGCTCGGTGACCTACACGGTGCGATCGGCCGACCAGGGCAAGCAGCTCACGGTCGTCGTGACGGCGACGAAGCACGGTCTGCCGCCGGGGACCGCGGTCTCCGCGCCGGTCACCGTGCCGTTCGCCTCGACGACGAGCCTGAGCCTGAACCGCACAATCGGGTTCTCCTGGGACAAGACGACGGCCACGGTCACGGTGAAGTCCGGCGCCGCGACGGCACCGGTCGGCTCGGTGGCGATCACGATGAACGGCAAGACCGTCGCGACCGTCGCTCTCACGGCGGCGGCCAACGGCAAGCTGACCTACACGCTCCCGAAGAAGGGCACCGGCATCTATCTCGTGCAGGCGGTCTTCACACCGGCGGACACCACGGTCACCGGCTCGAAGAGCGACGTGAGGCTGCTGCTGATCCTGTTCTAGAGAGTGTCCTCAGGGAGCGGACACCACCATCCGCTCCCTGAGGGATCACGGTTCGACCGATACCGCTCCCTGAGGAGGGAGACCGTCTCGAAGGGAGCCAACGCAGGCTTCAGGAGGCCGGGACGGGCGCGGCATGCCGCCCGCGGGTGCCCTCCGGCGTGGTGATCCGCCCGTCGTGCAGGTCGACGACGTTGTGGGCGCGGGCCACGAGCAGCGGGTCGTGCGTGGAGATGACTGCGGCGATGCCCCTGGCCTTCACGAGCTCCTCGATGAGGTCCATCATGGTCGCGGCCGTGCGCGAGTCGAGCTGGCCGGTCGGCTCGTCGGCGAGCAGGATGTCCGGCTCGCCCACGAGGGCGCGCGCGAGTCCGACGCGCTGCTGCTGGCCGCCGGAGAGCTCGTAGGGCCTCTGGGCGGCATGGTCGGCGAGCCCCACGAGGTCGAGCATCTCGGCGACCTGCTTCTCCCGCAGCGCGGGGTCGGTCCCGCGGATCCGCAGCGGCACCTCGATGTTCTCCGCCGCCGAGAGCACGGGGATGAGCCCGAAGGTCTGGAACACGTAGCCGATCCTGCCGCGCCGCACCTCGGCGAGCTTGCCGTCGTTGAGCGAGGTGAGCTCCTGGTCTCCGATCCACACCCGGCCGGAGGTGGGCCGGTCGAGCCCGCCGAGGATGTTGAGCAGCGTCGTCTTGCCGCTCCCGCTCTTGCCGCGCACGACGAGCAGCTCGCCGGAATAGACCTCGAGGCTGATGTCGGTGCAGGCGTGCACCTCGCGGGCGCCCGAGCCGAAGGTGCGGCTCACGCTCTCGGCCCGAAGGGCGGGCATCGGCTCGAGGCCGACCGGGTTCTCCATGGCGATGCTCATGACTCCTCCGTCGGTGGGGGAAGCGGCACGGACGGGCCGGTGGGCGGCGGGGCGTTCACGGCATCCTGGTCGGACTGCGGCAGGGTGATGGGGGCGGCGGCGGGCGCTTCGGCAGGCGGCGCGGCATCCGCACCGTCCGCAGCCGGCCGGGCCGGCTTCGCGGGCCGGTGTCCCGGCCATACCCCGACGTGGTCGGTCTCGAGCGCGAGCCGCACCCGCTCGCGCAGGTCGAGGGTCTTGGTGAACTCGTCGGGCAGTTGCAGCCGGCCGACCCGGTCGAGCACGGCGAACTCCTCGGCGATGTGCTGCTCCTGGCCGTGCTCGTCGACCTCCCGCCGGCGCAGCACCTCGGTCGAGGTGCGCCCGTCGCGGATCTGGACCGTGCGGCCCACGTGCTCGGAGACGGCCGGGTCGTGGGTGACGATGAGCGTCGTGATGCCCAGCCCCTCGTTGACCCCGCGCATGGCCTCGAGCACGTCGGAGGAGGTGGCCTCGTCGAGCTCGCCGGTCGGCTCGTCGGCGAGGAGCACCTGCGGGTCGTTGGCGAGGGCCACGGCGATGGCCGTGCGCTGCTGCTCGCCGCCGGAGAGCTCGGTGGGCCGGCGGTCGGCGCAGTAGCCGACCTCGAGCAGGTTCAGGAGCTCCAGGATGCGGCCCTTGCGGTCCCTGGTCCTGTTGCCGGCGACCGCCATCGCCATCGCGACGTTCTCGGCCGCCGTGAGATAGGGAAGCAGGTTGCGGGAGGTCTGCTGCCAGACGAAGCCGACGCTGTGCCGCTGGTACTGCACCCGTTCCTTGCGACCCATCGTGAGCAGATCGCTCCCCGCGCAGCGGGCGACGCCCGCGGTCGGGGTGTCGAGGCCGGAGAGGATCGTGAGGAGCGTCGACTTGCCGGAGCCCGACGCCCCGACGAGAGCGACCATCTCGCCGCGATCGACGCGCAGGTTGAGGCCCTGGAGCGCCTGCACCTCGACGCCCTCGGCGGCGAAGATGCGCACGAGGTCCGCGCACAGGATGTGCGGCTCTGCACTGGCGGCGGCGGTGGTGCTGCTCATTGGTTCATCCTTCCACGGGATCCTTGAGGGCGGCGGCTATCCGGAATCGACGCGTGGTCATCATCACGATAGCGGTCACGAGCACGACGATGAGGAGGAAGCCCCCGGCGACGGCGGCCAGGAGGGCGGGATCGGCGACCACCGGGGGAGGCGTCGTTCCGCCGGTGAAGGGCCGCAGATCGAGCCCGGGCAGCACGAGGAGGGGGAGGGTCGCCCCGGCCGCACCCCCGGCGATGGTCCCGACGATCGCGATGGGCGCGATCTCCCACGCCGTGATCCCTCGCGACTGCCCCCGGCCGAGCCCGAGGGTGCGCAGCAGGGCGACGAGTCGCGCCGTGGCGGGTGCCGCGACGACGAGAGAGAGGCCGCACACCGCGGCGCAGGCGAGGGCCATGACGATCGAGACCGCCCCGAGCAGGACCTGCAACCAGGAGACGACGGGGGCCGAGGCGTGCCGGGCGGTCGCCGTGGCCGGGTCGAGCACCGAGAAGGCGTCCCCCAGGATGCCATGGACGGCATCCTGCACCGTCCCCGCTTCGGCGCCCGGGTCGAGATCGAGCAGCGCGATCGTGGGCCGCGCGTTCACGATGCCGAGCCGTTCGGCGAAGGCCGAGTCGACGAGCAGCCAGGTCCCGCCGGCGTCGAAGGCCGGCAGGGAGCCCGGGGTGCCGGCCGCGACGAGCCCGGAGCCCGAGAAGGTGAGGCCGCGAGGGGAGGGGTGCGCCGCCGCGAGGCCGGCCGAGAACACGACGGGGATCGCGCCGTCGTGCAGCGCCGTCGGGTCGCCGTCGAAGGCGGGCGCGCCGGGAACATCCGCCTGCACGCGGGCGAGCGCTCGCGTGTCGGCGACCAGGACGATGACGCCCGTCTCGGTGCCGTCCTCGACGACGCGCTTCTGGCCGCCGTACCGGTAGACCCCGGCGACCTCGTCGACCCCCGGAAGGGCGGCGAGCTCGGTCAGCTCCTCGGGCGAGAGCGGGTTTCCGGACACGCGCAGATCGGCTCCCACGACGGAGAGCGCGGCATCGGCGATCCCGCCTCGCACGGTGTCGAGCAGGACGACGGAGAAGAGGGAGACCCCGAGCCCGACGATCACGGCGAGCACGGCGGCGAGACCGGCGGTCGGGTTCCGGATGGCGCGTGCCGAGCCGAGGAACGCCACGACGCCGCGCGCGGTCTTGGCCCCCCGGTGCACGGCGAGGAGCGGGATCGGGTAGGCGCGCAGGACGAGCAGCGCCGCACTCAGACAGAGGAGCAGCGGTGCCGCGGCGAGCAGCGGGTCGAAGCCGAGCCCGGTGATCGCGAGACCGCGCTGGAGAAGGAGGACGACCGAGAGCGCCGTCGCGGCGAGGATGCCGAGCTCCACGGCGAGCCTGCCCGCGCCGCGCCGACGGTCGTCCAGGTCCCTGCGCCCGACGCCCAGGAGCCTGGGCCGCAGGGCGAGCGTGAGCAGCGTCGCCGAGGCGAGCGCGACGGCGACGGCGGGGCCGAGAGCGGGCAGGGAGGGCGTGCGCGCGAGCAGGGCGAGAGCGGCGCCGGCTCCGGCGCCTGCCGCGACGAGCGCCACGCCGAGGGCTTCGAGGCCGAGGACCAGGCGCAGGCGAAGACTTCCGGCGCCCCGGGCGAGGAGCAGCGCCATCGCGCTCCGGCGGCGTCCCAGGAAGAGCGCTGCGAGAAGCCAGAGAAGGGCGGCGGCGACCCCGACCGGCCCGGACACGACGACGGCGGTCAGTGCGGCGGTCGTCCGGGTCCGCCCGAGAGCCTGGTCGATCGCGTCGGCGGAGCTCGAGGAGAACCGGAACTCCCAGGCGACATCGGTCGAATGGCGGTTGCCGATCGAGAAGGTGGACGCCGTGAAACGCCGAAGCTCCTCCTCCAGCGACGCGAGTCCCGAACTGGGGACGGCGGAGATGTCGAGGAAGAACCCCGCCGTCGTCGTCATCGCGAGCGGGTGCTCGAGCTTCAGGGCCCACACCGACTCCGCCTCGATGAAGGCATCGATGGTGACGATCCGCGTCCGTGCTCCCTCGTGATAGGAGACCGCCGTCTGCCCCTTGATCGCGGTCGGGGCGAGGGCCCAGAAGTCGGCCGTCGGCTCGGCCGGGGCGACCAGGGCGGAGAGTCTCAGCTCGAGCGGGGCGCCGGCTCCGACCATCCTCGACTGGCCGACCGTCCTCGTTTGGCCGAGCGACCAGCCGACCAGGTCGGCGGTCTCCTCCGACAGTGCGATGTCGATCGGACCCGCGACGCTCGCGAAGCGCGCGGGAGCCTCGCCGTCGACGATCGTCACCTGGTCGACGAAGGAGGGGGCGACGGCGAGCCGGACGAAGACGCTCAGCTCGCCGTCGTCGGAGCCGCCGGCGGGGAGCGGGCTCGTGGTCGAGACGAAGTCGGCGGGTCCGAGCGAGCCGGCGAGCTCGGCTCCGGAGCTCGCGGCGAGCCGGTCGAGATCGTCGAGGAAGAGCGTGAAGTCGACCTCGCCGGGGGTCTTCGCCGGCCCTCCGCCGGTCGTGCCGATCAGGGCGCGGCTCGCCTTGGGAAGCGCGTCGAGCGCGTGGGCGGCCTCCGCCCGCTCCATGCCGTCGAAGGCGAGCGGGAACGCCGTGGCGGCCGTCGACAGGGCGGCGACCGTCGCGCCGAAGGCCGCCCAGGTTCCCGCGTGGCTGAGGAAGTCGCGCAGCAGCAGCCGGCCCGTGGAGTACGAGGATGTCCGCGTCACGGCGACTCCCACCGGGTGCCGGGATCGTCCGCCCGGCGACGCACGATCGCGGCGTCCACCGCGGCGACGACCGTGAGGGCGACCGCGAGCAGGCCGAGGAGGGCGAGTCCGGGCGCGAGCGCGGGCAGAAGCACCGCGGGCAGGTCGGCCGGCGCCTCGAGGACGACCGTGCGCGCGAGGTTCGGAACGGTCAGGGCGGCGACGAGCCCGCCGCCCAGGAGCCCGAACCCGATCGCGGCGGCCGAGACGACGGAGGTCTCGCCGAAGCGCGCCCGGGCCTGGACGGGCGCCGGGAGGCCCTCCGCGCGCAGGACCACGACATCCACTCGCCTGGCTCGCCGCACCGTGAGGGCGACCGCGCCGAGCGAGAGGATCGCGAAGAGCAGGCATCCGGTCGCGGCGATCCACAGCGAGGTCTCGGCGGGCGCGGTGATCGCGGCGACCGTCGAGTCGGCCGGGGTGCCGACGTGCACGCCCGCGCCGGCGATCGCGGCCACGTCCACGGGCGCGCCCTCGGTATCGATCCACAGCTCGTTGGGGGTGAACACGAGCGTGCTCGTGCGGAGCAGGTGCTCGTTGAGAGAGGGGAGGTCGGCGAGCACGGCGGGCGAGGAGGGCGTCCCCGGGACGTGCTCGAGGATCTCGGTCACGGTCGCGGTGACGTCGCTCGAGGTCCCGGTGACCCGGAGGTCGATCGTGGCACCGGCTTCGAGGTAGAGCGCGTCGGCGAGCGAGCGCGAGACGGCGATGGGCAGGGGGTTCACTATTCCCGCGTAGTCCGATCGCCGGGAGAGCGGGGCGGCCTGGGAGACCGCCATCGCCCGTGCCCCGTCGTGGTTGCCGTAGCGGAGCGAGAGGCCGATCGCGAAGCTCCCCGCGTCCGATCGGAAGGTGGCGGCCGGCTCGAAGCCGTTCTCGCCGAGCGCGAGCTGCGAGGTCCAGTCGCCCCCGGAGAACGGGAGGGCACGGACCGTCCCGTCCGGCCCTTCGGCGTCGAATCCGGCGACCTCGAGCTCGACGGTCCAGTACTGGCTCGCGGCCGCCCTGAGGTCCACGGCGACGATCCGCCATCCGGAGGTCCCTTCCGGCAGCACGGTCTCCGCCACGACCGTCGAGGAGGCCCCGGAGTCGAGGAGGACCGGGCCGAACGGCGAGGCGAGGAGCGAACCGTCCGCGCTCTCGAACCAGACGGTGCCGTCGACCTCCGCGCTCGTCGCGACCGGGCCGGTCCGATCGGGAGCCTGGCCGGTGAGGGTGCCGCGCAGGAAGACGACGCTCGTGCCCGCCGGAACCTCCAGGCCGAAGGCGGCACCGGCCGGGAGCGCGGCGGCGACGGCCACGGTGTCGAGCGCGCCCCGGACATCCGTCATGACGCCCGGAAGTCGCGCGGCGGCGATGGCCGTGAGGACGCCCTCGAGGTTGCCGGGCAGTCGGATGCCGGCGACGAGCACCGGGGCGGCGTCGGCGACTCCCGGGAGTGAGCGATACCGCTCGGCGAGCACGGACTCCATTCCGGCGAGGGCCTGGCGCCCCTCGCGGAAGACCAGCCGCTCGTCGGCGCCGACCCTCAACAGGCCGGTGCTCGCGTCGAGGGCCGATCGGGTGCCCGAGTAGGACGAGGTGATCACGAGGGCGCCGACGGCCAGCGAGATCACCAGGATCGCGGCCGAGGACCGGCCGAGCCCCCTGGCGAGCTGTCGTGCGCCGAGGGCGGGCTGCAGCATCCGGCCCAGCGCGGCGAGTCGTTCCGCCCAGCGTGCCAGCGGCACCGCGGCGGCGAGGAGCAGGAGGCACCCGGCGACGAGCCCAAGTGCCGGGGCCGCCACCGTGAGCGGGTCGACGCTCTGCCGCCCGGCGGCGTCGGTCACGATCGGGGAGCCGTAGACGAGCGACTGGCCGATGGCGAGCGCCGCGGCGGCGACCGTGAGCGCGACGGTGCCGGCGGCGGCGATCGTCCGCGAGCGGCTGCGGGCGGTGCCGCTCGTGAGTCCCTGGGCCGTGGTGCCGTCCGCGGTGCGCAGGGCGTCGCCGAGAGCGGTCGCGAGGACGACGATGACGCCCGTCATCGCGACGGCGGCCGCCCAGCCTGCGGGGCCTAGACTCACGGGGCCTAGGTTCACGGGGCCCAGGCTCACGGAGCCCGGCGCGCCTCCTCCCGGCGGGGCGGGACCGCTCCCGAGGTCGGGCAGCGACGAGGCGAGAAACGGGGCGAGGAGCAACGGGGCGAGTCCGGCCCCGGCCGCCGCGCCGAGCCCGCACACGACGACGGCCTCGGCGACGGGATGCCCGACGAGCCGGGCCCGCGTCGCCCCCCGCGAGGCGAGCAGCGCACCGTCCGGCCGGCGGGCGACCACGAGGAGCCGGGCGACCTGGGCGAGCGTGATCGTGCCGATGAGGGCGACGAGGATGAGCCCGATCGGGGTGATCCCCCGGATGGCGTTCTGCGCGCGGCTGAACCGGGTCGCGGTGTCGTCCAGGTCGCCGAGCACGCTGACCCGGCCGTTCGACGTCGCCGGATCGTCGGCGAGCGCTCGCTGGATGGTTCCCGCCGCCGTGATGGCCGCGGCGAGATCGTCCGGCCGGATGCGATCGGGATCGGGGAGGATCGCCCACTGGATCGAGCCCTCGAGGACGCTCGCCAGCGGAGTCCCCTGCGGGAGACCCGCGACGACGAGAGGCCCGAAGGCGCGCGCCCCGTCCGCCGTCGGATAGCCTGCGCCGGTGAGGAGGAGCACATCCGAGAACCAGAAAGGATCGCGTCCGTCCTCGGGCAGCCAGCTCCCGACGACGAGCAGCTCCACGCGCTCTCCCTCGCGCCCCAGCTCGACGGTGTCGCCGATCTGCAGGCCGAGGACGGTCATCGCGGAGTCGTGCAGGGTCGCCTCCTGGTGCACGGCATCCGTCTGCGTGCCGGGCGCCGGCGAGGCGGGCCAGCGCCCGGAGACCAGCCGGGCATGCTCCACGAGATCGGTTCCGGCCACCACGACGAGGCGTGCCGGAGCCCCCTGCCGATCGGCGAGCTCGACCCCGTGAGAGCTCGCGCTCACGGGACCCGAACGGTAGAGGCTCGTGATCGTCGCCGGTACGCCGTCGAGCTCGCGGACGAAGATCCTCTCCCCGGCGGCGATCTGCCGCGTCGGATCCTCCGAGGCCGCGACCTCGAACCGGTAGCCGGAGGCGAGGGCCGGCGCGGTCGCGAGCGCCGCTCGCACGCTCGTGGTCGCGGAGAGCTCGAGAAAGCCGGCGAGAGCGGCCAGCAGAGCGGTGAGCACGCAGACGACGACGCCGAGCGTGGCGAGCAGGCCGCCCTGGGCGAGCGACCGCGCGAGGAAGAGCCTCAGGGGGCCTGCTGCACGACGCCTGCCCGGGCTCGCCATGCCGGCCCTATCCTTCCTCGGAGGTGCGCAGGGTCCGAGCGAGGTTGACCCGCCGCGCGGCGGCCATGGCGATCGTGGTCGCGACGACCACGAGGAGGGCGAAGCCGCCGACGACGATCCCGAGCAGGACCGGGTCGAGGGTCACGACCGGCTGCAGCACGCCGCCGGTGAAGGGGCGGAGGTCGACACCGGCGAGCACGATGAGCGGGAGTGCCCCGCCGAGGATGCCGCCGGTGACGATCGCGACGAGCGCCGTCGGCCCGATCTCCCAGCCGGTGATCCCACGCGCCTGGCTCCGGGCGAGGCCGAGCGTGCGCAGGAGCGCGAGCAGGCGCTCCCGAGCCGGTCCGCTGATCATGAGCGCGAGCACGACCGTCCCCGCGCACAGCAGGGCGACGATCCCGATGAGGGCGAGCAGGGCGAGCTGAAGGCCGCCGGTGACCGGGGAGTCGTCGAGCAGGGCGGCGGCGTCCGCCGGGCTCGCGATCGTGGCGTCCGGGCCCACGATCCTGGCGAGCTCGGCCTTGACCGCCGCGACATCCGCGCCGGGATCGAGCTTGAGGAGCGTGATGCGCGGCAGGAACTTCTCGATCCCGAATTGGTCGCTGTTCGCCCGGTCGATGAGCACCCAGTCCACGACGCCGCTGAGCGAGGGCGAGGTCCCGGGATCGCCCGCGCTCACGATGTCCGTCTTGCCGAAGCTCGAGTCGTCGGCGATCGTGTACTGGGCCGCGAGGTCGGGGGAGAGCAGCACGGGGATGCGCCCGTCGACGGTCTTCGTCATGTCGAGGTCGATGCGCGCAGCGCCCGGCACCCCGCGCTGCACCCGGGAGAGCGCTGCCGTGTCGGCGACGACCGTCGGAACGGAGACGTTCGTCTCGACCGAGAGGTTCTGGAGCCGGTTGTACTGGTAGAGCGAGACCGACTCCGCGACGCCGTCGACCTCCGCGATGTCGTCGAGCTGATCCTGGTCGAGGATGGGCGAGTCGATGCGGAGGTCGGCGCCGATGCCCGAGTGCGCGGCCGTGCCGACCCCGCCGGTGACCGTCCCCAGCAGCACGCCGGAGAAGACCGCGACGGCGAGGCCGACGACCATCGCGAGAACCGGCGCGAGACCGGCGGCGGGGTCCCGGATGCTGCGGCTCGCCCCGAGGAACGCGACGATCCCCTTCCGTCGCCTGACCATGCGGGCGAACCCGAGGAGCGGGAGCGGATACAGCCGCAGCACCACGAGCCCCGCGGAGAGCGAGAGCAGCAGCGGAGTCGCCGCCAGGAGCGGGTCGACGCCCACGGTTCCCGCGCTCGTCGTGAGGCCGCGCTGCAGCAGGAGGAACACCGCGAGGGCGGTGAAGGCGAGGACGATGACCTCGAGCACCCAGCGATACCGTCCGCGAGCCCGTGGGTCGAGGTCGCCGCGCGCGGACCGAAGGCTCCGGGGCGAGGCCGCGATCGCCACGAGGACGGGCGGGACGGCCGCGGCCGCGGCCGCGAAGACGGCGGCGATCGGGCTCCAGGAGGAGGGGAACAGGGCGTACCCGATGGCGGCTCCGGCCGCGGCGGCCGGGACGGACAGCAGGAGCATCTCGAGCGCCTGGGAGAGGCGGAGCTGCGCGGCGCTCGCACCGCGCGCCGAGGCGAGCGCGAGCATGTCGCGACGCCGCAGCATGATGAGCCGTGAGAGCAGCCAGAGGGCGGCGACGGCCACGCCGACCGGCCCCGAGGCGACCATGACGAGCACGACCGCGGCGGTCTGCGCCCGGGAGAGCGCCGTCGTGAGGGTCTCCTCGGAGTCGGACCCGAAAGTCAGGGAGGCTATTGCCCCGGCATGGGCGACACTCGCCACCGGCTGGGCGGTGCTCGTGAAGCTGCGCAGCTGGGGGAGGATGCCCTCGTCCTCCTCGACCGTGAGCGCCGCGGTCGAGAAGGGGATGACGACGGTCGTGATCATGGCGAGCCCGGTCTCCGCCTCCATGACCGGCCAGGAGCCCGGGTCGATGAAGGCGGCGCCGATGACGATGCGCGTGTTCGTCCCCCCGAAGGGCGTGTAGTCGATTCCCGGTGCGAGGGCGGAGGGCGACGCCGCCCAGAAGCCGTCCCTCGGGTCGAGGGCCTCGAAGGTCCCGGAGAGCCGCGCGTAGAAGCCGTAGTTGCCGACGACCTGCACCCAGCGCTCCTCGCCGACCGCCCAGCCGGCCTGGTCGGCGGTCTCCGCCGAGAGCACGATGTCGAGCTGCGGATCCTCGGGAGCGCGCTCGAAGGGATCGAAGTGGCGGCCGGGGTAGGGGTTGTCGTCGCGGTCGAGGACCTTCTCGAAGGGGGCGGGCAGCGTGCCGGCCGTCATCCGGATGTGGTCGGCGAGCCTGGGGGCGACGTTGATCGTGATGGGGGTGAGCGGGTCGTTCCAGTCGACGTTCCGGCGGGCGACGGCCAGTTGGTCGCTCACGAAGGTGTACTCGGCCGTCGCGAAGGTCTTGCGGAGCGGTGAGGGCGCGGCCGCGGTGATCGCTGCGAGGGCGTCGTCGAAGCGGCCGTAAGGTGCGGAGCCGGGGGAGATCGCGGGAGTGCCCGGCGCGCGGGCGATGAGGTCGCGCCGGGAGGCGGGGAGGTTCTCGAACTGGTAGGCGACCTCGGCCGAGGTCAGCGAACGCAGGGCGAGCGGCGCGGTCGCGGCGAGGGTGGCGACGACGAGCACGATGGCCGCCATGGCGAGCAGGGGGCCGAGGGTCGCACGGAACCCCCGGGCGAGCAGCCCGGAAAGCGAGGTGCGGGACCGGCTCATCGGGTCTCGAGCCTCTCGTCGGTGTCGAGCGCCTGCCGGCGAACGCCCATGGCCGAGATCGTGGCAATCCCGAGCATGACGACGAGGGCGACCCCGAGCAGGCCGGCGCCGGGCACGAGGGCGAAGGACAGGCTCGCCGAGAGCCCGCCCGGGATGCCGAGGATCGCCGAACGGGCGAGGCTCACGGCGGTGAGGGCGGAGACGACGACCCCGCCGAGCAGCCCGAAGAGCACCGAGAGCAGCACGATCGCCGAGAGCTCGGCGCGCCGGGATCGCGACTGCTGCCGCGCGGAGAGCCCGACCGCTCGCAGGACCGCGACCTCGCCCCGACGCGCCCGCGCGACCGTGAGCGCGACGGCGCCGAGCGAGATCGCAGCGAGGAGCAGGCATCCGATCGCCGCGATCCACAGAGCGAGCTCGGCGGGCGCCGCGAAGGAGTCGTCGGTCGCGTTCGCCGGGGTCACGATCCTCGCCCCCGGCGGCAGCACGTCGTCGAGAGAGACCGGGCCGTCGGTCGCGAGCCAGACCTGGTTCGCGCGCGGGACGACCGGGCTCTCGCGCAGGAGGTAGTCGTTGAGCTCGTTGAGGTCGGCGAGCGCCGGATGCGCCGTCGGGATGCCGGGGAGGGTCGGCGTGATCGCCGCGACCGTGCTCTTGACGACGAGCCCGCTGCCGGCGAAGCGCAGGTCGAGCGCGTCGTCGATCGCGAGGTCGTAGTCCTCCGCGAACTCCTGCGTCACGACGACGGGGATCGTGAACGGCGAGTTGAACATGACTCCGCCGGTGGCCAGCGGCTGCGCGTCGACATCCATCATGCGGAGGTTGTTGCTCACGAGCCGGGTTCCGGGCAGGCCCAGTGTGAGACCGTCGGCGTCGGGTGTCGTCGCGTTCGCGAAGGTGGTGTGACGCAGATCCATCCAGCCCTGGGTGTCGAGGGCGACCGGTCGCGTGCCGGAGGGCGTCGTCGCCTCGAGCCCTCCGTAGCGCATCTCGATCCAGGCGCTGTCCGCGCGCACCGAGTAGTCGATCGCGACGAGCCATCGCGTCGCCTCGGTCGGGGGGAGGTCGACCGTGAAAGGCGTCGTGAGGGAGTCGCCAGGGTCGAGGGAGCTGACGGAGACCTGGGGCAGGGTCGCGGAACTGACGCCGCCCTCGGAGTCCTGGAACCACAGCGTCGTCCCCGCATAGCCCTTCGTGCGCCCAGGGGCCTCGGAACCCGGCGACGTCACCGTGACGGTGGCGTCGAGGCTCAGCGAGGTCGTGCCGGGCGGGAGCTCGATCCCGCGCTGCTCGTAGTCGCTGAACGTCGATTCGAGGGCGGTCAGGTCGACGGTGCCGCCGGCATCGTTCACGACCGAGCCGATGGCGGTCGCGGGGATCGCGGTGAGGCGGCCGGCGTCGTGGTCGCCGATCGAGAGGGGCATCGAGAACACCGGGGCCGCCTGTGTGACCCCGGGGACGTCGAGGAACTCCTCGCCGGTCACGGGCTCGGCGCCGGCGAGCGGGAAGTCCGGTCCCGGGAGCATGATCCGGGCATCCGCGCCGGCCGTGAGCTGCGCGTTGCGCTCGCCGAGGGACCGCCAGGATCCCGAGTATCCGGCGGCGATCACGAGTCCGCCCACCGCGAGCGTGACGACGAGCACCGCGACCGCGTAGCCGCCGATGCCGCGGGCGACCTGGCGCGCGGAGTAGGCAGGCTGGAGACGAGGGCGTCTCGTCGCGATGCGCTGCCAGGCCGCCGTGAGCGGCCCGAAGGCGACGAGGAGCACGAGCGCGATCGCGATGAGGGCGAGCGTGGGGGCCACGACGACGAGCGGGTCGACGACCGTGCGGCCGCTCGCACTCGTCACGATGGGGGAGCCGTAGAGGAACGACTGCCAGACGGCGACGCCCGCGCCGGCGAGGGCGAGCACGGCGGTGCCGATCGTCGCGGCCGCCCTCGTGCGCCCGGAGTCGTCGACGGTGTCGCGCTGGGCGAGCCGGATCGAGTCGAGAAAGGCGGTCGTGCCGTAGATCGCGAGCACCGCGAGGGCCACGAGGCCGGCGAACTCCCAGGGGGCGAAGGCCAGGGCGCTCTCGCCGAAGAGCCAGAGGAGGACGCCGGCGGCGGCCGCGAAGCCGAGCGTGCAGCCGAGCGCCGCGACGAGCAGGGCCTCGGCGACCCCCGTCGCGGTGAGCCACTGGGCCGAGGCGCCGCGCGAGCGCAGGAGCGCGTTCTCCGGCCGCCGCGCGAGGGAGAGCAGCCGGGCGAGCTGCACGAGGGCGATGATCCCGATGAGCCCGACGAGCAGGATGCCCACAGGGGCTACTCCGCGCACCGAGCCGAGCCCGCGCTGCACGGTCGTCGTGGTCTGGGCGAGCGAGCCGGAGACGAGGATGTCGCCCTTGCCGATCGTCCCCTCGTCGATGATGTCCTGGCGCAGGTTCGTGGCGATCGAGCCGAGCGGAGCGAGATCCGCCGGAGCCACCCGGCCCGCGTCGACGATGATCGTCCAGTGCACGAAGGGAACCGGCCCGAGCGAGGGGAGCACGGCCTCGTCGACCATGAGCGGGCCGAAGCTGTCGGTGCCGTCCCCCGCGGGGACGGCGTTGCCGGTCGTGACGCCCGGGTCGGAGAACCAGCGCGGGTCGTCCACGTCCCGCGGCAGCCAGGTTCCGACGATCTCCACGCGCTTGGCGTTGCCGGCGGGGCCGAGGTCGACCACGTCGCCGATCGAGAGGCCGAGCTGCTCGGCGGCTTTCGCCTGGAGCGCGCCGGGAATGGGGTCGTCGGCCGCTCCGCTCCCGGATGCCGTTCCGGGCCACGCGCCGGCGACGAGCGTCGCGTGGTCGACGAGGCCGGCATCCGAGGCCGGGGTGATGCGGGCCTCGCGACCGTCGGCCAGCGAGAGCTGCTCCCCGTCGAGGGCGGCGACGAGCGGGAAGTCGGTCAGGGTTCGCGTGACCTCCACGGGCCTGCCCTCGAACTCGCGGGCGAACAGTGCCTCGGCCTCCGCGGTCTGGGCCGCCGGGTCGTCGCCCAGCTTCGTCTCGACCTGCACGCCGCGCGCCGTCGGAGCGGTGCCGGCGAAGTAGTCGCGCGTACTCGCGGCGGCGGCGAAGTCGAGGTAGCCGATGAGCCCGACGACGAGCGCGGTGAGCACGAGGGCGACGGCGCCGACCGTCGAGAGGAGCCCGGATTGCGCGGCTGACCTGCGGATGGCCAGTCGCATGCTGCGCAAGAGAAATCCTCCGTTGGGTCCAGTCGACACTATCAATCCGCTGGTGCGCGGATACCCGCAGGTCGAGCGGCGCGGAGCGCGTATCGAAACCACCTGGCCGCGCGAGTGGTTCCGATACGCCGACCCCGTCGGCTGCTCGACCAAGGGAGGGCACGGCAGGAGCAGCCATAACAAGTTGGTAAATGTGGGGCGAGGACTGGACAGGAGTTTGTTTGTACGCTTTACTAACAAAATGACTGCAGCGGGAGCGC
>JBIQHP010000112.1:0-6051 GCA_044508495.1 Clavibacter sp.
ATTGATCCGTAGTCAATTGCTCTATCCGCTGAGCTACGGGCGCAGTCCTGCCGGCAAAAGCCGACCAGAGAACTATACCAGCGGCGACCGAGCCTCGGCGTCGAGGGTCGTAAGCGGGGCCGGGCCGAAGCCTGGCCGGCCCCCGTCAACCGTCGTCGACGGCCGACGTCGGCTCGGGCGGCACGAAAGTCGACTCGGGTTCCGTCGGATAACCCGTGGGAATCGGCCACTCGTTGTAGCAGGCGGACATCGGCATGCATTCGCCGCGAGTGCACGGTGTCCCGGTGGGATCACCGTAGCCATCGAGCCACGAGCCCTCGACGAGCTCGGTGCCGTCGATGTGACTGTGGGTGGTCCACGATCCACCCGGGTTGCTCGAAACGTCGATCATCACGGCGAACTCCCCACGAAGAAAGCCCGAGTCGTCGTCCTGCGTCACCCTGAGCCCGTTCTGACCCTGCCCGACGACGAATTCGGATCCCGCAGGAAAGAAGTGCCAACCATCTGACGACCAGACGACCTGCCCCTCGTAGTCCTTCTCACTGCTGAATGTCTTCACCTCGACCTTCGTCACGGTGAGCGGAAGACAGAGCCGTACGACCGGCTGGCCGTCTATCATCGTGAACGCGACGGGATCGGGGAGGAAGGTGTCGCATCCGGCCAGGCACACCGCCGCGACCGTCGCGACGACGACCGGAAGCATGACCCGTCGGGCTCCGATCCCGCGCTTTCGCCGCATGAAGTCATGCTGGCACCGGCGAGATGTCCCCGGGGTAACGCTTCGAGCACAGCTCGACAACGATCCGGTCACCTGTCGCGTCGATCATGCTCCCGGCATCCGGGGCGAGAATGGGACGATGGACCAGGAATCGTGGGACGACGTCGACCACTACTTCACGCAGTTGCTCGTCAAACCGGATGCCGCCCTCACGAGCGCCCTGCACGCGAACTCCAAGGCCGGTCTGCCGGCCATCGATGTCGCACCCAATCAGGGCAAGCTCCTCATGATGCTCGTGCAGCTCAGCGGCGCACGGCGGGTGCTCGAGATCGGCACGCTCGGAGGCTACAGCACGATCTGGCTCGCCCGTGGCCTGCCCGCCGACGGGAAGATCGTCACGCTCGAGGCGGTGCCGAAGCACGCGGAGGTCGCCCAGTCCAACCTCCTGCGCGCGGGCGTCGCCGAGACCGTCGAGATCCGTCTCGCCCCCGCCGTCGAGTCGCTCGCGCAGCTCGTGAGCGAGGCAGCCGAGCTCTTCGACTTCGTGTTCATCGACGCCGACAAGGCGAACAATGCCCGCTACCTCGAGTGGGCCATGAGGCTCACGAGGCCGGGAAGCGTCATCGTGTGCGACAACGTCGTGCGCGGCGGTCGCGTGGTCGATGAGGAGAGCGCAGACGAATCGGTCGTCGGAACGCGCGCCTTCTTCGACGCGGTCGCCGCCGATCCGCGGCTCGAGGCGACCGCGATCCAGACCGTCGGCGTCAAGGGCTGGGACGGCTTCGCGATCGCCCGCGTGAGGTGATCAGCCCCAGGCGCCGACCGGCGCCTTCACGACGAGCACCGGGCTATAGTGCCAATGACTGCCGTTCGCGTAGTGTCCCGAGGCCCATGGCGACGCCCAGATGGCCTGCTCGGTGACCTCGGTCGGGGCGGAAGCCGCGAACGCGGCGACGATCGCCGCGTATCCGGGATGGCTGCGCAGGGCCTTCGCGGCGTTCTCGGCGGCCACGATCAGATTCGGGTAGCTGCCGGTCCCCCCGCCGCCGCCCGAGCCCCATCCGTTGTTGAGGGGGTTGTTGCGGTTCCACCAGTTGTTCGGGCCGTTCTCCTGGCGCATCCAGCGGGTGAACACGGTGATGTTGTTCTCGCTCACCGGCCAGCCGCCCATGATCATCACGATCCTGGCCCAGTCGTAGTTGGTACCGCTCCGGGCGAGCTGCGGGATGCCCGGCATGACCGTGTACGAGTCGCGCGCCACGGATGCCGTCACCGCACTCGCGACCAC
Organism: Clavibacter sp.; assembly: GCA_044508495.1. Classification (GTDB taxonomy): domain Bacteria; phylum Actinomycetota; class Actinomycetes; order Actinomycetales; family Microbacteriaceae; genus Terrimesophilobacter. The sequence continues at coordinate 2,007 of JBIQHP010000112.1, forward strand.
GGTCACCCTCTGGCCGTGGAGGGCGTTGTAGCCGGCGATGATCTCCTCGGCCGTTGCAGGCGCCGGCGGGGCCACGACCGTGATGGCGGTGATCGCGAAGGCGACGGCGCTCGCCGTGATCGCGAGCCGCTGCCGTGCCTTCCACGAGGTGCGGAGGCGTTCGTACGCTGCGTCGATCCCCCGGAGTACCCCGAGATCCCGGACGAGCCGGGTGGGGCGGGGAGTTCTGTGCAGTGGTGTCATAGAGCGGGCCTGTGCGATGAGCCGACGGACGGACATGGCCGCCTGCGACTATAGCGGCAGGAGTTGGGAGGGGGCTGGGAGATGCACCTGCCGCCGGCAGGCCGAGAGTCTCGGCACTCAGTAACAGAAGAACCCTGATCAGCAAGGTCTTCAGAGCGGTACCGGTGGGATTTGAACCCACGGTGGGCTTTCACCCACACAACTTTTCGAGAGTTGCACCTTCGGCCGCTCGGACACGGTACCGGGAGAGAGTTTAGTACACGCCCCGCCTGCGCATGACCGCGAGATCGTGACGGCGGCCCACCGTAGGCTGAGACCATGGCGCGCCCCACGACCGACTTCCGCTGTACCGAGTGCGGCTGGACCTCCGTCAAGTGGGTCGGGCGCTGCGGCGAGTGCCAGTCCTGGGGCACGGTCGTCGACGTCGCCGAGGCGACCGGCGGCATTCGCTCGGTCAAGCCCGTGCGCGTCGCCGACGATCGCGCCGCCCGCCCGATCACCGAGATCGGGGCCGCGGATGTCGCCCACTGGCCGAGCGGGATCGGCGAGTTCGACCGCGTGCTCGGCGGGGGCGTCGTGCCCGGGGCCACGATCCTGCTGAGTGGCGAGCCCGGAGTCGGCAAGTCGACGCTCCTGCTCGAGGTCGCCAGCCGGGCCGCGAAGACCGGCCAGCGCGTGCTCTACATCACCGCCGAGGAGTCGGCGAGCCAGGTGCGGCTGCGCGCCGAACGCACCGGCGCCCTCGACGAGAATCTCTACCTCGCCGCCGAGACCGACCTCGCGACGGTGCTCGGCCAGATCGACCAGGTGAAGCCTCAGCTGCTCATCGTCGACTCCGTGCAGACCGTCTCGAGTTCGCTGAGCGAGGGGCTCGCCGGCGGCCCCTCGCAGGTGCGGGAGGTCGCGGCGACGCTCATCCGGGTCTCGAAGGACCGCAACCTGCCCGTGCTTCTCGTCGGCCACGTCACGAAGGACGGCTCCATCGCCGGCCCGCGCCTGCTCGAGCACCTCGTGGATGTCGTGTGCTACTTCGAGGGCGACCGCCAGACGGCGCTGCGGTTCATCCGCGCGCAGAAGAACCGCTTCGGGCCCACCGACGAGGTGGGCTGCTTCGAGATGACCGGCGACGGCATCGCGGAGATCCCCGACCCCAGCGGGCTGTTCCTCAGCCGAAACCGTCAGTCGGTGAGCGGGACCTGCGTCACGATCGCGGTCGAGGGTCGCCGGCCGCTGCCGGTCGAGGTGCAGGCGCTCATCGTCTCGACGACGTCTCCGCAGCCGCGTCGCGTCGTCAGCGGGGTCGACTCCTCACGGGTCGCGATGCTCCTTGCGGTGCTCGAGCGCCGCGCGGACATGCGCTTCGCGCAGCACGACGTGTACGTGTCCACGGTGGGCGGCATCCGGGTCACCGAGCCGGGCGCGGACTTCGCGATCGCCCTCGCCCTCGCGAGCGCGCACCGCGACAAAGCGCTGCCCGCGACGCTCGCCGCAGTCGGCGAGATCAGCCTCGCCGGGGAGATCCGGTCGGCGTCGAACGTCAAGCAACGCATCGCGGAGGCGAAGCGGCTCGGGTTCGAGACGGTGCTGGATGTCGAGTCCGGTCAGCTCGGCGTCGTCGTCGAAGACCTGCTGCCGAAGCCTCCGAAGGCGGCACAGGCCGACGACGACGTGCCCGCGTTCTAGCGGACTGCTGGTTTCGATACGCGCTTCGCGCTACTCAACCGGCGAAGAATCCACCCCGCCGGTCGAGTAGCGCCCGCGTAGCGGTCGCGTATCGAGACCAGCAGCGCCGATCAGTTCAGGATGAACTGCACGTCGTTCGACTTGAGGTCGCCCAGGTTGATGTTGAGGTGGTAGCTCGCGCCGCCCCCGGGAACCTTCGCACGCTCCGCCTCGCAGGTCGACGGCGACGACCGCGTGCGATCCCAGACGATCGGGGTGGCGGAGGACAGCGGAACACCCGGCTGCAGGATGACCGGCGCATCGACCGCGCCGGTCTGGCAGTCCTTCGAGCTCCAGTACAGCTCGTCGCCGCTCGTGATGAGGTACTCCTGCTGCGTCGTCCCGGCGTTGATCGTGCAGGCCGTCGCACCGGTGTTCGTCACGGTGAGGCTGAGCATCGGGTTCTCGCCCGCCGCGTAGCTCGACTTGTCGGTGACCGCCGTGACCTGGACGACGGCAGGGACGCACGCGGCATCCGGATCGACCGGGGCATCCGACTGGGAGTTCGTCTGCTTGACGTCCGGGGGCTTGACCCCCTCGCCCCTCGGCTGGACGAGGATGAGGACGACGATGGCGATGACGGCGAGCAGGAGGAGCCCGACGACGAGGCGCCGTCGCCAGTACACGCTGCTCGGCTGGGGGCCGACGGGGTTGCGGAACGTCGACATGCCACAAGGGTAGACGGCGCACTCGCCGTAGCCGGGCCTCCGGGCGGCGTGCCGCAGGGATCGCGGCGGTTTCGACACGCCTCCTTCGGAGGCTACTCAACCAGCGGGATGCAGGTGCTTGATCATGCGCGTGTTGCCGAGGGTGTTGGGCTTCACCCGCGCGAGGTCGAGGAACTCGGCGACCCCCTCATCCGGCGAGCGCACGAGCTCGGAGTACACCTCCGGATCGATGGCGCCGTCCTGCATCTGCTCGAAGCCGTTCCGCTCGAAGAAGTCGACCTCGAAGGTCAGGCAGAACAGGCGTCGGAGCCCCAGTGCGCGTGCGTCCGCCTCGAGCCGCTCGAGCAGCGCATGTCCGACCCCCTTGTGCAGCCAGGCCGGGGCGACCGCGAGGGTGCGCACCTCGGCGAGGTCCTCCCACATGACGTGCAGCGCGCCGCATCCGATCGGGTTGCCGTCGCCGTCCTCGGCGACCCGGAACTCCTGGATCGCCTCGAAGAACACCACCGTCTCCTTGCCGAGCAGGATGCGGCGCTGCACGAGCGGCTCGACGAGCTCACGGATGAACCACACGTCGCTCGTGCGCGCACGGCGCACCGGGTACACGGCTTCGATCATGGGTCCTGACCCGTCTCAAGGAGAATCTGACATCCGGTGGTCGGTTTCCGGTCGAAACCAGCCTATCCAGTCAGAAACTCCTTGAAACGGGTTATGACGCGGGCGGCGGCGGACGGCGGGGGCGGCGGGCTACTTGGCGGCCGCGGACGCCTCGAGCTCGTCGATCTTCTCCCGGCCGAGCTGGCGGCTCGTCGTGAAGACGAACTCGCCGTCGGCGAAGTCGACGTGCACGTGGTCGCCCGCCGTGAGCTCGCCCTGCAGGATGCGCTCGCTCAGCCGGTCCTCGACCTCGCGCTGCATCGCACGGCGCAGCGGCCGAGCACCGAGCGCCGGGTCGAACCCGATGTCGATGAGCCGCTCCTTGGCCGCGGTCGTGAGCTCCACGGTCAGGTCGCGGTCCAGCATCCGGTCGGCGAGGCGCTTCGTGAACAGGTCCACGATCTGCAGGAGCTCGGCCTTGCTGAGCTGCGGGAACACGATCGTCTCGTCGACGCGGTTGAGGAACTCGGGCTTGAAGTGCTTCTTGAGCTCCTCGACGACCTTGCCGCGCATCCGGTCGTAGCCGGTCGCGGTGTCGCCCTCGACCTGGAATCCGACCGGTCCGCCGGTGATGTCCTTGGTGCCGAGGTTCGTCGTCATGATGATGACGGTGTTCTTGAAGTCGACGACACGACCCTGGCCATCCGTCAGCCGGCCCTCCTCCAGAATCTGGAGCAGCGAGTTGAAGATGTCGGGGTGCGCCTTCTCGATCTCGTCGAACAGCACGACGCTGAACGGCTTGCGGCGCACCTTCT
>JBIQHP010000113.1:0-6042 GCA_044508495.1 Clavibacter sp.
CACGGCTTCGGCAAGGTCGGCATGATCCACTTCGACGCGCACGCCGACACGGCCGAGCACATCGACGGCAACCTCGCGAGCCACGGCTCCCCCATGCGCCGGCTCATCGAGTCGGGCGCGATCCCCGGCCACAACTTCATCCAGGTCGGCCTGCGCGGATACTGGCCCGGTGAGGAGGATCAGAAGTGGATGCGCGACAACGGCCTGCGGCATCATCCGATGCAGGAGGTCTGGGAGCGCGGCGCGAAGGAGGTCATGAAGGATGTCGTGGCCGAGGCGCTCGACGGCACCGACGCCATCTATCTCTCGATCGACATCGACGTGCTCGATCCGGGGTTCGCCCCGGCGACCGGCACCCCGGCGCCCGGCGGATTCGCCCCGATCGACCTCCTGAGGATCGTGCGGCAGATCGTGCTGGACACGAACGTCGTCGCGATGGACGTCATGGAGGTCGCCCCCGCCTACGACCACGCCGACGTGACGATCAACAACGCCCACGGGCTCATCTGGGAGGCCCTCGCCGCGATGGCGTACAAGAACAAACTTGCTGGTTGAGCGCCGCCCTGACGCTCTCGAATGGTAGCCGCGCAGAGGCGTATCGAAACCGAGTCTCGATACAATCGCTTCGCGATCACTCGACCATCGGTGTCCCGTTGGTTGAGTAGCTGCGCAGCCCCCGGCGAAGGCGTGTGCAGCTACTATGCAAGACCCCGATGTCCGATGAGCGGAGTAGGCTGTGGCCTCAGTGAGGTAGAAGGAGGGTCTTGGTGTCTGAGTCGACGATTGCCGATGTCGAGGCGGAACGGCTCGCCGACCTCCGCGCTGCGATTCAGGCAGGTGTCGATGACCTAGGCGCTGGTCGGTATGAGGACATCGCGGATGTCACCGCGTGGGTGCAGGAGATCGCCGCGACCGTGACGACGAAGTCAGTCGCGTAGTCGGTGCCATACCGAATCCGCTCTTCAGCGGGGGCGAAGGCTGACATCCGCGAGGCCCTCCAGTACAGCGCTTTCCGCTTCGGGTCCGCAGCCAGGTCCCGGTACGCCGCGCTCATCGTGCGCACGCTGGACGACATCACGGCAGACCCGTTCGACGCCGGAAGCCACGTGCGCGCCGACCTCGGTGAACGTATTTACGGCCGTCACCTCAAGGCGAGTGCCGGGGACAGCGGAGTAGGTGACCCGCGTCACATCATCTTCTACCGGGTCGACGGGAAAACTATCGAAGTGCTTCGAGTACTCCACGAGGCGCGTGACCTTCCCAAGTATCTGTAGTGCACCACCCGCGGCTTATAGCGCAGAATCCGGATGCGGTCAAGAATTAAGTAGACAGGTCGTGAATTCCGGCCTATAGTTGTTCTTTGCGCTCCCAGATAATCTCTGCCTTCATATTGCGGTCGGCTGCGCGTGCCGGGACACCACGGTCCAGGCATGACCCTATGGGGTTCTGGCGAGACGTGACGCCCACCTATCACCGACTGTAACCGGCCTTTTCGTGAGGCCCCGGAGGTTATTTCCTTGGCTGCTGCGCGCAACGCATCCACCTCGAATTCATCCAAGAAGCCCCTCAAGAACGGTCGCTCGGCAGAGCGTCTCTCGTTCGCGAAGATCACCGACACCCTGACCGTTCCGGATCTGCTCGCACTGCAGACCGAGAGCTTCGACTGGCTCGTCGGCAACGAGCTGTGGGTCCAGCGCGCCGCCGAGGCGAAGGCCGTCGGCCGCCAGGACCTCCCCGCCCTCACCGGGCTCGAGGAGATCTTCGAGGAGATCTCCCCCATCGAGGACCTCGGCGAGACCATGCAGCTCTCCTTCACGAACCCGTTCCTCGAGGAGAAGAAGTACACGATCGACGAGTGCAAGGAGAAGGGCAAGACCTACTCCGCCCCGCTCTACGTCGAGGCCGAGTTCATGAACCACCTCACCGGCGAGATCAAGACCCAGACCGTGTTCATGGGCGACTTCCCGCTCATGACCCCCAAGGGCACCTTCGTCATCAACGGCACGGAGCGCGTCGTCGTCTCCCAGCTCGTCCGCTCCCCCGGCGTCTACTTCGACCGCGCCCAGGAGAAGACCTCCGACAAGGACATCTACTCCGCGCGCATCATCCCGAGCCGCGGAGCCTGGCTCGAGTTCGAGATCGACAAGCGCGATCAGGTCGGCGTGCGCATCGACCGCAAGCGCAAGCAGTCGGTCACTGTCTTCCTCAAGGCGCTCGGCATGACGAGCGAGGACATCCTCGAGGCCTTCAAGGGCTACGCCTCGATGGAGGCGACTCTCGAGAAGGACACCATCCTCACCAAGGAGGAGGCGCTCAAGGACATCTACCGCAAGCTGCGCCCGGGGGAGCAGGTCGCCGCCGAGGCCGCCCGCGCGCTCCTCGACAACTTCTACTTCAACCCCAAGCGCTATGACCTCGCGAAGGTCGGACGCTACAAGATCAACCGCAAGCTCGGGATCGAGGCCCCCCTCTCGAACTCGGTGCTCAGCCAGGACGACATCATCGCGACGATCAAGTACCTCGTCGCGCTCCACGAGGAGCAGAAGACGATCCCCGGCACGCGCGACGGCAAGAAGGTGGACATCCGCCTCGACGTCGACGACATCGACCACTTCGGCAACCGCCGCATCCGCGCGGTCGGCGAGCTCATCCAGAACCAGGTGCGCACCGGCCTCTCCCGCATGGAGCGCGTCGTGCGCGAGCGCATGACGACCCAGGACATCGAGGCGATCACGCCCCAGACGCTCATCAACGTGCGTCCGGTCGTCGCCGCGATCAAGGAGTTCTTCGGGACCTCGCAGCTCTCGCAGTTCATGGACCAGAACAACCCGCTCGCGGGCCTGACCCACAAGCGCCGCCTCAGCGCCCTCGGCCCCGGCGGCCTGAGCCGTGAGCGCGCCGGCGTCGAGGTGCGCGACGTGCACCCCAGCCACTACGGACGCATGTGCCCGATCGAGACGCCCGAGGGTCCGAACATCGGCCTCATCGGTTCGCTCGCCTCCTTCGCGCGCATCAACTCCTTCGGGTTCATCGAGACCCCGTACCGTCGCGTCGTCAAGGGCAAGGTCACCGAGACGATCGACTACCTCACCGCGAGCGAGGAGGACGAGTACGTCGTCGCCCAGGCCAACGCGCCGCTCACGAGCGACTCGCGCTTCGCCGAGGACCGCGTCCTCGCCCGCTCCAAGGGCGGGGAGGTCGACCTCTTCCCGGTCGAGGAGATCGGCTACATGGATGTCTCCCCGCGCCAGATGGTGTCGGTCGCGACCTCGCTCATCCCCTTCCTCGAGCACGACGACGCGAACCGCGCCCTCATGGGCGCGAACATGCAGCGCCAGGCCGTCCCGCTCCTCATGAGCGAGAGTCCCCTCGTGGGGACCGGCATGGAGGGCTACGCCGCGGTCGACGCGGGCGACGTGCTCACCGCCGACAAGGCGGGCGTCGTCTCCGAGGTCTCGGCGGATGTCGTCACGGTCCAGCTCGACGAGGGCGGCACCCAGGACTACTACCTGCGCAAGTTCGACCGCTCCAACCAGGGCACGAGCTACAACCACCGGGTCGTCGTCAACGCGGGCGACCGCGTCGAGGCCGGCGAGGTGCTCGCCGACGGTCCTGCGACCGAGAACGGCGAGCTCGCGCTCGGCAAGAACCTGCTCGTCGCGTTCATGCCGTGGGAGGGCCACAACTTCGAGGACGCCATCATCCTGAGCCAGAACCTGGTCAAGGACGACGTGCTCAGCTCGATCCACATCGAGGAGTACGAGGTCGACGCGCGCGACACCAAGCTCGGCAAGGAGGAGATCACCCGTGACCTCCCCAACGTGAGCCCCGAGCTCCTCGCTGACCTCGACGAGCGCGGCATCATCCGCATCGGCGCCGAGGTGCGTCCGGGCGACATCCTCGTCGGCAAGGTCACGCCGAAGGGCGAGACCGAGCTCTCCGCCGAGGAGCGGTTGCTCCGCGCCATCTTCAACGAGAAGAGCCGCGAGGTCCGCGACACGAGCCTCAAGGTCCCGCACGGCGAAGAGGGCACGATCATCGGCGTCAAGGTCTTCGACGCGACCGACGGCGACGACGAGCTCGGCTCGGGCGTCAACCAGCGCGTCGTCGTGTTCATCGCCCAGAAGCGCAAGATCACCGAGGGCGACAAGCTCGCGGGCCGACACGGCAACAAGGGCGTCATCGCGAAGATCCTTCCCGTCGAGGACATGCCGTTCCTCGCGGACGGCACCCCGGTCGACGTGATCCTCAACCCGCTCGGCATCCCCGGCCGGATGAACTTCGGCCAGGTGCTCGAGACGCACCTCGGCTGGGTCGCCAAGCAGGGCTGGGAGGTCGCGGGCAAGCCCAAGTGGGCCGCTCACCTTCCCGAGGCCGCGCACAAGGCCGCGCCCGGCACGAAGGTCGCGACCCCGGTGTTCGACGGCGCGCTCGAGGCGGAGATCGAGGGGTTGCTCGACTCGACGCTCCCGACTCGGGACGGCGACCGGCTCATCGACTCGACCGGCAAGACGCGCCTGTTCGACGGTCGCAGCGGCGAGCCGTTCCCGGAGCCCATCTCGGTCGGCTACATGTACATCCTCAAGCTGCACCACCTCGTCGACGACAAGATCCACGCGCGCTCGACGGGCCCGTACTCGATGATCACGCAGCAGCCGCTCGGCGGAAAGGCGCAGTTCGGCGGTCAGCGGTTCGGCGAGATGGAGGTGTGGGCGCTCGAGGCCTACGGCGCGGCCTACGCGCTCCAGGAGCTGCTCACGATCAAGTCCGACGACATCCTCGGCCGGGTCAAGGTCTACGAGGCGATCGTCAAGGGCGAGAACATCCAGGAGCCGGGCATCCCGGAGAGCTTCAAGGTGCTCATCAAGGAGATGCAGTCGCTCTGCCTCAACGTCGAGGTGCTCTCGGCGGACGGCACGGCGGTGAGCCTCAAGGACACGGATGACGAGGTCTTCCGCGCCGCGGAGGAGCTCGGCATCAACATCTCCACCCGGTTCGAGAACTCGTCGATCGACGAGATCTGAACCCGGCCCATCAACGAACTCATAAATTTCAGGCACTAGGAGAGACATTGCTCGACGTCACAACGTTTGATGAGCTGAGGATCGGACTCGCCACGGCGGAGGACATCCGCAAGTGGTCGCACGGCGAAGTGAAGAAGCCGGAGACGATCAACTACCGCACGCTCAAGCCGGAGAAGGACGGCCTGTTCGGGGAGCAGATCTTCGGGCCGAGCCGCGACTGGGAGTGCTCGTGCGGCAAGTACAAGCGCGTGCGCTTCAAGGGCATCGTGTGCGAGCGCTGCGGCGTGGAGGTCACCAAGTCCTCCGTGCGCCGCGAGCGCATGGGCCACATCGAGCTCGCCGCCCCGGTCACCCACATCTGGTACTTCAAGGGTGTGCCCAGCCGCCTCGGCTACCTGCTCGACATGGCGCCGAAGGACCTCGAGAAGGTCATCTACTTCGCCGCCTACATGGTCATCTCGGTGGACGAGGAGGGCCGTCACGCCGACCTGCCCGGCCTCGAGAACGAGATCCGGCTCGAGATGAAGGAGCTGGAGAACCAGCGCGACTCCCGCGTCGCCGAGCGCCTCCAGCGGCTCGAGACCGACCTCGCCGCGCTCGAGGAGGAGGGTGCCAAGGCCGATCAGAAGCGTCGTACCAAGGACGCCGCCGAGAAGGAGATGGCGCAGACCCGCAAGAGCTTCGACGAGCAGATCAGCCAGCTCGAGCGCGTGTGGGACGACTTCCGCAACCTCAAGGTCGGCGACCTCAAGCCCGAGGACTCCGTCTTCCACGAGCTGCAGGACCGCTACAGCATCTACTTCGAGGCCTTCATGGGCGCCGAGGCGATCCAGAAGCGCCTGCAGGCCTTCGACCTGCAGGCCGAGTCCGACCGCCTGCACGAGGAGATCGCCACCGGCAAGGGTCAGAAGAAGATCCGCGCGATCAAGCGCCTGAGGGTCGTCAACTCGTTCCTGCAGACCGGCAACTCGCCGGCCGCGATGGTGCTCGAGGTCGTCCCGGTCATCCCGCCGGAGCT
>JBIQHP010000114.1:0-5883 GCA_044508495.1 Clavibacter sp.
GACGACCCGATCGACTTCCGGCACCAGGCCATCGTGGGCTCGAAGGTCTGGGGCGACGGCGAGGCCGAGGGGGTGCGGCAGCGTGCCGCGGAGGAGCTGAAGCTCACCGCGAAGGTCGCCCGCAAGCTCGGCGTCGACACCGTCGTCGGCTTCACCGGCTCGAGCATCTGGCAGTACGTGGCGATGTTCCCGCCAGTCCCGGCGGAAACCATCGATGCCGGTTACCAGGACTTCGCCGACCGCTGGAACCCCATCCTCGACGTGTTCGACGGCGAGGGAGTCCGCTTCGCGCACGAGGTGCACCCGAGCGAGATCGCCTACGACTACTGGTCGAGCGTGCGCTCCCTCGACGCGATCGACCACCGCGAGGCCTTCGGCTTCAACTGGGACCCCAGCCACATGATGTGGCAGGGCATCGACACCGTCGGCTTCATCGTCGACTTCGCCGACCGCATCTACCACGTCGACTGCAAGGACACCCGGATGCGTCCGGCGACCGGCCGGGCCGGCATCCTCGGCTCGCACCTGCCCTGGGGCGACCCCCGTCGCGGCTGGGACTTCGTCTCGACCGGGCACGGCGACGTGCCCTGGGAGGATGCCTTCCGCGCCCTCAACTCGATCGGCTACACCGGGCCCATCTCGATCGAGTGGGAGGATGCCGGGATGGACCGGCTGCACGGCGCGAAGGAGGCGATCGGCTACATCCGCTCGCTCCTCTGGGAGCTCCCGGCGCAGTCCTTCGACGCCGCGTTCAGCAACCAGGACTGACCGGATGCCGCTCCCGCGGCGACCGAGGTGACAGACTAAGGGGAGCCCACGCACCCGAAGGACCCGACGTGAGAATTGCGACCATGGGGAAGACGCTGCCCGCAGCGGGCGCGCATGTGCTCGCGCTGCTCGGTGCTGTCGTGGTCGCTCTGCTCAGCGGCCTCGCGGTCTCGCCCGCGTCGGCGGCCGAGGAGCCGAAGGTTCCGCAGCAGGTCGCCGACTACTTCGCCGAGGGGCTCGTCCCGAGGCTCGTCGACCTGTACGGCGCCGGCGACGGAGTCTCCTCGGGCATCGACTTCGACGCGACGACGACGGTCGGGGCGATCTCCCGGGTCCTCGAGTGGACGCCGGACTTCCTCGCGGGGGAGCGGACCGACGTGCCGACCGTCCTGACCAACGACTGGGTCGCACCGGTGAGCGTGCGCGGCACGGTACTCGGCCTCGCCACGGTGTGGATCAACCCGGCCACCGAGCTGCCGGAGCTCGCGACCTTCGATCCGCCCGAGCTCGCCAGGGCGCTCGCCGCGGCGCCGCCCGAGTCGCTGCTCGTGCACGATACGGCCCGCGAGGCCTGGTTCGCGATCGACGGCGATGTGCTCACTCCGCTCGTGGCGGGAGTCTCCGGCGCCACCGGGCCGACGACTCCGGATGCCTACCAGAAGTCGATCGCCGTCGTCGAGCCGGCCGACCCGCCCGGTCCGCCGGGGGTCGCGATCGCCGCACTCGTGCTCGGAATCGTCATCGTGGGACTCGCGATCTTCGTGCTGCTCCCGGTGCGCAGGCGCTCCAGCCCGGATGCCGCGGACGAGCTCGACGACGATGTGTTCGACGACCTCGGCGCGCCGAGTGCCGCCCGTTCGGACGACTGAGGTCGCCTCGGCGGGGTGTCTCGTCCGAATGGGCGTCTGCGGGCGCGCTGAGGGGGCGATATGAGCGTCGTGACCCGGTTTGCAGGGGACCGATCGATCCCGTAGTCTTGACGAAGCCAAAGACCGCTGGTTCGGCGTGCCTGCAAGGGGACGCCGCGAAGGATCGCAGAAGCGAGAGCCCGCGCAGGTGTGTGAAGTAGTCATCCGGATCCCGGAATCCCTGCTCCGTGCGCATGCGCCGGAGCTTTTTCTTTCGCCTGAGCTCGATTCGAGCGGTCTCCAATCAGAAGGAGTGCCATGGCGGACAAGGAAGCATCGGTCGCCGAGCTCACGGACAGGTTCCGGAGCTCGAACGCCGCCCTGCTCACCGAGTACCGCGGCCTCACGGTCGCCCAGCTCAAGCAATTGCGCGGGTCGATCGCGGAGCACGCGACCTACGCCGTGGTGAAGAACACGCTCACCAAGATCGCAGCGAATGCGGCGGGAATCAGTTCGTTCGACGACGAACTGGCCGGCCCTTCGGCGATCGCCTTCGTCCACGGGGACACCGTCGCCGTGGCGAAGGCTTTGCGCGACTTCGCCAAGGCGAACCCTCTGCTCGTCATCAAGGGCGGTTACTTCGACGGTAACCCCCTCAGTGCGGCAGAGGTGACGAAACTGGCCGACCTCGAGAGCCGGGAGGTGCTGCTGGCGAAGCTGGCCGGCGCCTTCAAGCAGTCGCTGTTCGGTGCGGCCTACCTGTTCAACGCGCCGCTGTCGAAGACCGTCCGCACGGTCGACGCGCTGCGCGCCAAGCAGGAAGCCTAAACAGCCCCCGTCGGCCCCGCCGACGGACCAGATCGACAACGTACACACAAGGAGAGAAACATGGCCAAGCTGACCACAGACCAGCTGCTCGACGCGTTCAAGGAGCTCACCCTCATCGAGCTCAGCGAGTTCGTGAAGAAGTTCGAGGAGACCTTCGAGGTCACCGCTGCCGCCCCGGTCGCCGCCGTTGCGGCCGCCCCCGCCGCCGGTGGCGGCGGAGCCGCTGCCGCCGAGGAGGACGAGAAGGACACCTTCGACGTCGTCCTCGACAACGCCGGCGACAAGAAGATCCAGGTCATCAAGGAGGTCCGCGCTCTCACCAGCCTGGGCCTCGGCGAGGCGAAGGCTCTCGTCGACGGCGCGCCGAGCACGGTGCTCGAGGGCGTCAACAAGGAGACCGCCGACAAGGCGAAGGCCCAGCTCGAAGAGGCCGGCGCCACCGTCACCCTCAAGTAGCCCGCCTCACCGGCGACGCAGGAAGCGGCGCGGGACACACCTTAACCACGTGGTGCGTCCCGCGCCTTTTCCGTCTCGGCCGGGAAACTCGGGATCAGGGACGAGCAGCCCGGCCGTGCTATACCGGAAGGTCCGACGGAGTGACCTTCGCGGTCCTTGGTGGGGGCAGCACGAGTCGCGATTCGGGTCGTCGCGATTCGTCTGTTCGAACACCGGGGCACCGCATGGAGGAACTCCTGCGGACCCGTGACCTCATCCAACCACAGCCGGGCATCGGAGCACAGCGGTGAGAGCGGGTTAGTGAGGGGTGATTTCCAGGGAGAGGCCGAGCTCCCTCGCCCGGCGCACCGCCTCCTTGCGATTGCTCGCCTCGAGCTTGCGGTAGATGCTGCGGACGTGGGTCTTCACCGTGTTCGTGGAGATGAACAGCTCTGCGGCGATCTCGCTGAGCGTCTTGTCGAGGTAAAGGTGCTGGGCGACATCCCGCTCCCGGTCGCTCAAGGGCTCCATCGAGACCCCGCCGAGGCCGCCGAGGCCCCTGCGCAGGTCGTCGAGGACCGCGTGGACGTGATCGGGCTGACCGCGGTCGGCCGCGCGCCCCAGCATCCGGCGCATGGTCGGGCCGGGGATGAGGGTGAAGGGGGTCCGCATGCGCGTCCTGCTCACGAACAGCAGTGCCCGGTCGAATGCGATGTCGGCGGCGACGTCGTGGCCGAGGTCGTAGTTCGCCGCTGCCTCGAGGAGCAGGACGTCGATCAGGGTCCTGCTGGCGTGGGCCTCGCCCAACCGCTCGCACTCCGCGAGAGCCGCGAGGCAGCCGGCGCTGTCCCCGGCCTTGAACCGGATGCCGGCGAGGAAGCGCGCGGGGCAGTTCGCGTGGTTCTGGGTCGGAGTGAGTCCCTTGATGATCTCCTCGGCGGCCGCCACCTCGCCGAGGTGCATGAGCAGAGTTCCCCTCATGCCCTCGCAGAGGACCCGCACGACCGCCGGCCCCTCCCATGAGCGGATGAGCTGCTGCGCCCGGTGCACGTGATCGAGCCCCTCGATGTGCCCGCCGCTGATGATGGAGATCGCTGCGGTGGCGTAGAGACCGAGCGGCTCCCAGTCAGTGCGCTCGGTGACCGCGCGGACGCGGTCGGCGAGCATGAGCGCGTCGAGCCGCTGGTTGCGTTCGACGGCGAGGAGCAGCTCCACGATGAGGGCGGGGGCGCCGAACCGGCTCTCCACGACGGCGGAGGAGCCGGCGGCTCTCGTGCGGGCGACGAGCTCCTCGGCGCCGTCGAAGTCTCCCCGGGTGTACTCGAGGAAGCTCAGGCCGGCGAGGCATTCGACGAGCTCGGGCTCGGGAAGATGGTGCTCGCTCAGTCCGTGGGCGAGTCGCAGCCGATTGCCGGCGGTCTCGTAGTCGCCGAGGTGGATCGCGATCATCCCCTGCTGAAGCGCCGCGACGGCCTGCACCGCGACTCTCCTCGCCGGGGTGAGCGTCACATCCTCCTCGAGGAGGTCCCAGGCCTCATCGGCGAGGCTTCCTGCGCGGTCGAGCAGGCCGAGGGAGCGGAGGGCCGCGGCGTGGTGCACGCCGAGGAGTGCGGTCGTGTCGACCGAGGGCGGATCCTGCGCGTCGAGCAGCGCCTTCGCGGTCCGGAAGTACGGGAGCGCCGCGGAACGGCTCGGGGAGCCGACGGAGCGGTAGCTCGCTCCGATCGCGGTCAGGAGGCGAGGGTCGGTGCTCCACTCGTCGGTGCTCCCATCGTCGGTGGGCAGGCCCTCGATGAGCTCACGCAGCTCCCGCCCGCGTGAGCTGGCCAGCCGTGTCCACCCCGCGGCGATGAGTTCGATCGCCCCCGCACCGTCGCCCTCTCCGAGAAGGCGCGCGACGGCATCCGACAACTCGTCGATGCTCCCTGACCACTGCACGATTCTTCCCGTCGCCATCTCGGCTGCATCCTCGATCTCGCCTCGTCGGTGCCGCCGGAACCCCACAGTGAGGATAGTTCCACCGGGCTCGTCGTGTCCACCGGTCATACGGCGATGGCGTCTCCGGCGGCCTCGTCCGTGGGCGGTGCGGTCGTGCTCGTGCGCACCGCGAGCGTGACCGGCATCGTGATGCGATCGTCGACGGGGTCGGTCTCGTGGCGGGAGAGCCTCTCGAGGATCGCGCTCACCGCGCGAGCGCCCTGACGCGCAGGGTATTGCTCGAGGGTCGTGAGCCCGAACATGGAGGCGAGATTGTGGCCGTCGATGCCGACGACCGACAACTGAGCGGGAACCTGGATGCCGAGCTGACGTGCCGCGATGATGACCCCGATCGCGACCTCGTCGCATCCGGCCACGATGGCGGTCGGCCGCGAGCCGGGATCCGCGAGCACGGCGAGCGCGCCCTCGTAGCCGCCCTCAACCGTGTACGGGACCTTCCGGAAGTCGTCCTCGTGGGTGAGTCCGGCCGCCTCGAGGGCGAGTCGCACACCGGCGAGCCGCAGGTCCTGCACGTGGAAGTCGGCCTGCTCGTCCCGGTCCCCGCCGAGATGCATGATCCGGGTGTGGCCGAGGCTCACGAGGTGCTCCGTCATGAACCTCGCGGCGGCGGCGTCGTCGATGCTGAGGGTTGCGATGCCGTCGATCTCGCCCCCGATCCCGACGACGGGCTTGCCGAGCGAGTGGAGCAGGTCGACCTCGTGCCTGCTGAGCGAGATCCCGACCGCGATCACGGCGTCGACGCGCTTGCGGACGAGGAAGTAGTCGAACACCCTGCGGCGGCGCTGCGGATCGGTGCTCAGCCGGTAGAGCGTGAGGTCGTAGCCCGCGGTCGTGAGAGCCTCCTCGATCCCTTCGAGGACCTCGGCGAAGAACCAGCGGTCGAAGGCCGGGATGACCACCCCGACATTCCTCGTCTGGCCGGTGACGAGGCTCGCGGCGGCGGAGGAGACGACGAAGCCCAGATCGGCCGCCGCCTGCACGACGCGCTCGCGGGTCGCATCCGAGA
>JBIQHP010000115.1:0-5831 GCA_044508495.1 Clavibacter sp.
AGGTCGAGGAGGTCGGCTCGAGCCTCGCCGTCGTCCTGCTCCCGCTCCTGCTCGGCGCCACCGCGGGAGGATCGCTCCTCGCTTCACTCGCCCCGGCCGGCGCCGCCTCCGCGATGCCGCTCCCGGAGGTTCCCGCCGCCTTCGACACGATCGCGGCGGCCGCACCCGCTGCCGTGACCGCCGTTGGTGCGGCCACGGCGACCACGGCATCCGCACCGGTGCTCGCAGGTGCGCTCGCCGTCACGATCGCGCTGGGCGGAGGCATCGCGGTCGTGCTGCAGCCGACGGCAGACGCCGTGCCGCCCGCGTTCCGGGACAGCGCGCAACCGCCCGACCGCGCCGATGCCGTCGGCGATCCGGAGGCGGACGGCATCGGCGACCCCGAGGCGGGAGCGCCGCCGTCAGGCGCCTCCGATCCGCTGGGCGAGCTCATCGGCGGTCTCGCCGATCCCGTCAACGCCATCATCCCGAACCTGCCGGTCGGGCCTGTCCCGGAGCACACCGCTCCAGACGGCCTCGTCGGAGCGCTCATCGACCTCGACCTCAACGGCACGGGCATGCCGGGCGCCACGGTGTCCGCTCAGGTCGCCGGTCAGGTCTACACGACGGTCGTCGCGGCGAACGGGACGTGGGCGCTCCGCATCACCGCCCTTCCCGACGGGGCCGGCCCGATCAAGCTCAAGCAGAATCTCAAGATCCTGGGCATCACGGTCCCGATCGACATCCCGCTCAAACTCCTGTCCGACACGCTCGGGATCACGGTCGAGCTCCTCAACTGACCCGAGGGAGGGCCACCGGGAAGAGCTCTCGCCGGGAAGGGACGTGCTGGGAAGGGACGTGCTGGGAAGAGGCAGCGCCGAAGGCTTTCTCGGATTTCCGCGTCATAGTTCCGGTGAGAGCGGGTCTCCTCCAGTACGAGGGATATCTCCGAATCAAGGGGGAGATGGCGCCGGCGGCCTTTCGGGTGGGCCGCCGGCGTTCTTCGCGCGGCCCCGCCGTTACGGCTTGCCGCGAAGGATCGCCTGCTTGACCTCGGCGATCGCCTGCGTGACCTGGATGCCCCGGGGACAGGCATCCGTGCAGTTGAAGGTCGTGCGGCAGCGCCAGACGCCCTCCTGGTCGTTGAGGATGTCCATGCGCACCTGCGAGCCCTCGTCGCGCGAGTCGAAGATGAAGCGGTGCGCGTTGACGATCGCGGCAGGCCCGAAGTACTGGCCGTCGGTCCAGAACACCGGGCAGCTCGAGGTGCAGGCGGCGCACAGGATGCACTTGGTCGTGTCGTCGTAGCGGGCGCGGTCCTCGGGGCTCTGCAGGCGCTCCTTGCCGTCCTTGGGCTTGCTCGCGGCCATGAGGAAGGGCTGCACTTCCCGGAAGCTGTCGAAGAACGGCTCCATGTCGACGATGAGGTCCTTCTCGAGCGGCAGGCCCTTGAGCGCCTCGACGTAGATCGGCTGGGAGATGTCGAGATCCTTGAGCAGGGTCTTGCAGGCGAGGCGGTTGCGTCCGTTGATGCGCATGGCGTCCGAGCCGCAGACGCCGTGGGCGCAGGAGCGGCGGAAGGCGAGCGAGCCGTCGATCTCCCACTTGATCTTGTGGAGCGCGTCGAGCACGCGGTCGGTCCCGTGCATCTGGAGGTCGTAGTCGACCCAGCGCGGCTCCTCGTCGACCTCGGGGTCGAACCGTCGCACGATCATCGTCACCGTGAAGGTCGGAACGGCGTCGTGGGCGCGCGGCCCGCTCTTCTCGAGAACCTCGGATGCCATCAGTACTTTCTCTCCGTCGGCTGGTAGTTCGTGACGACGACCGGCTTCCAGTCGAGCTTGATGTGGTCGTCCGCCTCGGCGGACTCGGCGTCACCGGTCAGGTACGCCATCGTGTGAACCATGAGGTTCTCGTCATCACGTTTCGGGTAGTCCTCGCGCATGTGGGCGCCGCGGCTCTCCTTGCGGTTGCGCGCGGAGTAGACGACGACCTCGGCGAGGTCGAGCAGGAAGCCGAGCTCGACCGCCTCGAGCAGGTCGGTGTTGAAGCGCTTGCCCTTGTCCTGCACCTGCACGTTGCGGTACCGGGCGCGCAGCGTCTTGATGAGGTCGCCGACCTCGCGCAGCGAGTCGTCGGTGCGGAACACCTGGGCGTTGCGGTCCATCGCCTCCTGCAGCTCGCGACGGATGACGGCGATGCGCTCGCTGCCGTCGCCGCCGCGCACGTGGTCGAGCAGCTTGCGCACGCCCGCCGTCGGATCCTTGGGCAGCGGGACCCAGTCGGCCTTCTTCGCGTAGGCGACCGCGTTGTTCCCGGCCCGCTTGCCGAAGACGTTGATGTCGAGGAGCGAGTTCGTGCCGAGCCGGTTCGAGCCGTGGACGCTCACGCAGGCGCACTCGCCGGCGGCGAAGAGGCCGGGCACGATCTCGGTGTTGCTGCGCAGCACCTCGGCGTCGTTCGTCGTCGGGATGCCGCCCATCGCGTAGTGCGCGGTCGGCAGGACGGGAACCGGTTCGGTGTAGGGCTCGACGCCGAGATAGGTGCGGGCGAACTCGGTGATGTCCGGGAGCTTCGCGTCGATGACGGCGGGCTCGAGGTGGGTGATGTCGAGGTAGACGTAGTCCTTGTACGGGCCGGCGCCTCGTCCCTCGCGGATCTCGGTCGCCATCGAGCGGGCGACGATGTCGCGCGGGGCGAGGTCCTTGATGGTCGGCGCGTAGCGCTCCATGAACCGCTCGCCGTCGGCGTTGCGCAGGATCGCCCCTTCGCCGCGCGCTGCCTCCGAGAGCAGGATCCCGAGGCCCGCGAGCCCGGTCGGGTGGAACTGGAAGAACTCCATGTCCTCGAGCGGGAGGCCCTGGCGCCAGACGATGCCGACGCCGTCTCCGGTGAGCGTGTGGGCGTTCGAGGTGGTCTTGTAGATCTTGCCGAATCCACCCGTGGCGAAGACGATCGACTTCCCCTGGAAGACGTGGAGGTCGCCGGTCGCGAGCTCATAGGCGACGACGCCGGCCGGGCGCCGCGAGCCCTTGACGTCCACCATGAGCAGGTCGAGCACGTAGAACTCGTTGAAGAAGTTGATGCCGTGCTTGACGCAGTTCTGGTACAGCGTCTGCAGGATCATGTGGCCGGTGCGGTCCGCCGCGTAGCAGGCCCGCCGCACGGGCGCCTTGCCGTGCTCGCGCGTGTGGCCGCCGAACCGGCGCTGGTCGATGCGGCCCTCCGGTGTGCGGTTGAAGGGGAGTCCCATGTTCTCGAGGTCGATGACCGCGTCGATGGCCTCCTTGGCTAGGATCTCCGCGGCATCCTGGTCGACCAGGTAGTCGCCCCCCTTGACCGTGTCGTAGGTGTGCCACTCCCAGTTGTCCTCCTCGACGTTCGCGAGGGCGGCCGCCATGCCGCCCTGCGCGGCACCCGTGTGCGAGCGCGTCGGGTAGAGCTTCGAGATGACGGCGGTGCTCGCCTTCGGCCCTGCCTCGATCGCGGCGCGCATCCCGGCGCCGCCGGCGCCGACGATGACGACGTCGTGCTTGTGATAGTGGACGCCGTCGATCACGTCCCCCTGATCCGGCTGGGTCATGATCCCGCTGCCGGGCAGAAGGAGGGGAGGAGGTCGGCGGGCGAGCCGGCCGGGCAGGGGTCGAAGGTGTAGATCACGAGGGTTCCCAGGATGAGGAGGACGACGGTGGCGGCCAGGATGGCGCCCTTGAGGATGACGCCGACGAGACGGTTGTGCGCGTAGTCGTTGGTGATCGTGCGCATGCCGTTCGAGCCGTGGATGAGCGCGAGCCAGAGCAGCAGCGTGTCCCAGACCTGCCAGAACGGGCTCGAGAGCTTGCCGCCGACGAAGGCGAAGTCGAGCGCCTTGACGCCGTCGCCGATCATGAGGTTCACGAAGAGGTGGCCGAAGATGAGCACGACGAGCACGACGCCGCTCGCGCGCATGTAGATCCAGCCCCACTTCTCCCAGTTGATCCCGCCGCGGCGGACGGTGCGCGGCGCCCGGGGCGAGTCGATCGTGATGGTCACGGCGCCACCTCCGAGAACACGTTGATGAGGTGGCGCGGGACGAAGCCGATGAGCAGGACGATCCACAGGGCGAGTGCGATCCACTGCAGGAGCCTCTGGTGCCTCGTGCCCCAGGCCCAGAAGTCGATGAGGATGATGCGCAGGCCGTTGAGCGCATGCAGGCCGATCGCGGCGACGAGGGCGACCTCGCCAAGGCCCATGACGGGGTTCTTGTAGGTGCCGATGACCGCGTTGTAGGCCTCAGGACTCACCCGCACGAGCGCCGTGTCGAGGATGTGCACGAGGAGGAAGAAGAAGATCGCGACCCCGGTGATCCGGTGCAGCACCCACGACCACATCCCGACGTTGCCGCGATAGACGGTCCCGGCCGGGGCCTTCGGCTTCGCGAACTTCGGGAGCGGATACTTGCCACCCGGCGCCGGAGACGCCACGGTTCCCGCCGATTTGCCAGGCACGACCAACCTTCCTGCTGATACTCCGACCATGTGCAGCAGCGCTTCACGTACTGCCGACAATGCCAGTCTATTCCCGCGTTCGCTAGTCTGAACGCCATGGCCAACACGCCGAAGGGCCTCGACCGCTTCTACAGCATCATCCCCGCTGGGGGCATCGGATCCCGGTTGTGGCCGTTGTCGAGAGCCGACGCCCCGAAGTTCCTCCACGATCTGACGGGATCGGGGAAGACCCTCCTTCGCGCCACCTGGGACCGGCTCGAGCCGCTCTCCGGCGCCGATCGCATCATGGTCGTGACGGGTGGCGCGCACCGCGCCGCCGTCGAGGATCAGCTGCCCGAGCTCGCCGACCGCAACGTCGTGCTGGAGAGCGAGCCGAAGGACTCCTCTGCGGCGATCGGGCTCGCCGCCGCGATCCTCCACCGCAGGGAGCCCGACGTCATCGTCGGCTCCTTCGCCGCCGACCACGTCATCGGCGACATCCGCGGGTTCCATCGCGCGGTGGGCGAGGCCGTGGCGGCGGCGGATGCCGGCTACATCGCGACGATCGGCATCACCCCGACCGAGCCGGCGATCGGATTCGGCTACATCCACTGCAACGGAAGGCTCGGCATCGCGGGCGCCCCAGGGGCGGCCGGCGCCGACCGGTTCGTCGAGAAGCCGAGCCTCGAGGTCGCGAAGGGGTATCTCGCCGACGGGAACTATCTGTGGAACGCCGGGATGTTCATCTCGAGGGCGGACCGCCTGCTCGAGCAGCTCGGCGAGAGCCAGCCGGAGCTCCTCGAGGGCCTCACCGAGCTCGCCGAGGCCTGGGACACCGATCGGCGCGGCACCGTCGTCGACCGGGTCTGGCCGGGGCTCACGAAGATCGCGATCGACTACTCGGTCGCCGAGCCGGCGGCGGCGGCGGGCCGGCTCGCGGTCGTCCCCGGCGGATTCGACTGGGACGACGTCGGCGATTTCGCCGCGATCGCCAAACTGCACTCCGGCGGGAGGAAGTCGGACCTCGCCATCCTGGGCGAGAACGCCCGCGTCCTGGCCGACGCCTCGAGCGGCGTCGTCATCAGCCAGACCGGTCGTCTGATCTCCCTCATCGGCGTCGAGGACATCGTCGTCGTCGACACTCCGGATGCTCTTCTGGTGACCACGAGCGCGAATGCGCAGCGGGTCAAGGCCGTCGTCGACGCGCTCAAGCTCTCCGGCCGCAGCGACATCCTCTGAGCCGCCCGCGATCCGCCGCGGATCGCCGTTGCAGCTTGGTAACCATTGCTCGATACACCCCTCGGAGGGTTGCAAGGAAGTTCGTAACATTAGGTAATCTGGTCGGATATCGCCGCAGCGCCAGTGCCGCGGCAGCACCTTGGAGGA
>JBIQHP010000116.1:0-5746 GCA_044508495.1 Clavibacter sp.
TGATCTCCTTGAGCACGGCCTTGAGCCGCTCCTCGAACTCGCCGCGGTACTTCGCCCCGGCGACGAGGGCCGCGAGATCGAGCGACACGAGCCGCTTGTTCTTGAGCGAGTCGGCGACGTCCCCCGCGACGATGCGCTGGGCGAGGCCCTCCACGACGGCGGTCTTGCCGACTCCGGGCTCGCCGATGAGCACGGGGTTGTTCTTCGTGCGCCGCGTGAGCACCTGGCTCACCCGGCGGATCTCCGCGTCGCGCCCGATGACCGGATCCAGCTTGCCGGTCCGTGCGATCGCGGTGAGATCCACGCCGTACTGCTCGAGGGCCGTCTTCTGCTCCTCGTCGCTGGCCGGTGCCCCCTGCATGTTGGCCACGCTATACCCTTCCACTTGTCGTCGACTGAACTTGAGTCTGTTCGGCTCAAGTTTACTATCATTTCGTGCGCCATACCACTGGCTGCCACGAGACGAGCATCGTCGCGGAAGAGAGAGGGCTCAGCCGAGGAGCGTCACGCCCGGCTCGAGGACGGGTGCGGCTGCTCCCTGCGCCTTCTCCCCACGAGCACCAGGGCGAGGCCGGCCAGCAGCAGGAGCCAGCCGAGGCCGGATGCGGGACCCGGCGACGCGCCTGTTCCGGCGAGGTGAGGGTCGGTGGGTCCGGCCGGCTCGAGGCGCGCATCCTTGAAGAGGTTCACGTAGACATTGCGGACGTCGATGCCGTCGAACTCCGGGTCCGCACTGGACACCGTGTGGCTGAGCGTCACGACCGTCGATCCGGGAGGAAGGTCGCTGAGCGGACGGCTCGGGTCGGCCCAGCGAACCAGGATCTGGTGCTCGCTCGTGTCGCCGGCCAGGATCCTGAGCACCGCACGCGAGACCCAGGTCGTGCCGCCGTCGAGCGAGAACTGCGCGAACGGCAGGCCGCCGCCGTAGGCCGAGGTGATCGTGATGTACACGTCGGCCGTCGGGGCCTTCGCGAGCTTGATCGTGTAGGAGTCCATGAGCGGGCCATCCGGATGCACGTTCGTCCACCCGCCGGTCTCGACGATGACGATCGCATCCTTGCCGCCCCGGCCGTCGAAGACGTACGGCGGGGCGATGTTGACGGCGAAGGCGCTCAGCAGGAGGACGACCCCGTCCTCGCCGGGCAGCCCGATCGGCGTCGACGGAGGGTCGACGGCGACGATCGACGGCGCCGCGGTGAAGCCGTAGAGATCGAGCGACAGACCGCCTCCGACGACCGTCCACCAGAGCGGGTCGAACACGATCGCGGACGTGTCCGCGGCCTGAATCTCGACCGTGCTGTGGCCGGTTCCGCCGTCGAGCGAGACGAAGCCCTGCTCGACGTATCCGCTCGCCGGAGCGAAGACTCCGACCGGGACGCTCGTCACGAAGACGAACTCGTCGTCGCCGGTTCCCGCCTCCATCCTCAGCTCCGAACGGTTGGAGTTGACGAGGAAGCGGTCGTCTCCCGCACCGCCGTAGAGCGCGGCGGGCCGGCTGATCCCCGGGCTCAGCCAGCCGAGCTCGGTGAGGGCCGTGGGGAAGGCGTCCTCGTCCTGAAGGAACTGCCCTGTGCGCTCGGTGTCGAAGAACTGCCCGACGATGAAGGTGTCGTCGCCGTCCCCGCCGTTCACGGTCGACGGCGAGCTCGTGTCGTCGAACACGAAGAGGTCGTTCCCGTCGAGCCCGTTGACGGTGAGCTTGCCGTTCACGCTCCGGTCGTAGCTGATCCGCTCCACCGTGCTCTCACCGCTCGCGACGGCGACGAACGCCGGCCGCGAGGCCGGGAGGCCGGGGATGTAGGTCACGGCGCGCAGCAGCACGACATCGTCGCCGTCCGCGGCGTTCACGGTCAGGGTGTTGATCGCGAACGGGTCGGTGCCGGTTCCGACCACCTCGATGCGGGTCTCGTGCGCGTCGGGGTCGTCGATGCCCCACGCCGTCACCTCGACGTGGTTCGAGCCGTTCTGACCGTCCACCCGGAGGGAGTTCTGGATCGGCAGGCCGAGGAAGTCGTCGGCGGCGGTGCCGAGGTGCGTGCCCGGGAGGATGGTGATGCGCGTGATGACCACGAGGTCGTCGCCGTCCGACGAGACGGATGCCGCGGTCGCTCCTCCGTACACCGTCGTCTGCCCGTCGAGGAAGGTCTCGAAGAAGGTCACGGTGTCGTCGCCGTTGCCGCCGAAGACCTCGATCGTGGCATCCGGGTCGGTGCCCGTCACCGTTCCGCCGAAGTAGGCGGTCGTCGCGACCGGCGCTGCGGGGTCCTGGCCGTACGCGGTCCGGACGATGACGTTCGAACCCTCGATGAGCGTGCCGATCGGAGCCGAGAAATCGTTGCCCATCCTCAGCTCGACCTCGTCCTTGGCCATGGCCCCGCCGACCAGGATCTGCACCAGGCCGTCCACGGACTCGCCCGTTGCGAGAAGGGTGAGGTCCTCATCGGGTCCGCCGGCGACGAACGGCACCGTGATGCGAACCGCGCCGTCGGAGGACCGGGCCAGCAGCAGGTTGAGCGATCCGGTGGCCTCCGTCACGAACACGCCGTCGCGACCATCGGCCAGCAGCCGCCCGTCGTCCGCGGTGTCGACGACGACATCCGCCGTCCCCGTCGCGGTCCCGATACGGCCGCCCGGGGCGGTCAGGTCGATGTCGTGCCCGGTCACCCGCGTCGTCCCGTCGTCGACGTCGTTCAGGATCGACCCCGCGAGGGCGGCGAGTGCCACGTCGCCGGCGGAGGCGACGACCGAGCCCAGCACGAGATCGCCGGTCACCTGGGCGATGAAGACGCCGCCCGGAGCGGAAGCGACGAGCTTGCCGCGAGCCGCGTTCGACGAGCGGATCTCGAGAACGTTCACGGCCGGCTCGACCCGGCCGATCGTGCCGTTCGCGGTGAGGGTCACGACGGTGCCGATGACACGGGCGTCGCCGTCGTCGACCGCGTCGAGGATCGAGGCGCCGGTGTCCTGCGCGGTGAGGGTCACATCCGAGTCGGTGGACTCGATCGTGCCCACGAGCAGGTCGCCGTGGACTTCGACCGAGACGATCTCGCCGTTGGTGAACAGGTCGATCCGGCCTGATCCGTTACTCGTCGAGTAGACGATCGACGGGTCCTGCTTGCTCACGAGGGCGGCGTCGATGTCCGTGTGCACGTCGAAGTCGATGGTCGTGGTCGCCGACTCGTGCCGGATGCCGATGACCTCGCCCGCGGAGACGTCCTGGAAGACGTACGCGCTGTCCTCCGGCGTCGTGTCGTCGCCGAATGCGATGAGCAGGACGTCGCCGTAGGAGAACGTCTGGTCGAAGTAGAAGAACACCGAATACAGGCCGGTCGGGGGGGAGACGAGGCCGCCATAGTTCGCGCCCGGAGCGTCGTAGACGTCGTTCTGGATCTCATGGCCCTGGAACGGCGCCGGCTCGGTGCCGACCAGGGTGTCGCCGATGACGAGGTCGATGTGCTTTCCCGCATGGATCTGCTGGATCGTCCAGACGAGCGGCGTCGTCTCGCCGCTGCGCCGGATGACCGTGAGATCGACCACGACGTCGGTCTTGGCGTCGAGCACGATCGAGACCTCGCGCTTCGTGATGGGGTCGGGGGCGGTCCCATAGGCGCTCTCGATGAGCTGGACCACGACCGGAACCCGCCCGGTCGTGCCGTCGCCGAGCGTTCCGATGCTGCCGTTCGAGGCGGTCAGCTCGACGACGTTCGCGATGATCGCCACGACGCCGGTCTCCGAGAGCACGTCGCCGTTGCGGTTGTCGACGACGACCGTGCCGATCGGGTTGTAGATCGTCCCGGTGAGGGTGATCGAGTTGTCCGCGCCGCCCAGGAGGTAGTTCACGACCTCGACCCGGGTCTCGGTGAACACCGGCGGCCGGATGGTGTAGCGGAAGACCTCCGCCTCGTTGTAGGCGCGCAGGCTGACCGTCGCGGCGAGGTCCTCGAGGTTCACGACGTCGATCCCGCTCAGCACGAGGTCGCGGTCGGACCAGTTGTAGATCCGCACGAAGTCGAAGGTGCTCCGGATCTGGAAGCTGCCGCGGGTGCCGGTGAGGGTGCGGTCGCCGCCCGCGCCGTTCACGTTGATCGTGAAGTCCGCGGTCGTGCCTCCGTCGTTGTCGATCTGGTCCACGTGAATCGTCACGTCGTCCGGTACGCGGTCGCCGACGCCGTAGTAGGTGCCGTTGCCGTCGCTCACCTCGACGCCGTACTTCTTGAGGATCGTCCCGTCCGCGGCGATGTAGAGCTGCGGATTGTCGTCGTGGAGGATGACGTCGGCCTCCCACACGATCGGCCGGTTGCCGGTGTTGGTGATGCCGCCGCTCTTCGAGCCGCCGTCGAAGAGACCCTTGCTCTGGTGGGTCTCGCGAGTCCAGCCCGGGTTGTTCTGCACGGTGTCGACGTACAGGTGCGCCGTCTCGACGAGCACCGTGGGCTCGGTGAGCACCTTCGACGTGGTCACGTAGTCGATGTTCGCGGTCGAGTCGGTGTCGCCACCGAGGCAGCCGCAACTGGCGTTCGAGACGGAGGAGGCGAAGAGCCCGGTCGAGAGAGCCGCCAGGCGCATCCGCTCCCAGGCCGTCAGGACGACGCCGGCATGCACCGTGATGGTCGCGCCGCCGCGGATCTGGACGGTACTCGTCGCATCGGAGTCGGCGCCGAGAGCGCGCGCCCGGCTGTAGGCGTAGGAGGTCAGGCGCCCACCGTTGCCGCCGGGAGTGGTCCCCATGGTGGCGACGATGTCGAGCTCGTCGCCACGGAGCACGGTCGTCGCGCCGGCCACGTCGATGTCGACGGAGGCGGTGACGTAGAGCCCGCAGTTGCCTCCGCAGTCGTTGCCGCTCGAGTCGGCGCCCAGGCCGGAGGCGTCGGCGGACGCCGAGACGTCCCCGTTCGGCTGCACATAGCCCCGGATGCCGAGCAGGTGCTCGGCGATGAGCGACCCGTCGATGTCGATCGTCGTCTTGGCGGTGAGGCTGGCCTTCGATCGGGCATCGACGCCCGAGCCGAGGCCGCCGGCCTTCGCGGAGGAGTAGGCGCGCACGTCGCCGCGGGTCGTGGACTCGATCTGCAGGTTCCACTTCGACTCGACGACGGCCCCGGCCCCGACGGTGATGACGGTGTCGATGTTGACGGTGGAGCTCGACTGCGAAGCCCCGATCGCGATGAAGCCGCCGCCGCCGTTGGTCGAGTCGGAGGATCCCATGCCGAGCGCATCCGTGGTGAGCGTGAAGTCGCCGCCGCTCGTGACCTTCGCGCCGCCGCCGATCGTCACCGCGATGTCGGCGTCGACGAAGGTCGTGGTCTCGGCCCTCTGCACGTTGACGAAGCCGCCGCCGGCCGAGCGGACGGTCGTCGAGGACATCCGGGCGCCGTTCGGCACGGTGCCGAACTGCGAGATCGGCTTGAGGAGCTGCGTGCCCGAGGCACCGGCGGTGAGGTCGATGACGATGCGCCCGATGCCGGTCCCGGCGCCGAGATCCACCGGCCCGGCGAGGAAGGACCCTGCTTCGTCGCCCGCACCCCGATCCTCGATGCCGAGGTCGATGACCGGCCCGCCGAGGGTGTGGGAGAGCTGGAAGGAACCCGGGCCCTGGTTGACGACGTAGTACTGCTCGCCATCGACGAGACCGTCGATCGGGCGGGCGTCAGCCTTGAAGAGCTTGTGGACGACCTCGGCCGCCTCGGGCGTGGTGTCGGGGGTGAGGAGGAGGTACTCCCGCGGAACGTAGACGGTGACGCAGCCG
>JBIQHP010000117.1:0-5483 GCA_044508495.1 Clavibacter sp.
ACATCGCGCCCGCCGCGCTCGCGGCGCTCATCAGGGAGGCCTACCAGTGACCGAGCAGAAGATCACCGACGAGGAGCTCACCCGGTCGACGCGGGTTCGGGCCGTCTTCCTCGGCGGTGTCGTCCCGCTCGCCATCGCCACCGTGGCGACCGCGCTCATGCTCGCCTGGGCGCCCGAGCTGCCCGACCCCATCGCGGTGCACTGGAGCGGTGCCGGACCCGACGGCTTCGGGCCGGCCGTGCCGTTCCTCTTCCTGCCCCTCGGCGTCACGGTGCTGTTCAGCGCCTTCGCCATCGTGGTCACCCGCCACCCGGCACCCTCGGGCCGGCCGACCTGGAACCAGAAGCTCCTCGTCGCGGCCGGCCTGTGGCTGTCGTCGCTTCTCGGCATCGGCCTCGGTGGGGCCGTCGCCGTGCAGCGCGGACTCGCCGACGCGCATGATGCACCGGATGTCGGCCCGCTGCTGGCACTCGGCGCCGGTGTGGGCCTCGTGCTCGCGGTCGCCGGCTGGTTCCTCCTGCCGCCCGGAGAGACGGTGGATGAGGCGGGGAAGACACCGCGACCACTCGCTATCGAAGGTGACGAGCGGGTCTCCTGGATGCGCACCGCACGACTCGGCAACGTGGCGCTCGCCGTCGTGCTGCTCGCTTTGCTGCTCGTCGTGGCGGTGTTCGTGCTCGTGCTGGTCTCCGATCGCGAGGCGCTCTGGCTCGCGGTCATCGTGCTCGCCGCCGTCTCGATCCTCGTCGCCACGAACACCTGGTGGAGGGTCGTCGCCGATCAGCGCGGCCTCCTCGTGCGCGGTGTTCTCGGCTGGCCGAGGCGGCGCATCCCGCTCGACGACATCCGCTCGGTGCGTGTCGTCGACGTGAATCCCTCCCGCGACTTCGGCGGATGGGGCTGGCGCTGGGGCGGCCGCGGCCGAACCGGGGTCATCCTGCGCGCCGGCACGGGCGTCGAGGTGACGAGGAGCGACGACAAGCGCTTCGTCGTGACGGTCGACGACGCCGAAACCTGCGCCGCCGTGCTCAGCGCGCTCGTCGCGCAGCGCGCCCGCTGAACGGGCCGTCGGGAGGCGTCTACAGCAGGGCGCCCTGCCTAGTAGCCGGTGATCGCCGCCATATCGAAGCCTCCTCGCGGAGGCGCGCCAGGTCGGGCGAGACGACGGATGCAGCGACGACCTGAACGGCGACGAAGCTCCAGAAGAGCACTGAACCCGAGGTCATGACGCCCGTGAAGGCGATCGTCACGTCGGTGGCGGCGTGGAACAGGGCCGCGATGAGGACGCTGCCTCGCGCGTGGTTGAAGAGCCAGCCGAGGAGCACCGAGGTGGCGACCGTCGAGATCAGGAACCCGAGGAACGGGATCGTCGATTGGAAGCTGCCGGGGATGAGGAAGAGCGGCAGGTGCCAGAACGCCCAGGCGATGCCGAGGACGATCGAGGCCACCAGCGGGTTGAATCGCTCCTGGAGCCGGGGCAGGGCGAAGCCGCGCCAGGCGTTCTCCTCGGTGATGAGCCACATCCAGGCGTTGAAGAGGAGAAGCCCGGGGAGTGCGCTCACCCCGACAGCGGCGCCGACGGCGGCCGGCGTGCCGGCGACCAGGCCGAGAGGGATCATCACCGCGGCCAGAAGCACCGGCAGGAGCAGCGCCAGGAGATACCAGACCCACCGCACCTTGACGCGGATGAGGCGGAGCAGGAGGTCCTTGACGGCCGGCCAGCCCCCGGTGAGCGCCGCCGCGCCGTAGGTGGCCAGCGGCAGGCCGATCCAGAACGCGAGCGACTCGGGAATGTGCCATCCGATGAACCCGGCGTTCTGAGCGATCGTGGTACCCCAGACGAACCATGGCAGCAGGAACGCCAGGATGAAGAAGACGGTGAGCGGGTGGTGCTTCATGATGCGTGCCTTTCGTCGGCCAGCGCACGCACGGAGCGCGCGCGGTAGATGCGGGTGATGACGACGGATGCCGGGATGGCAGCCGCCCAGGTGAGTTCCGCCACGTTCGCGCCGGCGAGCGCGGCGACGGGGATCGAGAGGAGGAAGATTCCCGGAATCGGGAAGGACTGCACGAGCACGTAACGGAAGACGTCGATCCCGATCGCGGGGTCGATGAGCCCGGTGTGCCAGGAGTAGAGCCACATCGCGCTGAGGGCGAAGCCGATGAGGCAGATGGAGGCGGCGTAGATGTACACACTGAGCCGCTCGTCGCCGTATCTCCCGAGCACGGCGGTGGAGAACGGCAGGGATGCGACGATCAGCAGCATGAGGAGGTTGAGGCGCACGAGAGCCTGGGTGTAGCCGACGATCGCGCGGAACTTGCGGTGGTGGGACATCCAGACGGCGCCGATGACGACGAAGCTCAGGACGAAGCTCAGGTACTGCGGCCCGAGTTCGGCCAGCGCGGCGCTGAGCTCCTCCTTCGAGACCTCGGGGGCGTGCAGCTCCACGACGAGCAGGGTCATCGCGATGGCGAACACGGCGTCGCTGAAGAAGACGAGTCGTTCGGTCTCCCCGCCTCCGGCGATGGTGCTGAGGTAGCGGCTGTACATGCTCATATCCACGATGCTGGCGGATCGTCGCCGGCCGCCCATCGGCGTGCGGGTGGAAGGTCGCTCTCCACCTTCGGGTGGAGTCAGGGTGTGGCGAGCCCGTGCCGGAAGGCGTAGCGGACGAGCTGGGCGCGGTCGCGCATTCCGGTCTTCGCGAGGAGGTGGTTGACGTGCGTCTTCACCGTTGCGTCGGAGACGAAGAGCTCTCGGGCGATCTCCGAGTTGGATCGTCCGGTCGCGATGAGGCCCAGCACGGCCACCTCCCGTGGAGTGAGATTGTCCGGATTCGACTCCGGCACCTGGACCGCATCGCCCTTTCCGAGAACGTCGAGGAGGCGGCGCTGCACGCTCGGGTCGAGCTGCGCCTCGCCGGCCGAGACGGTAAGGATGGCGCTGCGGATCTCGTCGGCTCCAGCATCCTTCGTGAGGAAGCCGCGAGCCCCAGCCCGGAGCGCCGCGAACACCCACTCGTCGTCCGTATAGGTCGTGAGCACCACGACTCGGGCGCGTGCGCCCAGGGCGATGAGCTGTTCGGTGGCCTCGACCCCGGACCGGTTGGGCATGTGCAGGTCCATGAGCACGACGTCGGGGTCGAGCGCCATCGTCTGTCGTACCGCGTCATCGCCGTCGATCGCCTTGCCCACGACGGAGACGCCCTCCAGCAGGTCGAGCAGGGTTGCGAGCCCGTCGCGGACGACTTTCTGATCGTCGGCGATGAGCACCCGCACCTCGGCCATGGCATACCCCTCCCGTCGGGATGCCTCCAGCGTGCCACGTGGGACCTCGTACCTCCTCATCCCGGACGCTGATTGCACCTCGGCGGATCTCAACCCCTGGGTGGAGAAGAGCGATTGAGGCGAGCAGTTCCGTTGTGCCACAGTGTCTTGGATGGACGTAGCTCAGCGACTGCTGGCCGGTCTCGGCACGGCCATGGTCGCCCTCGTCGTGATCGCCACGACGATCGTCGGAGGGTTGCCTGCAATGGTCCCGCTGGTTTCGTTCGCCGCCGCCAGCGCCGTCTTCCTGCTTCGGCGAAGGATGCCCGAGATGCTCGTCGTCCTCCTGTTCACCATCATGGCGATATCGGTCGTCGGCCTCTACTGGCTCGTCTCCACGAGCCCCCTTGCGCTGTTCCTCCTCGGCGCGCTCGCTGCGTGGCGCGAGCCGCGCCGGATCCTGGCGATCGTCCTTTCCGTCGCGACCGCCGCTCATCTCACCGTGCAGCTCGTGCTGGGTCAGGACACGATTCTCAGCGGGCTCGCAACGGTGGTGGGAGTCGCGTTCTTCCTTTCGATCGGCTTCCTCCTCGTGCGGGAGAGGAACCGGCGGGATGAGGTGGCAAGGCTGCTGCGCGAAGTGGAGCTCAGCAGGCAGGCGGAGCAGGCGTCCTACGCCATGGCGGAGCGGGCTCGCATGGCTCGAGACCTCCACGATGTCCTGGCCCATACCCTTTCAGGGCTGGCGATCCAGCTGGAGGGCGCTCGGCTCCTTGCCGGCAAAGATGGCGTGCCACCGGCTCTCGCAGATTCCGTCACGAAGGCGCACCGGCTCGCCCGCACCGGACTGGAGGAGGCGCGGCGCGCGGTCGCCGCGCTGCGAGGGGAGCGGATGCCCGGCCCGGACCAGCTTCCCGAGCTCGTCGCCGAGCATCGGCTCTCGGCCCCGGGCCGGGTGCGGCTCGCGGTGATCGGCGACCCGCTTCCCCTCGACGCGGAGGCAGGCCTCGCCCTCTATCGAACCGCCCAGGAGGCGCTCTCCAACGTGCGCAAGCATGCCGTCGGGGCGTCGGTGGAGGTGCGCCTCGAGTGGTCAGAGCGCGTCGTCGTGCTGACGGTGGAGGACGGAGGTTCGGGCGAGCCGAGCATCGCCTCCGAGCCGGGCTACGGGCTCACAGGGATGTCGGAACGCGCCGAGCTGCTCGGTGCCTCGCTCGAGGCGGGTCCGCGCGACTCCGGCTACCGCGTGCGGCTCACCGTGCCGCTCGCGACCGGAGGATCGAGAGGCTGAGGCATGGACATCCTGGATCCGCTGACACCGCCGTTACTGATCGAGGCCGCGGCCCGCTTCGACATTCCCCTCGGCGAGCTCGTAAGTCTCGGCGGAGAGACCAACATGGTCTTCGCAACAGAGGATCGGGTGATCAGCCTCGGCGAGAGTGCCGACATCGACCGCGAGATAAGTGCCGTATCGGCGGCATCGGCGGTGCTTCCCGTTCCGGAGGTCCTGGGCAAGGTCGAGCTCTCCGGGGGTGCGGCGATGCTCACGCGACGGCTGCCGGGCAGGCACGCCTGGATGCCCGATGCCTTCGAGGAGGACTCGGCCCGGAGTCGGGGCCGGGTCTGCGGCGAGGCACAGCTGGTCCTGGGCGCCGTCCAAGCTCCCGCAGGCCTTCTGGTCGTCGAGGTTGCCGAAGCGGATCCGTCGAGTTCGCCGCGGCTCCTTCATCTTGACCTGCACCCGCTGAATATCCTGATGGACGATGATGGTGCGGTTACCGGCGTGCTCGACTGGACCAATGCGGCCGGCGGGGATCCGGTCCTCGACCGTGCGCGAACGGCCACCGTCCTCCGGCTCGACCCCCAGGCGAGACGTCACCGCGGCGATCCCTCCTGGCGAGCCTTCGTCGCAGGCTGGACCGAGGCGGCTCGCCTCGACGAGCTGCCGGCGAGGGCTGTGTCCTGGGCCTGCGGCTTCATGCTCCGGGATCTCGCGGGCCGCGTTCCTGAAGATGAGCTTGTCCCGGTTCGGGAGGCGAAGGAACGCGGGCTCCCTCCTCTCTGATGGCATCCTGCCGCCTAGGTGCGGCGAGGCGCTAGAATCGTCGGCAGAGGCGTCGATCCGGCGATCACCGGGGAGCCTTCGGAAGAACGCTGCTTCGGCAGTCAGTAGAACCGAACGGATGGGCCCGTCATCGCCTGCAATGAGTGGCCGC
>JBIQHP010000118.1:0-5422 GCA_044508495.1 Clavibacter sp.
CGAGGTCCTCCGCGTCGAGGCTCGAGGTGAATCGCCTCGCGACGGCGATCCCGGCTCGGGCGTGGCGTCTCCACAGCTCGCCGAACGCCGTGCGATCGCCTTCGCGTGCGAGCAGCACGAGATCCTCGTCGGAGACCTCCGCCTCCATCGAATCCACCTGATCCATACGCACCCCCGCACGCATCCGAAGGCGCAAATCCGAGAGATATACCGCCTTCCTTCTCCAGTATGACCCATCGGCCCGATTCTGACCAGACCTCTCTGTCTACCGCGGTCGGGAGGGCGTTCCGGCACGCCATGCCTCGGATGCCGCGCTCGCTATGCGCGATGCCTCCCGGCGCTCCGGCGGAACGGGGCCAGCAGCATCCCGGCCGCGAGGAGGGCGAGCCCCGCGATGAACCACCCGGCGACCTGCGCACCGCTGTCGGCGAGGGTCGGCGGATCGAACGGCAGGGTCGGCAGCTGCGGGAGGACGGGCTGCGAGCAGGCGTCCTTCACGACGGATGCCCCCGCCGTGGTGAGCGTCGCGCGGTTCAGGAACCCGGTCCCGGTCTCGGCGCCGTCGATCGTGCAGTTCGCGGCATCCGTTCCGATGACGCCCGCGGCGACGGTCGCATGCACCGTCACGGCGAAGCGGTGGGTCGCCCCCGCCGCGATCGGCGTGTTCGAGGCGAGCACCGTCGAGCCGACGCCGTTCCAGGTCGCGGCCTCGGCAGCGGGCCCGGTCGCGGTGCCGGGAGCGCACACCGTGATCCCCGCCCCGAGAGCCGGCACGTCGACGAGGTCGTACCGCCCGGCGACCGTGTCGCTCGTGTTGACGACCGCGATCTCGTAGCCGATCGTCCAGGTGCCGTCGCCCTCCTGTTTCGTCGAGGTCACGGTCTTGGCGTGCACGATACTCGGAAGCTCCACTCCCGCGCAGGCGTCGTCCGCGTGCTCCTGGTTGCCCGCGGAGAGCACCGCCGAGTTGAACAGGCCGTGGCCCGGCGTCGTGCCGTCACAGGCGAGCGTCGCCGCGTCGACGGTCGGCGGCACCGAGACCGTGAGCGTCACGAGGTAGGTGTCCACGGTGTCCGCCGCGAGGCTCGCAGCCGACACGATGATCGGCTTCGACGGCAGGTCGGCGACGACCACACCCGCCGGCGCGGTGACGACGACGCCGTCGACCACGACGCCCGGAGCGAGCGCGAGGGTGTCGACGAGGTCGTAGACGAGCGGCGTCGACTTCGAGGGGTTCGTCACCGTGAGGGTGTAGGTGACGTCCCAGGTGCCGTTCGCGTTGGAGGTCGCGACGCCCGCCGACTTGGCGAAGGACGGCGTGACCGGCTCGACGCAGTCATGGGCGGGGTAGTCCACTCCGTTCGAGGTCAGCACCGCGCGGTTCAGGAACCCGCCTTTCGCCGGGTTCGGCCCCGTGCCGCAGCGCGTGGTGTTCGGGGTCGCCTCGAAGGCTCCCTTCGCGACGGTCGCCCTGACCGTCACCGTGTAGTGGACGGTCGTGCCCGGCGCGAGACTCGCCCCCGTCGCGAGGACATCGTTCGGCGCCGCGCCGGTCCAGCCGGCGATCGCACCGCCCGGCCCGGCCGCCCCCACGACGACGAAGGAGATGTCTCCGCCGAAGGCGGGGATGTCCCTGAGGTCGTAGTCGATCGCGGCGACCGCGCTCGGGTTCGTGACGGCGATGTCATAGCCGATCGTCCAGGTGCCGTCGGCGTTGGCCACCGGCGTCCCCGCCGTCTTCACGATGCGCGGGACGATGCTCTCGAGCGTGTTCGTCACGACGCACTCCACCCGCGCACCAGGGGCGAGGGCCGGAAGCGCGCCATCGGTCAGGGTGGAGGGCGAGCCCCCGGCGGGCGTGCACACCCACGATCCGGAGGAGAACTCCGCGGCGCCGGAGAAACCGGAGACCGGCGTCTCGCTCAGGCTGTAGGGGACGCCGGCGCGGATCGCGACGTAGCCGGTCCCGCCGTTCCCGCTCACGGTCGCCGAGCCGGCACCCGCTGCGGCGGGCGTTCCGGTGAGCGTCCACAGGGAGGGGCTGGTCGCCCCGCTGGGCGAGACCTTCTTCGTGAGCTTGAGCTCCGGCGCGATGTCGTCGTTGGTGAACGTGCAGGTCGCATGCTGAGCGGGCAGGAGAGCGATGCTCGTCTCAGGTGTGGCTGGCGCGCCGTCGACGGAGCAGAGGATCGAGCTCAGCGTGTACCCGTCCGGGCCTCCCGACTCGGAGAGCGCATAGCTGACGCCCGCGGCCACCGCCGACGTCGTGCCCGTCGTCCCCGAGATCGGCGAGCCGGATGCCGGGGTCGCCTTGAGCGTCCAGTCGCCGGGCAGCGCCGTCCCGCCGTCGTCGTTGACGACCTCCTTCACGAGCGTGAGCTCGGCCGGGCTCGGCGCACGGTTATACACGGCGCAGCTGATGACGTCGAGCTTGCCCGCCTGCACGGTGAAGCCAGGGGTTCCGCCCGCGGTGTTGACGACGGGCACGTTCTCGCCCGTGCCGTTGTTCGTGCACACGGCGTTGAAACCCGCCCGCGGAACGATCGTGTATCCGGGCTGCTGGACCTCGGTGATCGTGAGGGAGGACGTCGAGCGGCCGGCGGCGAAGGCTACCGCGTAGTTGACCGAGCCGGTCGGATCCGTCCTCTCGTCCGCCGGGACCGGCGTCGCCGCACCCTGCGCATCCGTCGAGTGGGTGAACTCCCATCCGGCGACCGGCGTGGCGCCGACGATCGAGCCCGCCTGGCTCGTGTAGGGGACGACGTTCTTGACGACCGTGACGGTGCCGGTGCATCCGGCGAGGGCCACGGCCTTGAGGGTCTTCGTCGCCTCGGTGTAGGTGCTCGTCTGGAAGTAGTCGGAGCCCTTGACCGGGCCGGAGATCGCCTTCAGGTTGTCGCCGGGGCCGGAGACTCCGTCGCCGACGCCGACCGCGACGATCCGGGTGCCCTCGCTCTTGAGGAGATTCGCCGACGCCACGGCCTGCTCGGTCTCGATGAACCGGGTGCGGACGCTACTCGGGGTCTGCGAGCCGAAGGCCGTCGGGTTGCCGTCGGTGATGACGAGCACCTGGTCGTAGCCCTTCCCCGCCATCTGGTAGAGGCCGGCGTCCCAGTTCGTGTACTGGGAGCCCGCGATCGTGAGATCGTCGACCGCCTTCTTGAGGGCCTTGACGTTGTCCTCCGAGGAGGTCGCGAGCGAGGCCTGCCGCAGGGCGGCGCTCGTGCCGAAGGAGTACAGGGCGACGTTGGACGGCGTGCCGGCGAGCGCATCGATGATGGCCTTCGACGCCTCCTTGAGGTCGGCGAGGTAGGTGCCGACGGCGACGCTCGAGGAGAGGTCGACGAGGATCGCGGTGCTCAGCCCGCAGACCGCCGGGACCGTGGGATTGCCGTAGGAGTTCTGCCAGATGCCGCCGGACGCCCTGACGTCCGCGCCGCTGTTGGTCATGAAGTCGACACCCGAGGTGTAGACCTTGCCGCGGTCGATCCTCGGAGTAGTGAACTCGTACTGAGTGCTCACGAAACCAGTGGTGCTGAGGCTCGTCGAGAGCGACGGGTTCTGGTAGTAGTGCAGGGCGGCGTCGCTCCCGCTCACCGATGCCGCCTGCTTGATCTTGTAGGTCGTTCCGGTCGAGCCAGGCGAGACGACGAGCGAGCAGAAGCCGTCGCTGCCGGACGTGCAGGTCGCAAGAGGCGTCATGGGGGTCGGATTCGTGGTCGCGAAGGCGCCGAGAACGACCCCGGCCAGTGGATCGATGCTCTGCAGCCCGGTGTCGTTACGCGCTCCGCCCACCTTGATGTTCAGAACGGCCCGGTCGGCGCCCGGGCTGACCGGAACCGACGGCGCGCTGGGAAAGCTCGCGGCATTCGTGGAGGTCGGGACGGAGAGCATGACCAGCGTCGCGGTGAGGAGGATCGCCGCGATCGCGGCGACGCGGTGTCGGAGACGATCGGCGCGGCGGGCGCCGTCGGAGGAGAACGCGGAGGACGCAAAGGAGTAACGCATGGGGATGGGGCCTGTTTCGGGGTAGGCACCGGATACGCCGTCCGCGCGCACCGCGGCGCTGCTGAAGGCACCGTGCGGCATGGCACGGTAGCGACCCTCGGCGGCGCCGTTCGGTGACGGGAGCGGGGTGATCGGGTAAGCGGGGTAGTCGATGGCGGGGAAGCCATCCTGACGCAGGTCGGGTACGTGCGCCTGATCCAGTATGCCAGTGTCCCGGACCGTCTAAGTACCCCGATCGGTCCCCACTTAGGGGGACAGCAGGAGGATCCGCAGGCTCGGATCAGCGGTGATCGGTAGTCTCGGTGCGTGTCCTCGATCAGGAGAGCTGTCGCCTGGGCCCTCGCCCTGAGACCGGTGAGGGTGTTCCAGCACTACGCCGATCGGCGCGGTTTCCTGCTCGCGGGCGGACTCTCCTATCAAGCCCTGTTCGCCGTCTTCGCGGCCATCTGGGTCGGCTTCGCCGCGTTCGGTCTCGTTCTCAAGAGCAACCCCTCACTGGGCGGAGCGTTCTTCGACACGATCGCGCGGTCCGTGCCGGGGCTGCTGGCCTGGCGTGGTGCCGAGGGGATCATCGATCCGGATCAGCTCATGCAGGCCGAGATCCTCGGCTGGACCGGTGCGATCGCCGCCGCCGGACTCCTGCTCACCGCCCTCGGCTGGCTCTCCTCCACGCGCGACGCCGTCCGCGCCCTCTTCGACCTCCCCGGCGAGCGGCTCAACTTCCTGCTCCTCAAGCTCAAGGATCTCGGTCTCGCCCTCGGCTTCGGCGCGGCGCTCCTGGTCTCCTCCGCGCTCTCGGTGTTCAGCACCCAGGCGCTCGACGTCGCCCTCGGCTGGCTCGACATCCGCGAGGGCTCGGTGATCGCGGGGGTGACCGGGCGGATCGCCGGGCTCGCCCTCATGCTCCTGCTCGACACGGTCGTGCTCGGGATGCTCTACCGGGTGCTCTCGGGACTGACGATCCCCCTCCGGCGGCTTGTCGTCGGCTCGGTCCTCGGCGCGGTCGCGCTCGGCACCCTCAAGGTTCTCGGAGGGGCGCTCCTCGGCGGAGCCGGCCGCAATCCGCTTCTCGCCTCGTTCGCGATCGTCATCGGCCTGCTCATCTGGTTCAACCTCGTGTGCTCGGCCATTCTGCTCGGGGCGAGCTGGATCGCGGTGGGCATGGCGGATGCCGGCCTTGCCGCCGATCCCAAGGTGGCGGCGGCGCGCAGGGAGGCCGAGCGCCTCGCGCTCGCAGAGCAGGAGGCGCAGCGGGCCGCCCTCGCCGCACGGCAGCGGGGCTGGCTCTCGCGACTCCTCCGGCGGGGCGGGAGCCGTGACGGTAGGCCCCGATAAACTGCCGCCATGTCGAAACCACTGCGCATCGCCACCGTCAACGTCAACGGCATCCGTGCCGCCTACCGCCACGGAATGG